>NZ_JAVACL010000019.1:0-151176 GCF_032658145.1 Streptomyces sp. MK7
GCGGTGCTCTTCGTCGCCGGCCTCATCGCCGTGGCGGCCCGGGCCTTCGCGGCCGGAGCGGCCTCGATCTTCGCCGCGCCCACCTTCGTGACCGCGGCGTGCGGTGCCTTCGCCGGTGCGGCGTACGACACCGTGGCCATCCCGGCCACAGCGGCCGTGACGGCCGCGCCGGCCACGTACTTCATCCACTTCATGAACGGGCAACTCCTTGCGGAAGACGGACCCTCACGGGGTCCGGGCTGGCTGGTGGACGGAGGGCGCCTCTCCACCCCTACAAACTCCTGCGGTTCTCGCCCGGATGACACCCGCGCGAAAATTCTTCGCGTGGGGCAACCCGCGTTCGTGACTCCCCGACAGCCGGTCCCTCAGCCTCCGACCAGGGCGACCAGCTTGATGAAGACCAGGTCGGGATCGGCCGTGAGGTCCACGACTTCGTAGAGGTCCTCGACCTGGCGGTCGCCGGCCAGGACGAAGAAGCCGTTGGAGAGGAAGGCGCGTTGGGCGATCTCGGCCTGGCGTTCCCAGTCGATGCGGCGGGTCTCGCGGAGCCGGTAGCCGTTCAGCTCCGTCTCGGCGTCGTCGGGGCGGACGAGGCCGTTGAAGCGGTCGCTCGGGCGGGCGTTGTGCCGGGCGACCTCCTCGCGGACCCGGAGTCTGATCAGCTCCCGTACGGTCATCCGGTCGGGCAGGCCGGCGACCTCCCACTCGGTGAGCGCTTTGCCCGTCGCCGTCTCGTCGCGGAAGGTCACAGTCGCCATCAGGCACCTCGCTTGATCTGCATGAGGATGGTCTCGTCGGTGATCTCGGTGTCGGCCGCGAGGAGGAACGCCTTGCTGAGGATCAGTGACAGTCTGTCGTCCTCGAACGGCAGGAACACCTTGCCGTCCCCCGGACGCCGTGCCGGGACGATGCACAGGTAGCTGCCGTCCGGTTCCATCAGGATGTTGGCCGAGCCCAGGTGGATCCGGTACGTGCGCAGGTCCCCGGCCACCACCAGGAAGCGGCCGTCGAGCGAGCAGCGGTCGGCGATCTTCAGGCGCGGCAGGATCCGTGCCAGGGCATCGCGGCGTGCCTCGGCGCTCGCCGTGAGTTCGGCGAAGCCGGACCGCTCCCAGTAGGTGCGCTCCGGGCCGTTGTCCGTCCAGTCGGGGTCGGCGGCTATCGAGGTGACGCCGACGAAGAGGTCCACGTCGCGCATCGCCTCGCTGAACACCAGCGGGGGCACCTCGGCGAGCGGTGCCTCGCGCCAGGCGCCCTCTGTCCGGCGGTCGAAGCGCACCTGGTCGGTGGAGGCCAGTTCGTCGTTGCCCGCCCAGTCGGCCCAGCTGTGGAAGAAGCGGACCCGCCACTTCCCTGCCGCGAGCGTGCGCTCCGCCTCGCCGGCCTCGCCGTCGTCCCAGGGGCCGAGCAGGCCGCTCTTCCATCCCCGGGCCCGGAACAGGGCGAACATCCTGCGGTAGTGGACGAGGTGCGCGGCGAAGCGGTTGGAGTAGGTCCGTGTCTCCTCTTCGGCCGGGGTGAGGAGGTATATCTCGCGGAACGCCTGCTTGAAGGGCTGGCGGATGCGCCGTTCGATGAGCAGGTCACGCCAGGCCCGCACGGCGCCGGGGTCGGAGCGGAGCGGGTGCCAGAGCCGTACGGAGGCGTCGTCGGGCGCCTCGGGAAGGTGCTCGTCCGTCTCGGGCAGTACCGCGCGCCACTGGCCAGGGACGGTCTCGATCTCCCAGATCAGCCGGCGTACGAGGGTCCGGGCGAGGGGGTGCTCGGCCAGTTCGGTGCGCCACCGGCCGTAGGGGTGGACGGCGTCGACGGTGAAGCCGCCCTCCAAGGCGCGTACGAGGGTGGCGAGATGGGCGTTCACCCGTTTCACCAGGTCGCGCAGCTCCTTGACCAGGGCCGGGTGGTCGCGGCGGACCGGGGCCGGCACGCTGCGCAGCGGGCGGCCGTCCTTCTCCCAGGTCAGCGTGGCGGTCTCGGTGACCGTGACGACGGCCTGGTAGTCACCGGCCGTCCGGCGCAGCACGCCACCCGCGGCGGAACCGCCGATGGATTCCGTCCCGAACTCCAGTCTCGGCAGCCGCAGTGCCACGTCGGCGCGTTCGGCCAGGGCCGCGTCGGCCTTCTTGAGCATCCTGTCGAGCTGCTTGGGCACCCCTGCGTGCCGGACGGTCCGACGCACCGTGCGGATCGCGCTCACCAGTTCGGGCGTCGGGACGTCCTGTGCGGCGCGGACCACCTCGTACAGCAGGGCCTGCGACGGGAGGGTCTTCGCCGTCGTCGGGGCGAGGGCGACTCCGGGCAGCAGCCTGTCGAACAGCTGGGGCAGCCAGGGTTCGTCGCGCCGGAGCGCCACCCGCAGGGCCTGTCCGAGCGAGATGATCTCCCGGTCCGTGAAGGCCTTGTCCGCCCGGTAGGGGATCTTGCCCGCCCGGATCGCGTCGGTGCGGTCGGCCGCCGCTTCCAGGGCGCGGCGGGCGAACGCCACGTAAGCGGGGTTGCCGGCGGACCTGCGCCATGTGTGCGGGAGAGACGGGAGGTACCTGTGGTCCTGGCCGATCTCGGACAGCAACGCCTCCTGTTCGGCCGGTGCGAGGCCGGCGAGGGCGGCGATCTCGTCCGCGACGATGGGGCCCACGTCACGGGAGAGACGGTGCACGGCCGCGCGCAGTGTCTCCGCGCCGGCGAGCCTCGCCACCGCGAGCAGCGCGTACGGCTGGCGCACGGTGTCCTCTTCCAGTCGGAACCGGACCAGGGTGCGGGCCGGTCCGGACACGTCGGGCCGCGGGCCCGTGCAGTGCTCCAGCGCGCGCAGACCCAGGGTGAGGTCCGCCCAGCCGCGCTCCTGGCACTTCTCGACGAGCGTCTCGAACATCCGGAGGCATGCCTCGGGCGTGTAGCGCGGTTGCCGTTCCCGGGCCGCGTGCTCGACGGCGAAGCGGACCGTCCTCATCGTGTGGGGGGCCGAGGCGTCGACCCGCAAGGCCGCCACGAGCAGGCTGCCGAGTTCCTCGTCGGAGACCTGCGACAGATCGGGGTGCCCGTCGTCGCCCTCGAGTGTGAAGTCCGGGTCGGTCAGTGCGCGCATCAGCCGGGCGGCGAGGCGGTTCATCGGGCACCCCTGGTGATCTGGCGGAGGATGGTCTCGTCGGTGATCTTGGAGTCGGCGGCCAGCAGGAACGCCTTGCTGAGGATCAGGGAGAGCCTGTCGTCCTCGAACGGCAGGAACACCTTTCCGTCACCCCTCCCGGCGCCCTTGCCGCGCGACGGAACGATGCACAGGTAGGCGTCGTCCGGTTCCATCAGGATGTTGGCCGAGCCGAGGTGGATCCGGTACGTGCCCAGGTCGCCGCGGACCACCAGGAAGCGGCCGTCGAGCGAGCAGCGGTCGGCGATCCTCAGGCGCGGCAGGATCCGTTCCAGCGCCTCGCGGCGGGCTTCGGCGCTCGCCGTCAGCGCACCGAACGTGGCGGTCCGCCAGTACGCGGTGTAGCGGTCCTCGCCCCGGTCGGTCCAGTCGGGGTCGGCGGCGATCGAGGTCACGCCGACGAAGAGGTCCACGTCCCGCATCGCCTCGCTGAACACCAGCGGGGGCACCTCTGCCAGCGGTACCTCCCGCCAGCGCCGGCCGTTTCGCCGTTCGAAGCGGACCTGGTCCGTCGCGGCGTGCTCGGGCGCGTAGCCGCCGTCGTCCGCGGCGGGCTCGTGGTGGAAGCAGGCCCGCCACTCGCCGCCACCGAACTCGGCCCGCGCCCTGCCGTCGTGGCCGCCGTCGTGGCGGCCGAGGAAGTTGGCCTGCCAGCCCCGTTCCTTGAACAGCGCGTAGAGCTGCCGGTAGTGGACGATGTGGGCGGCGAACCTGTTGGAGTAGACGCCGGTGGCCTCCTCCGCCGGGGTGATCAGGTAGATCTCCCGGAAGGCCTGTTTGAACGGCTGCCGCAGCCGGTCGGCGACGAGCCGTTCCCGCCACGTCCTGATGTCGTGCGCCGACGCCCGGATCGGATGCCACAGCCGGACCCGCTCGGGCCGGCCGGGCGGCTCGGCCGCCGGGGCCACCGCACGCCACTCGCCGTCGGCGTCCTCGGCGCCCCGGAACTCCCAGATCAGGCCGCGGACGAGCACACCCGTGACCGGGTGGTCGCGGTAGTGGCGGCACCATTCGTCGTACAGCCACTCGCGCCCGGCGGACATCAGCGCCTCGATACGGGCCCGCTCGGCCGACAGTGTTCCCCGCACTTCCTTGGCGAGGGCCTTCAACTCCTTGAGCTCGTCCGGGAAGCCGTCCTTGACTGCCGCCGGAGCCGTGCGGGAGGTCGCGCCGTCGGGGCGCGTGAAGGTGAGCCGTACGGTCGTCGCGTCCTCGATCGCCACGCGTACCCGGTGCCCGCCCACCTCCCGTTCCAGCGAGCGGTCCGGCGCCAGGCCGTGGTCCGGCACGCTGCGCTCGACGAGCTGCTCCGCCGTGATGCCCTGCTGTCCGGCCGCCGTCACCAGCGCGGTGTCGAGCTGCTTGCGCAGAGCCCGTTGCCTGATCCGCGACCGCAGCCGCCACAGGGCCTGAAGGGAGGCCGGATCGCCGGTCCCGGCCAGCGCGTTGATCGCCGCGCCCGCCAGCTTGAGGTCCTCGGTCACGCCGGTTCCGGGGCCGCCGGTCCGCAGAGCGAGCGTGTCGAGGTGCCGCACCGCGGCCGGGCCGCCGGTCAGCGCGGCCGCCCAGACGATGCCGCGCGCCAGGTCGCCGTCGTTCTGGTGGACGACGTAGTGGTAGTGGTATCCGCCGCCGACCCAGCCGGTGTGCGCGCCGCTTCCCCTGCTGCACAGCGGATCGTCCTCGGCCAGCGCCCGCAGGACGTCGGCCACGAGGTCCCGCGCCGAGGCCGCGTCCGCCAGTTCGAGGCACGTCCGCCGCCACCTCTGCGAGGGGCGCGGGCCCGACAGGCTCGCCAGGTGCCGTACGAAGTCGGCGAGTTCCCGCGTCGGGGCGGTCTTCGCACGGTCGCTCAGCGGTGCGGCCCAGGGCGCGTGGGCGGGGATCAGCCCCTCGGGGATGTGTGCCTCGTCCACGCTCGCGAGCAGTGTGCGCAGGCGCTGGACGAGTGACGCGCGCAGGCGGGCCTCGACGGTGGTGCTCATGAGTTCCGTGTGCGCGTGCCGCAGCCAGGGCATGACCGCCCGGCGGCCGTCGGCGTCGAGCTGGTCGGCGGCGTTCAGCACCATCGCCAGCGCCTTGGCGAACCAGTGGCCCATGTCGTACTCGGTGGCGCGGAGCAGCATCACCGCGACCTCGTCGGGTGTCCAGCCGCGCACCCGTGAGATCAGCGACGCGATCTCGGCTTCGTATCGCCAAAAGCTCGTGTCGTCGAAGCAGGCGGCCAGCATGAGGCACAGGACCGCGGCCCTGCCCTCCTCGTCCGCGCAGGCCGCGAGCCGCTCGCCGATCTCGGCCCGGGTCGCGGCGAGCGCCACCTCGAACCGCCGGTGCTCGGGCCCCATGGACCGCCGCAACTCGGTGCGCTGACGATCCAGAAGGTCGACGAGCCGGCGGACGCGGTCGAGCGCGGCCGACCTCACGTCGTCGAGCGCGTCGTTCCTTCGGGATTCGGCCACCAGGGTGTCGTAGAGCATGGCCGGATCATGGCAGGGGGGACTGACAATGCGATCACGCGATCAACGCGCGGGGCAGCACGGTCGGTTCACGTGCCGTCACCTGCCGGCACTCGGCAGACCGGGCCCCCGGCGGCCGGGCTCACTGGTGGTGGGCGTTCGGGTCGAAGCCCTCCGGGGGCTGGTCGAGGAAGGTGGTGATGGTGGTGATGTGGCCGTCGGGGGCGAAGACCAGAATGTCCGTTCCGGTGGCGAACGGGGTCTTGTCCTGGGTGTCGATCCGCCACATCAGGCGGGCACGGCCGTGGTGGATCTCCGGTTCCCGCCGGGGTCGGAAGACGACCTTGCCCATGTGCTGCGCGAACTCGTCGTGGAAGCCGATCAGGGCGGGCGGGCCGCTGAGGATGCCGATCGGGGCGTAGTACTGGACCTCGTCGGTGAAGGTCGCGGACACGAGGCGCTGCTGCTCCTCGGGGGTCTCGGCGTTCCAGAAGCGCACGTAGTGCTCGACGGTCGCCCGGTGCTGTGCGGTGGTGGCGTCGGCAGCCTCGGTCTGGGTGCTGGTCTCGGTCTCGGTGCTGGTCTCGGTCTTGGTCTCGGTGCTGGTCTCGGTCATGGTCGGCTCCGTTCGTCTCGTCGGTGGTGCAGCCGTGGCCGCACCACGAGACACTGCGCGTCGTGACCGCCGTGTGTCGATAACCCGCGAGGTTATTGCCGTTGCGCACGCGGTCCGTCAGCCTCGGTGCATGGTCACCACGGAACCGGTCGGGCTGCTGGTACGGCGCTGGCGGGAACAGCGGCGCCGCTCGCAGCTGGACGTGGCGCTGGCCGCCAACCTCTCGACTCGGCATCTGAGTTACATCGAGACCGGGCGTGCCACACCGAGCCGGAAGATGATCGAGCGGCTGTGCGACGAACTCGATGTGCCGTTGCGGGACCGCAACGCCCTGTATCTGGCCGCGGGTTTCGCGCCGGTGCACCGCGAACGGCCGCTGGCCGATCTCGGCGCCGCCCGCTCCGCCGTGGCCGCCGTGCTCGCCGGCCACGAGCCCAGTCCGGCGCTCGCGGTCAACGCGCGGTGGGACCTGCTGACCGCCAACGGCGCCGCCATGCTGTTTCTGGCGGACCTCCCGCCCGCGCTGCGTACGCCTCCGGTCAATGTCCTCAGGGCCACATTGCACCCGGACGGGCTGTCCCGGCGGATCCGGAACCTCACCCAGTGGCGCGCACACGTCCTGCGCCGCATCCGACGGCAACTCGCCCGCAGCGCCGTGGAGGGACTGGCCGACCTGGAGGCCGAGATCGCGTCCTACCCCATGCCCGGGGACCGCGGCGACGAGACGGTGACCAGCGATCTGGCCGTCCCCCTGCTGCTCTCCTCGGACCACGGTGACCTCAGTCTCCTCTACACCACCACGGTCTTCGGTTTCCCCCGGGACGTGACCCTGGACGAGATCGCCATCGAGACGTTCTTCCCCGCCGACACCGCCACGGCGGAACTGCTGCGGGCCATGTCCCCCTGACGACGTTCCCTGTGGACCCCATCGGCGATGCCCCCGGGGGCCCCCGTGCACACGAGATCTCGCTCACAGGGGCGACCGTCGCGCGCGGCAACTGACGTGCCGTAAGTCACATGACACGGGCTCGTGTCGTACGGCAGGGCCCCGTGCTCTCCCGCGCGGCCGCTGAAGGTGCGTGACCTGCCGCACACCCGAATGTCGGTGAATCGGTCAACCGGTCGGCTGTTCAGGCGGATTGAGGGTATCCGTACGGGCGTCCAGTTTGAGGCCTGTGTCTGTCGCCATAGTTTTTCGGCTGTTTGTCCCTTTCACTCTGGATGGTCCGCCGAACGACACCTCGGGTCACAGGAAGCAGTACCGATATGCCCAATTCGTCCGAGATGCCTAAAGCTCCCATCCATCCCCACGCCGTGACCGCCGGCGAAGTGGTCCCCGGCGATCTGGTCGCCCTGTCGCAGGAAGAGGTCGAGCGGCAGCAGTGGTGTGTCGTGATGCACACCCTGCCCGAGTCTCCGGGGACGATCCGGGTCACGCTGCGGCCGCCCCTCGGGGGCATCGACCGCGAGGCCGTCCTGGCACGGGAGCAGCAGGTGGTCGTCGCCGGACGGCGGGTGGACGAGGCCGCCGTTCCGGCCGTGTCGTCGCCCCGGCTGGACGCCGTCGAGTTCCGGGACGGGGACCGGGTCACCCGGCTGCGGGCCGTCGACCCCGAGGGCGTCGAGGTGACGTACGAGCGGCGGTGGGGGATCTGGCACCGGGATCTCGACGACCGGGCCGCCGAGACCGTGTCCGACGACGTCGTACGCGGGTGGGCGGCCGACGCCGACCGGGCCGGGTATGTCGTACGTCACCACTCGCGGCCGGCCCGCGAGCCCTCGTGGGCCGGGCCGCGCCGGGTCGTCGTGACCGGGCTCGGGGCCCTCACCCCGCTCGGTGTCGGCGTGGACGAGCTGTGGCGGGGACTGCTCGACGGGCGCCACGGCATACGGGAGCTGGAGGGGGAGGAGTTCCAGGAGCTGCCCGTGCGGGTCGCCGGGGTCGTGCCCGTGGACCCCGCCATGCTGCTGCCCCGGGCCGCCGCCCGGCGGATGAACCGGGCCGCGCAGTTCGCGGTGGTCGCCGCCCGTGAGGCCTGGGGCGACGCCGGGTTCGCCACGGGTGGGACCCGGGAGAGCGGGCTCGACCCCGAGCGGGTCGGGGTCAGCCTCGGGGCCATCCTCGGCGACGCCTCCGTGCTCGTCGGCGGGGACCGGAAGCTGCGGGACAAGGGGCCTCGCGGGGTGTCCCCGCTCACCACGCCCATGACCGTGCCGTCACAGGCCGCCTCCCAGGTCTCCCTCGATCTGCACATCACCGGCGAGGCCCGCACCGTGACCAGCGCCTGCGCCTCCGGCACCGAGGCCATCGGCGAGGCCATCGACCGCATACGGTACGGCCGCGTCGACGTCGCCCTGGCCGGGGGCGCCGAGGCGGTGGTCACCCCGGCGATCATGGCCTCGTTCGCCTCCATGCGGGCACTGTCCGACCTGGGGCTGGAGGGCGGCGCCACGCCCTCGCGGCCCTTCGCCAAGGACCGGGCCGGGTTCGTCAACGGGGAGGGCGCCGGGGTGCTCGTGCTCGAGGCCGAGGAGCACGCCCGCGCCCGGGGCGCCCGGATCTACTGCGAGGCCGCCGGGTGGGGGCTGTCCGCCGACGCCCACCACATGGCCGCGCCAGATCCGTCCGGCAACGGCGTCGCGCTCGCGCTGCGGCGGGCCGTACAGGACGCCGGTGGGCACGTCGTCGACGTCGTCCACGTGAACGCGCACGCCACCGCCACCGTGGAGGGCGACCTCGCCGAGGCCGGCGCCCTGCGGGCCGTGCTCGGCGAGGGCGGGGCCGCGGGTGCGAGTGCGAGTGGCGGGGTCCCCGTCACCGCGCTCAAGGGGAACCTCGGGCATCTCCAGGGGGCCGCCGGCGGTGTCGAGGCCGTCGCCGCCGTGCTCACCCTGCACAACCGCCTCGTCCCGCCGACCCTCGGGTGCGAGGAGCTCGACGAGGAGATCGGGCTCGACGTGGTGACCGGCGCGCCGCGCACGCTGCCGGCCGACGGCGACCTCGTCCTCAGCAACTCCTTCGGCTTCGGCGGCCACAACGCCGTACTGGCCCTGC
This sequence comes from Streptomyces sp. MK7, assembly GCF_032658145.1. Lineage (NCBI taxonomy): Bacteria > Bacillati > Actinomycetota > Actinomycetes > Kitasatosporales > Streptomycetaceae > Streptomyces > Streptomyces sp. MK7. Next base: position 9,273 of record NZ_JAVACL010000019.1, read on the forward strand.
GCCGCGTGGCATAGGGGCGGGGCGACGGGGGCGAGCGGCGGTGGGTCACGCTGTGCGCTTGCGTGCCGCGGCCTTCTTCGCCGGGGGCTTCTTCGCCGTGGACTTGGTGGTCGCCGCCGTCTTCTTCGGCTGCTGGGCCGACTTGGATGCCGACTTCTTCGTCGAGGACGCTGTCTTCTTGGCCGCCGTCTTCTTGGCCGCCGTCTTCTTGGCCGAGGGGGCCGCCTGCTTCTTCGCGGCCGCCTTCTCGGAGGCGGCGCGGGTGGTCTTGCGGCGCGGGAGGTGTCTGACCTCGGCCTCCGCGGCCTCCTCCCCGCCCCCGGCGGCTTCCTCCGCCTCTCCCACGTCCTCTCCCCTCGACTCCTTGGCCGCCCGGACGCTCTTCTCCAGGGCGGCCATCAGGTCGAGGACCTTGCCGCCGGGGGCCGGCTCGGGGGTCTCCGGGGGTGCCTCGCCGGCGGCCTTGGCCGCGATGACCTCCTCCAGGGCCTCGCGGTACTCGTCGTGCAGATCCGCCAGGTCCACCTCGCCGAGCGTGTCCATCAGGGCGTCGGCGAGATCCAGTTCCTTGTCGCGGACCGTGACGTCGACCTCCGGGGCCACACCCTGGGGGGCGCGGATCTCGTCCGGCCAGAGCAGGCCGTGCATGGCGATGACGTCGTCCACCACGCGCAGCATCCCCAGGCGCTCACGGCCCCGCAGCGCGAACTTGGCGATCGCCACCTTCCGGCTGCGTTTGAGCGCCTCCCGCAGCAGGGTGTACGGCTTGGCCGCAGGGGCGCCGCCGGCGGCCAGGTAGTAGGCGTTCTCCATCTGGAGCGGGTCGATCCGGTCCGCCGGGACGAAGGCCACGATGTCGATCGTCCGCGCGGTCGGAATCGGCAGATGGGCCAGGTCCTCGTCGGTGATCGGGATGATCGTGCCGTCCGCGTCCTGGTAGCCCTTGCCGATCTCCGACTGCGCGACCTCACGGTCCTCCAGTTCGCACACCTTGCGGTAGCGGATGCGGCCACCGTCCTCGGTGTGGATCTGGCGGAAGGAGATGGTGTGGCTCTCGGTGGCGTTCACCAGCTTGATCGGGATGCTGACCAGGCCGAACGAGATGGCGCCGTTCCAAATGGATCGCACGTGCAGCACCTTCCGGATCGGTATGGGACGGGTTGGGGCGGTTTGCGGTGAATTCCGTGGTTTTCTTATCGTATGGCGCCGATCACAGAGGTGGAGGGGCGACGGCTCGCGCTCAGCAACCTGGAGAAGGTGCTGTATCCCGCGACCGGATTCACCAAGGCCGAGGTGCTGCACTACTACGCGACGATCGCCGAGGTGCTGCTCCCCCATCTGCGGGACCGGCCGCTGTCCTTCCTGCGGTATCCGGACGGCCCGGACGGACAGGTCTTCTTCGTCAAGAACGTGCCGCCGGGTACGCCCGAGTGGGTGACGACCGCGGAGGTGCCCCGGTCGGAGGGGCCGGCGCGGATGGTCCTGGTGCAGGATCTCGCGAGCCTGATGTGGGCGGCCAATCTGGTGACCGAGTTCCACACCCCGCAGTGGCTGATCGGGGACCCGGGCGAGGCCGATCGTCTGGTGTTCGATCTCGATCCGGGGCCGCCGGCGACCGTGGTGGACTGCTGCCGGGTGGCGTTGTGGCTGCGGGAGCGGCTGGCGGCGGACGGGGTCGAGGCGTACGCCAAGACCTCCGGCTCGAAGGGGCTGCACCTGCTGGCCGCCGTGCGCGGATCGTCCAGCGAGCGGACCTCCGAGTACGCGAAGGGGCTGGCCGTGGAGGCCGAGAAGGCCATGCCGCGGTTGGTGCTGCACCGGATGACGCGGAGTCTGCGGCCGGGGAAGGTGTTCGTCGACTGGAGCCAGAACGCGGCGCGGAAGACGACCGCGGCGCCTTATACGTTGCGGGCGCGGGAGGTGCCGATGGTGTCGGCGCCGGTGTCGTGGGAGGAGGTCGCCGAGTGCCGGGGGGCTGGAGGGCTCGGGTTCCGGGCCTCGGACGTCGTGGGGCGGGTGGAGCGGTACGGGGATCTGCTGGCGCCGCTGCTGGATGTGGAGCGTGCGGCGGAGTTGCCGTGAGCGGGGTCGTGAGCCGCCGCGCCTACACCCGCCCCCACGTGTGTCTGTCCCTCGCCATCGAGTGGAGGGCCTCCACATCCGCCGGTTTGAGGACGCCGCCCAGGCTTGCCAGGCTGGTAAGGCTCTGGTCGTCGAGGATGCGGACGTCTCTCGGTGGGGCCGTGAGGCGCAGGTCGGCCGGGGTCGTGAGGACGAGGAGAGGGTGGACCTCGGCGGTGAGGGCGTAGGAGGCGCGGTCGGCGGCGGCACGGGCGCCGCGGAGCAGGGGCTCCGGCTCGTGGCGGCCCAGCGTGACCATCGGGTCGTCGATCCGTACCCGCTGCTTGCGGGCGTGCACGGAGCGGACGGCGAACAGTCCGCCGGGCCCGATCACCAGGTGGTGGATGCGGTCGCCGCCGGGCAGGGGTATCGAGTGCAGGGTGCGCCAGCCGGCGCCGTCCAAACTGTCGAGGGCGTCACCGACCGTCTGCTCGGCGGTGAGCGCCCGGCGGCGTGGATCGGGGCGCAGGAGGTGGGCGGGACCGTGGCCGGGTTCCCGGTCCAGGGCTGTCAGCAGGGCCTCGCCGGGACGGTTCGGGGCGAGGTCGTCGTCGGGGTGCAGGCTGAGCCGGGCGAGTTCGGCGGCCGTCGGTACGGGGGGCGGGCCCACCGCGACCTGGCCCGTCAGATACGGGCCCAGGGCGTCCAGTACGTTCTCCTCCTCGTCCGTGCTGAGCAGGTGGACGCGGGCGGCCTCCCGGTCGTACCAGGCGATGTTCCTCCCGTCGGGACGGCAGACGTAGAGCCGCTCCTGTCCGTGGCTCCAGCTCGGTATGACGCGCAGACGGCCAGGGCCGGGGCGGCCGGGCTGTCGACGTGGTCCGCTCATGCACCATCACCCCTATGACCATGGAACAGGTGTGGCGCTCCCGCGGCAAGAAGCCGGGGCAACGCCGAGCAACACCGTGGAACAGGGACGGTCCGCCGAACAATCGTTTTACCTTCGGTGCGTACGCTCTGCGCAGCCCCGCCTCACCGGCGCTTCACGGCCGTCTCCGGCGGGGAGATGAGCCGCTGGACAAGAAAGCCCACCGAACAAAAAGGACTTCCGTACAAAACAAATAAGGTGTACGACGCTCGGTCCGGCCCCCGTCCGCCGGGCCGGCCCCCTGATCCGATCCCTCCAGCCCGCCTCAGCCCAGCCCGCCTGAACCAGCCCGCCTCAGCCCAACCCGCCTGAACCAGCGCGCCTCATCCCGCCCGCCTGAACCAGCGCGCCTCATCCCGCCCGCCTGGGCCGGCCCGCCTCGTCCAGCCCCCCGACCAGCCCGCCCTCACGCACCGGAGACATCGAAGAGCAGTGTTCCGCAGACGTCCCGCCCTCGTCACCGCCCTGGTCGCGCTGCTGCTGGCCACGGCGGCGGGCTGCGGTGACGCCGGCGGCCTGCGGGGCGCGGGTGCCACGCCGACCGCGATCAGCCCGGCCCGGCTGTGGCCCTCGCTGCGCCCGGCCGCCAGCCCCGCGTGGCCGTACGACGAGGTGCAGATCGAGACGGTGAAGGGCGTCACGGCACCCGGCGACGACATCCGCAAGGTCGATCCGGCGGCCGTCGTACGGGCGGAGGTCGCCGCGCACCCGGACGACTACACGGCCGCGAAGGCTCCGTACGGCGAGACGGCCGTCCGGCTGGCGGACTGCGGCGAGGGCGGGAAGCAGGGCGAGCGGTGTCCCGTCATGCGGCCGTACTACCGTGATCTCACGGGTGACGGGCGCGACGACATGACGCTGGGTTTCCGGCTGTATCCCACCAACCAGACGGCCGTGCGCGTCTACACCTTCGAAGGACACCGGCTCGTGCAGGTCTTCGCCAACGACGACGCGGTGATCGGCGTGGAGCTGGCCGGGCGGGCCGTGATCATCCGCTCGCCGGCCGGGATCTCCGGGTACGAGTACCGCACGACCTGGTCCTGGGACCCGGAGCAGCGGGCGATGGTGTTCTCCCGGGACGAGTTCCTGCGCACCGGCCGGCACAAGCCCACCCGTGCGCACACCCCGGCGGCCACCGCGTCGCGCTCCCCCGTCCCCCGGCCGACGCCGACCCCCGGCCTCACCGCCTCGGCCGCCTCCCCGACCCCCGGCTCGCCCGCCCCCTCCGCCACCCCTTCCGCGAGTGGGCGATGAGGGTGGCGCTCCCCCGGTGGACCGGGACCCTCGCCGCAAAGTCCGCGGCCTTCATCACGGTGATGTGCTGCGCGCTCGCCGCGCTGCTCGGTGTCCTGGTGCACGTCTCGGTGACCGACCAGACCGTCGGACAGGCGCGGGAGCTGGCGCTGTCCCGGCTGAAGGACGCCACGAGCGCGTTCGAGTCCGGGGACACACTGCTGCCGGGCGCGGGCGTCGACCCCGAGGGGCTGCCTCCCTCGCTGAGGCGGCTGGCGGCGCGCGGCGAGCGCGGCACGATGGTGGACCGGCACCACGGCCGGCCCACGATGTGGGCGGCCGGACCCGCCGACCACGGGCGGACACTGGCCGTCGAGGTCGACTACTCGCAGCAGGCCCGCACCATCGCCGGGCTGGACAACGCGATCCTGTGGTCGTCCGGGCTGGCGATCGGGGCGACGCTGCTGGTGGGCGCGTTCGCGGTGACCCGGGTGTCACGGCGGCTGCACGCGACGGCGCGGGTGGCCCGGCGGATCAGCGCGGGCGATCTGGACGCGCGCGTCGACGACCCGCTGGCCCGGGACGCCTCGCGCCCCCAGGACGAGGTGGCCGCGGTGGCCGCCGCGCTGGACTCGATGGCGGCGTCGCTGCAGGGCAAGCTCCTGGCCGAGCAGCGGTTCACCGCGGACGTGGCGCACGAGCTGCGCACCCCGCTGACCGGGCTGCACGCAGCGGCCGAACTGCTGCCGCCGGGCCGCCCGACGGAACTGGTCCGCGACCGGGTGGCCGCGCTGCGCACCCTCACCGAGGACCTGCTGGAGATCTCCCGGCTGGACACCGGGCGGGAGCGGCTGGACCTCGACGGCGAGCACCTGAGCGCGGTGGCGGAACGGGCGGTCAGGGCGGTGCGCGCGGCAGGGGTCACGGCCGCGGCGGGCACGGCAGGGGCCACGGGAGCGGCCGGCGCGGCAGGGGCCACCGGAGCGGCGGGCGCGGCAGGGACCGCGACCGCAGGCACGGACGCAGGAGCAGGTGCGGCTACGGACGGAGGAGCCGCGGAGACCGACACCCGGATCACGGTCGTACGCGACGTGTACGTGGAGACCGACCGGCGGCGGCTGGAGCGGGTGCTCGGCAACCTGGTGGCCAACGCGCACAAGCACGGGAGGCCGCCGGTCGTGGTGACCGTGGAGGGGCCGGTCGTCAGCGTGCGGGACCACGGCGAGGGCTATCCGGAGTACCTCCTGGAGCACGGTCCGCAGCGCTTCCGCACGGAGGGCGGGGCGACCGGACACGGCCTCGGTCTGACCATCGCACTGGGGCAGGCGGAGGTGCTGGGCGCCCGGCTGGAGTTCGGCAACGCTCCGGACGGCGGCGCGGTGGCGACCCTGACGCTGCCTCAGAACCCGCCGGAGGCGCCCGCGGCCGGGGACACAGGCCCCTCCTGACGACCGACCCCGGCCCCCTCGCATTTGCCTGACGCCTCATCAGGTGACGCTCTCCCCGATGGCGCAGTGAGGCGGGCGTACGGCGAGCGACGCTCCTAATGTGGCAGTTAGTCAGATTTGCCCACCAGGGCTCACCCCCAGCTCACCGCGAGCCCTCCACACCCCTCACCACCTCAGCCGGAGGTTCCCATGCCGCCCCTGCCCCTTCGCTTCCTCCTCATCCGGCTGGCCGTGGTGACCGCCGCCGGGGCGCTGTTGACCGCGGCCGCCGTCACGCGCGCCGTCGGCACCGACGGCGCGGGCGACGCCCCCGCCCCCTCCGCGACCGCCACCCCGGGAACCACCACACCGACCGCCGGGACGAGCGCCCCGAGCCCCGCCACCCCCGGGGACACGACCACCCGGCCCACGACCACCCGGCCCACGACCACCCAGCCCACGAGCGACGGCCCCGCCGGCGGCTCCGACAACGGCCCCCGCTTCTACCGGGGCGTGGTCACGGCCCGCGGCGGCCTGGCCCTGCACGCCCGGCCGGACCGCGGCAGCCCGGTCGTGCGGGTGGCCCGGAAGGGGGAGGTCGTCTGGATCCACTGCAAGACGCCCGGGCAGGACGTGAACGGCAACCCCTTGTGGTACCTGCTCGCCGACGGCGCCTGGAGCTGGGGCACGGCCCGCTACATCGACAACATCGGACCCGCTCCACGCTGGTGCTGACGCCACGCTGCTGCTGACGCGCCACGCTGGCATCGGCCCTCGCGGCGGCCGAGATGCCGGTTTTGGGTAAGTTCCCGACATGACCAAGGCCGGACCCACCGCGGCAGCGCCACCCCCCTCCGCACCACCCCCCTCCGCACCGACCGCCGCCGTCCGTCTCCCCCGGCGCCGCGGCGTCGAACTCTCCCTCATCGTCCTCGCCGTCCTGCTGTCCGTGTACGGCTACTGCGCCGTCGGCCTCGCGAAGCACGGCACAATCCCGCCCGGCGCCGCCGGCTACGGCGCCGGGCTCGGCGTGCTGGCGCTGCTCGCGCACACCGCGGTGCGCCTGCGGGCGCCGTACGCCGACCCGCTGCTGCTGCCCATCGGCGTGCTGCTCAACGGGCTCGGTCTGGTGCTGATCTACCGGCTCGACCTGGAGACGCCGGGCGAGGAGGCCGCGCCCGCCCAGCTGGTGTGGTCCACCCTGGGCGTGGCCCTGTTCACCCTGGTGGTGCTGGTGCTGCGCGACTACCGGTGGCTCCAGCGCTACTCCTACGTCAGTGTGGTCGCCGCGCTCGTCCTGCTCACGCTGCCCATCCTCTTCCCTCCCCTGAACGGCGCGCGTATCTGGATCCGGGTCGGCGGGTTCTCCATCCAGCCGGGCGAGTTCGCCAAGGTGCTGCTGGCGGTGTTCTTCGCCGCGTACCTGGCCGCGAACCGCGGCGCGCTGACGTACACGGGCGGCAGGAGGTGGTGGCCGCGGCTGCCGCCGGGGCGGGTGCTCGGGCCGGTGGTCGCGATCTGGCTGCTGAGCGTGGGCGTGCTGGTGCTGGAGCGGGACCTCGGGACGTCAATGCTGTTCTTCGGGCTGTTCGTCGTCATGCTGTACGTCGCCACCGGCCGCACCGGCTGGATCGCGATCGGGCTGATGCTCGCGGCGGCCGGGGCGGTCGCCGTCGGCTGGCTGGAACCGCATGTGCACAGCCGGGTCGCGGAGTGGGTGCATCCGTTCGCGTCCATCGAGGCCGGGCGGGGGCCGGGGCAGGTGGCCCAGTCGCTGTTCTCGTTCGCGGCGGGCGGAGTGCTCGGCCGCGGGCTGGGCCTCGGCCACTCGATCCTGGTCGGTTTCGCGGCCAAGTCGGACTTCATCCTGGCCACCGCCGGGGAGGAGCTGGGGCTGGCCGGCCTGTCCGCGGTCTTCCTGCTGTACGCGCTGCTCGTCGAGCGCGGCTACCGGGCGGGCCTCGCGCTGCGCGACCCGTTCGGGCGGCTTCTCGCGGTCGGGCTCGCCTCGATCGTGGCGCTCCAGGTGTTCGTGATCGCGGGCGGGGTGACCGGGCTGATCCCGCTGACAGGCATGGCGATGCCGTTCCTGGCGCAGGGCGGCTCGTCGGTCGTCACCAACTGGATGATCGTGGCGCTGCTGATCCGGGTGAGCCATGTGGCACGGCGGCAGTACGACGGGAAGGTGGCCCCGTGAGCCGCGGGCGGTCGCCCGGGGAGGCGGCCCGGTGACCCGGTACATCCAGCACGCCGCCGCCTTCTGTGTGCTGCTGCTGGTGGCGCTGCTGGTGAACACGGCCTGGCTCCAGGTCCTCCAGGCTCCCTCGTACGGCGTCAACCCGGCCAACCGGCGCCCCACCATCGCCCGTTACGAGCAGCCGCGCGGCGCCATCCTGGTCGGCGGCCGGGCGGTCACGGGGTCCCGGGACACCGGCGAGCAGCTGCGCTACGAACGCACCTACACGGACGGCCCGTTGTACGCCCCGGTCACCGGGTTCGCCTCCCAGCGGTACGGGACGACGTTCCTTGAGCACTCCGAGGACGAGTTGCTGTCGGGGACGGACCCGATGCTGGCCGGGTTCCCGCTGTGGAACGGCTTCACGCGGGTGCAGAGCCCGGGCGGCAACGTGGTGACGACGCTGAACCCGGCCGCCCAGCGGGCGGCGTTCGACGGGCTGGGCACGCGCAAGGGCGCGGTGGTGGCGATCGAGCCGACGACGGGCCGGGTCCTGGCGCTGGTGTCCACGCCGTCGTACGACCCGGCGGAGCTGTCCGGGAACGGGCCGGCGGTGGCGGCGGCCTGGGCGCGGCTGAACGGCGACGCGAAGAAGCCGATGCTGAACCGTGCGGTGCGGCAGACGTATCCGCCGGGCTCGACGTTCAAGGTGATCACCGCGGCGGCGGCGCTGGATGCGGGCGTGGTGCGGGATCTCGACGCGCCGACCGACTCGCCGGACCCTTACCCGCTGCCCGGCAGCATCGTGAGGCTGGTCAACGAGGGCGAGGGCTGCCAGGACGCCTCACTGCGCTTCGCCTTCGAGTGGTCGTGCAACACCGTGTTCGCCAAGCTGGGCGTGGACGTGGGCGCGGCCGCCATGCGGGCGGCCGCGCGGAGCTTCGGCTTCGGCGACCCCACGCTGAGGATCCCCTTCTCGGTGGTGCCGAGCACGTTCGACGCGCCCGAGGACCGGGCGCAGCGGGCGCTGTCGTCGATCGGGCAGTACAACACGCGGGCCACGCCGTTGCAGATGGCGATGGTGGCGGCGGCGGTGGCCAACGGGGGGCAGGTGCGCTCGCCGTATCTCGTGGAGCGGACCACGCGCAGCGGCGGGAGCACGGTGTCGACGGCCGGTTCACGGCCGTCGCGGCAGGTGATGCGGCCGACGACGGCGGCGCGGCTGCGGGAGCTGATGACGGACGTGGTGGAGGAGGGCACCGGCCGCAACGCCGCGATCCCGGGCGCCACGGTGGGCGGCAAGACCGGCACCGCGCAGCACGGCATCGGCAACCAGGGCACTCCGTACGCCTGGTTCATCTCCTGGGCGCAGGGCGACAAGGACATGGATCCGCGGGTCGCGGTCGCAGTGGTGGTGGAGGACGCGTCGGCGCGGCGCGGCGACATCAGCGGTGGCGGCACGGCGGCACCGATCGCGAAGGCGGTGATGGAGGCGGTGCTGCACTCGTCTCCGGCGGGCTGACTCCTGTGCCCGCCTGACCTCCGGCACCGGCCCGACCCCTCCGCCGGCCTGGTCACCGGGCGAGACCTTGGCCCTCCTCGATGGCCTGCTCCACCTCCGCCACCCGTGCCTTCTCCTCCGCCGCGAAGCGCTCGGCGTCGAGTTGTTCGGCGATCTCCTCGTCCTGGGCCATGAGCAGGTCCAGGTTGGAGTCGCCCAGTTCGAAGACGCCCATGTCGACGTAGGCCTCCTGGAGGCGCTTGCCCCACAGGCCGATGTCCTTCACGCAGGGGACGATGCGGCTGAACAGCAGCCGGCGGAAGAGCTGGAGGAACTCGGAGCGCTCGCTGAGCTGTTCGGCCTCGGCCTTCGGAATGCCGAAGTTCTCCAGGACCTCCACACCGCGCAGGCGGTCGCGCATCAGGTAGCAGCCCTCGATGACGAACTCCTCGCGTTCGCGCAGTTCGGCGTCGGTGAGCTGCTTGTAGTAGTCGCGCAGGGCCATGCGGCCGAAGGCCACGTGCCGGGCCTCGTCCTGCATGACGTAGGCGAGGATCTGCTTGGGCAGGGGCTTGTCCGTGGTGTCCCTGATCATGCCGAAGGCCGCGAGGGCCAGGCCCTCGATGAGGACCTGCATGCCCAGGTAGGGCATGTCCCAGCGGCTGTCGCGCAGGGTGTCGCCGAGCAGGGACTGGAGGTTGTCGTTGATCGGGTAGACCATCCCGATCTTCTCGTGCAGGAAGCGGCCGTAGATCTCGGCGTGCCGGGCCTCGTCCATGGTCTGGGTCGCCGAGTAGAACTTGGCGTCCAGGTCGGGGACGGACTCCACGATCCGCGCGGCGCAGATCATCGCGCCCTGCTCGCCGTGCAGGAACTGGCTGAACTGCCAGGACGCGAAGTGCTGCCGCAGCTCGCCCTTGTCCTGGTCGGTCATCTTCGCCCAGTACGGGGTGCCGTAGAGGGTCATCGCCTCCTCGGGCGTGCCGAGCGGGTCGTGGGGGTCGACCTCCAGGTCCCAGTCGATACGTCTCTGCCCGTCCCACTGCTTGTCCTTGCCCTTCTGGTACAGGGCGAGCAGCCGGTCACGGCCGTCGTCGTACTCCCAACTGAAGCGGGCCTCCCCGCTCGCGGGCACCTGCCAGTGCGCGTCTCCGGGGTCCCTGGCGTACAGGTCGTAGGTCGGCATACCTCGCAGGCTCACACGTAGACGCCGAGTCAACAAGTCGTGTGCGAGGGATTGACGGGCTTGCTGACAGGCAGTCTTATAAGAGGCGGGTGATCTGACCCGCGAGTAACCAGCCATTCCAGCCACGATCCCGTACGACGAGGTGGGACAGCCATGACGACCGTGACGGAAGCCGACGCGCTCGCCGGACTGCGCGACGCGCTCGGTCTGCTCAAGGACCGCGAGCAGGTCGCCGAGCGGCTGCTCGACTCCTCCGCCAAGCACTCCTTCGACCCGGACAATGAGCTGGACTGGGACGCGCCCTTCGAGGAGGGCAAGTGGTTCTGGCCGCCGGAGCTGGTGTCCCTGTACGACACACCGCTGTGGAAGCGGATGAGCGAGGAACAGCGGATCGCGCTCTCCCAGCACGAGGCCGCCGCGCTCGCCTCGCTCGGCATCTGGTTCGAGCTGATCCTGATGCAGCTGCTGGTGCGGCACATCTACGACAAGGCCGCCACGAGCGCGCACGTGCGCTACGCCCTCACCGAGATCGAGGACGAGTGCCGGCACTCGAAGATGTTCGCCCGCGTGATAGCGCGCGGCGGCACGCCCTGGTACCCGGTCAGCCGCGTCCACCAGAACCTCGGCCGGCTCTTCAAGACGATCTCCACCACTCCCGGCTCCTTCACCGCCACCCTGCTCGGCGAGGAGGTCCTGGACTGGATGCAGCGGCTGACGTTCCCGGACGAGCGGGTGCAGCCGCTGATCCGCGGGGTCACCCGCATCCATGTCGTGGAGGAGGCCCGGCACGTGCGCTACGCCCGCGAGGAGCTGCGCCGGCAGATGCTGACCGCCCCGAGGTGGTCGAAGGAGTTCACCCGGGTGACCTCCGGCGAGTTCGCACGGGTGTTCTCGGTGGCCTTCATCAACCCCGAGGTCTACACGAACGTGGGGCTCGACAAGCGGGAGGCCTTGGCCCAGGTGAAGGCGAGCGGGCACCGGCGCGAGGTCATGCAGACGGGCGCCAAGCGGCTGACGGACTTCCTGGACGACATCGGCGTGCTGCGGGGTGTCGGACGGCAGCTGTGGCGGTCGTCGGGGCTGCTGGCGTAGGGCCTGTCCGGCGGAGCAAGGTGCGGGTGAATGGCGGCGCCGGTGGACTCGGGTGAGCAGGGCCCGGTGCGTGCGGCTGCAAGGCGGAGGAAGGGAGCCGAGGCGATGGGGTGCTCCCGGGCGAGCTCGTTCGAGCGTGGGGGAGCCGGCGGGTGACGACCACGCCGCCGGGCCCCCAACGCCCTTACGGCAGCGGGTGAGTGCGTGCCGGACCCCGCGTCCGCGCCAGGGTCCGCCGGGCAGGCCCTTACCCGGCCGTCCCGGACCGCGCAGGTCATGAGCGGCGAGCGGTGGCGTGACCGCGGGGCCGGGACGCCCGGCTGGAGACGCCGGTCAGCGATTACGCTGCCCGTCATGAGCCCTGCCGCGTCCACCCCCGCCTACCGCCGCCTCAGCGTCGAGGAGCGGCGTGCTCAGCTGCTCGACGCGGCGCTGTCCCTCTTCGCGCACCGGGCGCCCGAGGACGTGTCGCTGGACGACGTGGCGGAGGCGGCGGGGGTGTCGCGCCCGCTGGTGTACCGGTACTTCCCCGGCGGCAAGCAGCAGCTGTACGAGGCGGCCCTGCGCTCCGCCGCCGAGGAGCTGCGGCACTGCTTCGACGAGCCGCGCGAGGGCCCGCTGCTGCCCCGCCTCGCCCGCGCCCTGGACCGCTATCTCCGCTTCGTGGACTCGCACGACGCCGGCTTCACCGCGCTGCTCCAGGGCGGCAGCGTGGTGGAGACGTCCCGGACGACCGCCATCGTGGACGGTGTGCGCCGGGCCGCCGCCGAGCACATCCTCAGCCACCTGGAGGTCACGGACCCCGGACCGAGGCTGCGGATGACCGTCCGGGTGTGGATCACGGCCGTGGAGGCCGCCTCCCTGATCTGGCTCGACGAGGGAAAACAGCCGCCCGCCGAGGAGCTGCGGGACTGGCTGGTCGAGCAGTTCGCGGCCGTCCTGAACGTCACCGCCGCCCGGGACCCGCAGACCGCCGCGCTGGTGCGGGCGCTCGCGTCGGCGGATGACTGACACTGGTGGTGTGAAGAGCGAAGACACCCCGTTCGAGGGCGGGCCCATGGACGGGCGGGTGCTGCCCGTGCTGGTGGGACCCACCGGGAACCCCCCGAAGACGTATCGCATCCCGGTGCCGGACGCGGCGGGCGGGCCGCCGATCGTGCTCGTGTACCGCCGGGTACCGCGGGCGTACGGCAAGAGGCTGGGGCTGACGCGCGGGTGGAAGTACGAGTTCGACCCCGAGGGGGAGTCCGGGCCCCGGCTGAAATGGCCGTGGTCCAGGCCGGCGCCCCGAACCGGCCCGCAGAGCAAGCCGGGTGACACGGACGGGTGATCGCGGTGCGCCGCATGGCGCAGACCTGACCCACATCGTCGGTTCATCGGTCGAATCCTCACGGGTGGGGAGCGGAGAGGCCGCCCCCGCACCGGAGGTGATGACGTGTCAGGACGGGTGCTGCGACTGGTGTGCACGGCGGCGGTGGCGGCGCAGGCCGCTCTCGCTCCGACGGCCGCCACGGCCGTACCGCAGCCGCTGCGACAACCACAGCCACAGCCACAGCCACAAGCACAAGCACAGCCGCTGTTGCAGGCGCAGCCGTCGCAACCCTGGCCCTATGGGCCTGCCGGACCGCTCCGAGAACCCGGCCCGTCCGGCCGGCCCGGACAACAAGGGCAGCCGGGACCGTCCGGGCAGTCAGGGAAACCAGGGCAACCGGGACAGAGCGCACAGACAGCAAAGACAGCACAGAGCGGCCGGCCCGGACACCGGTCCACCGCCGCCCTGCTGACCGACTTTCAGAAGCTGTACCGGCAGGCCGTGGGGGCCGCCACGACCTACAACACCCTTGCCTCCCGGCTGAAGAAGCAGCGGGTCGTCGTCGAGCGGCTGGACGCCGACCTCGCCCGGGCCCGGTCCGCGCTGCGCGGCAGCATGGGGGATGCGGGACGGCTCGCCCGGCTCCAGTACCAGGGCAGCAGCGACTTCTCCCCCTACCTGCGGCTGCTGCTGGCGCGCGATCCGCAGCACGCGCTGGAGGCGGGGCAGACGCTCGGGCGGCTGTCCCGGGAGCGGGCCGAGACGGTGGGGCGGCTGGCCGCGAGCGAGCGGAAGGCCTCCGAGCTCGCCCGTGCGGCGCGCACGGCGTACGACGCGCAGCTGATCCTCGTCCGCAAACAGCAGCGGGCCCGCGACGAGGTGCGCAAGCGACTGCTGGAGGTGGAGAAGCTGCTCGCCTCGCTCAGCGCCCGGCAGCTGGCGGCGCTCACCACGGCCGAGCAGGGCGGGAAGAGCGGGATCAGCGAGGCGCAGCGGGAACTGCTGGCCGCCGGGGCGCTCGTCGCCGGCAGACCGCCGAGCGAGCAGGGCGAGAAGGCGGTGAGCTACGCGGTGGGGCAGCTGGGCAAGCCGTACGTGTGGGGGGCCGAGGGCCCGGACGCGTACGACTGCTCGGGGCTGACCTCGCGGGCCTGGGAGCAGGCCGGGACACCGATCCCGCGGACCAGCCAGGCGCAGTGGGCCCGGCTGAAGCGGGTGCCGCTGAAGGACCTGCGCCCCGGCGACCTGGTCGTCTACTTCCCCGGAGCCACGCACGTCGCCCTCTACCTCGGCGGCGGCATGGTGGTGCAGGCGCCCAGGCCCGGCGCCAGGGTGAAGGTGTCGCCGGTCGCGTCCAACCCGGTGCTGGGGGCGGTGCGGCCCGACCCGGGCGGGAAGCCCCTGCGGCGCTATGTGCCGCCGAGGCTTCCCGAGAGTGCCCTGCGCGGTTCGGACGCGGGCTACTACGCGGCCGGTCCCCCTGCGACCTCGGCCAGGTAGGCCTCGGTCTTGGCCGGCTCGTAGAAGAAGTTCTCGAAGTCGGCCGGGTCGTTGAAGGCGTTGGCGAAACGGTCGGCGACCGGCTGGAGCTGACCGGCGGCGCCGATCAGGTTGAGGATGTGCTCCGGCGGCGGGGCCAGCATGGCGTTCGTCCACTTGGTCACGTGCTGGGCCGTGTTCCAGTAGCGGTCGAACGTCTGCCGCATCCACTCCTCGTCGAACGGCTTGTCGCCGTGCTCGAGGATGGCGGCCAGGTAGGCCGCGGCGCACTTGGAGGCGGAGTTGGAGCCCTGGCCGGTGATCGGGTCGTTGGCGACCACGACATCGGCCACGCCCAGCACCAGGCCGCCGCCGGGCAGCCGGCCGACCGGCTTGCGCACGGTCGGGGGGTACCGGCCGGCGAGCGTGCCGCCGGCGTCCGTCAGCTCGACCTTCGTGGCCCGCTCGTACTCCCACGGCGTGAACGTCCGCATCAGGTCCAGGGTCAGGGCCAGGTGCTGGTTCGGGTCCTTCACGCCCTGGAACGCGTCGAGCGGGCCGCCGGGGATGCCCTCCCAGAACAGGATGTCGGCACGGCCGGAGAGGGTGTACGTCGGCATGATGAACAGCTCGCCGACGCCGGGGACCAGGTTGCAGCGGACCGCGTCGAACTCCGGGTGCTCCGGGCGCGGGCCCATGCCGTGCACGTACGCCACCGCCAGCGCGCGCTGCGGCTCGCTGTACGGGGACCGCTCCGGGTCCCGCTCGAACATCGACACCAGCTCGCCCTTGCCCGCCGAGACCAGGACGAGGTCGTAGGCGCGGGAGAAGTAGTCGAGGTCCCCGACCGCCGCGCCGTGGATGACCAGCTGGCCGCCGCGCTGCGCGAAGGTCTCCATCCAGCCGGCCATCTTCACCCGCTGGTCGACCGACTGCGCGTACCCGTCGAGCCTGCCCACCCAGTCGATCGCGCGCGCCGCGGGGCCCTCGCTCCAGGAGCCGGGGGCGGCGACCGAGACGCCGAGTCCCTCGATCCTCGGGGCCTGGGACTCCCAGAAGTTCAGCTGCAGGTCCCGCTCGTGCTGGAGCGCGGTGTGGAACATGCACTGCGTCGACATGACCCGGCCGGAACGGATCTCGTCCGCGGTCCGGTTGGACATCAGGGTGACCTCGTACCCGTGCGACTGGAGGCCGAGGGCGAGCTGGAGACCGGACTGGCCGGCCCCCACGACGAGTATCTTGCGCATGCGGGTGTTGCCTCCTACGACTTCTGGACTGCTCGAGGGGTCGGGGGGATCATTCGGGGGTTTCCTCGAGTGCGTGGGCCACGAGGGCCAGCAGGGTCTCGATCACCGAGATCCGGCGCCGCGCGTCCATGATCATGACAGGTATGTGTTCGGGAATCGTCAAGGCCTCGCGCACGTCCGCCGGTTCGAACAGCTCGCTGCCGTCGAAGTGGTTGACCGCGACGACATACGGCAGCCCGCAGCTCTCGAAGTAGTCAAGGGCCGGGAAGCAGTCCTTCAGCCGCCGCGTGTCGGCCATGACGACGGCGCCGATCGCACCGCGCACCAGGTCGTCCCACATGAACCAGAACCGCTGCTGGCCCGGCGTGCCGAACAGGTAGAGCACCAGGTCGTCGTCGAGCGTTATCCGGCCGAAGTCCATGGCCACGGTGGTGGTCAGCTTGCCGGGCGTGGCGGTGAGGTCGTCGGTCTCCGCGCTGGCCTCGGTCATCAGCGCCTCGGTCTGCAGGGGCGTGATCTCCGAGACCGCGGTGACGAGCGTGGTCTTGCCGACACCGAATCCCCCGGCCACCACGATCTTCGTGGCGATGGGGGCCCGGGTGCGGTCCGTCTGCCAGGACTTCAGGTCCTCATCGGTGTCTTCAAAGACGACGGAGTCCACTCAGCACCCTTTCCAGCAGAGCGCGGTCCGGACGGCCGGTGCCGTGACCGGTTCCGGTGCCGTACACACGGATCTTTCCCTGGTCCGCCAGGTCGCTCAGGAGCACACGGACCACGCCGAGCGGCATCTTCAGCAGCGCGGCGATCTCGGCCACCGTCCGCATGCGGCGGCACAGTTCGACGATGGCCCTCATCTCCGGCATGACCCGGCTGCTGAGGTAACCTGCCCCACTGCTCAACGCGTGGGCGGTGCCCCCAGTCAGCTCTTTGCGCTCCTCGGGGGCCTCGAGCGCGGCGGTGCTCCCGACGAACGTCTCCACGAGGAGGACATGGCCGAAGCGGGTACGGCCGCCGGTGAGCGAGTAGGGGCGCACGCGGGCGGGTTTTCGGTCCCCGCCGCGGACCGGGAGCTGGTGTTTGGGCCTACCGCTCATCGGGCTGCTCATGGCACTGCTCATCAGGCACTCCCCGCCGACTCGGACTCCAGTGACTTCCGCAGCTCGCTGCGGAGTTCGGGCGTCAGGACGTGTCCGGCGCGGCCCACGAACAGCGCCATGTGGTACGCCACCACGCTCATGTCGCACTCGGCGGAGCCGTGCACGCCGAGCAGCGAGCCGTCGCTGATCGACATCACGAACAGGGTGCCCTCGTCCATCGCGATCATCGTGTGCTTGACCCCGCCGAACTCCATCAGCCGGGCCGCTCCGACGGTGAGGCTGCCGATGCCGGAGACGATGGTGGCGAGGTCGGCGGCGGAGCCGCGCGGGCCGCCGCGGGCCGCCTTACGGCTCTGCCGGGCCTCCTCGATACGGTCCTGGTCGGAGGAGAGGAGCAGCAGGCCGTCGGAGGAGACCACGGCGACCGACTCGATGCCGGGCACCTCCTCGACGAGGTTGGTCAGCAGCCAGTGCAGGTTGCGGGCCTCACTGCTCAGTCCGAAGGTGGTCGACGCTGTCAACTGCTTGCCTCCTCGGCTGTGCCCCCCGTGGCTTCCTCGGCATGTGTACGGCTGGTGGCCGGTGCCGGCCGCTGGTGCTGCGCCGTCCGTTCCGCGATCTCGGCCTCCACGTCGCGGTAGCCCGCCTGCGCGCCCTGGCGGAAGCCGCCCAGGCGGCGGCGGAGCGCCTCGGCGTCCACCGATCCGGTGCGCTGGCGCGGGGTGTGGGTGGGGGTGGTGAGCTTGGGGGTGCGCTTGGGGAGCCCCTTGGCGGTGACGGGGTCTTCGGGCGCGCGGGTGTGTTCGGCCTCGGTTTCGCCGTCGGCCGTGAAGGGGCTCCCGGCCGCACCGCCCGTGCGGGCTTCGTGGTCGGGTGCGGGTGGCGCCTGTGGGGCGGGCTCGCGGCCGGCGGTCGCGGGCCGTGCCTGCGCGGGGCCGGCTTCGGCCTCGCTGCGTGCCTGCCGGCCGTCCCGCTCGGCCGCCGGGGACGGGATCAGCAGTGTCATCGTCGTCTCGGCCGGGGATTCCGGTGGCGTCTCGACGACCGGGGACTCCGGCGCCGTCCCGGTGACCGAGGGCTCGGGCGCCGTCTCGGCCGTCGTCGCGGGCGCTGTCCCGGCAGCGGCCTGCGAGGCTTCCGCCGCCGCTTCCGCGGCCTCCGACTGCCGCACCGTCCGCTCCGCGAGGGCCACCAGTGGGTCGGTGGTGCCGTCCTTGGCGCGGGTGTGCAGGACGTTGGAGTTGACCTCGGCGTCCGCGCCCGGGAGGGAGAAGGTTCCGGTGCCGCCGTGGGCCGGTCCCGTCGCGGGCGCGGCGGAGGCGGGGGCCGTCGCCAGGAGCGGCTGGGGTACGACGACGACCGCCGCGATGCCGCCCTGCTTCTGCTCGCGCAGCCGTACCCGGACGCCGTGCCGTTGGGCGAGGCGGGCCACCACGTACAGGCCGAGGCCCAGGCCGGCCTCGCCCTCCTGGTCGTAGGGGGCCTCCGGGTCGAACTCGGCGAGGCGGTCGTTGAGGCGGCTCAGCCGGTCGCCGGCCATGCCGATGCCCTCGTCCTGGACGGAGAGCATGATCTCGCCGTTCTCCAGGAGCCAGCCGGAGACCTCCACCGGCTGGTCGGGCGGCGAGAACGACGTGGCGTTCTCCATCAGCTCGGCCAGCAGGTGGGAGAGGTCGTCGGCGGCGAAGCCGGCCACGTGCGCGTGCGGCGGCAGCGCGGCGATGCGGACGCGCTCGTAGCGTTCGATCTCGCTGACCGCGGCACGTACGACGTCGACCAGCGGGACCGGACCGGCGTGCTGCTGGACGTGCTCGGTGCCGGCCAGGACCAGCAGGTTCTCGCTGTGCCGGCGCATGACCGTGGCGAAGTGGTCGAGTTTGAAGAGGGTGGCCAGACGGTCCGGGTCCTGCTCGCGCTCCTCCAGGCCCTCGATGACGGCGAGCTGGCGCTCGACCAGGCCGAGGGTGCGCAGCGCCAGGTTGACGAAGGTGGAGCCGATGCTGGTGCGCATCCGCTGGAGCTGGGCGTTCGCCACGGCGAGTTCGCCGCGCAGCTCCTCGCGGGCGTCGGCCATCTTCTGGCGCCCGCCGATCAGGTGCTTGCGGTCGGCCTCCAGGGTGGCGACCCGTTCGGCGAGGGCGGCGGCCTGCGCGTGCAGGGTGTTGACGTGGCGGACGACCTGGGCGAACTCGTCGTTGCGCCCGGTGAACCTGATCGGCTCCTCGGTACCCGCGTCCTCGGCGCCGGCCAGCCGGGCCGAGCCGAGGCGGAGCACGGCCAGCGGGCGGGTGAGGGTGCGGGCGAGGGCCGTCGCGATGCCGATGGCGACGAGCAGCAGGGCACCCAGCAGGGCGATGCGGATCTCCAGCGCGGTGACGTCGTCGTCGCGGAGCTTCGCCAGGTCCTTGGTGCGGTGGTCGTAGAGGGACGCCTCCACGCCGCGCATCAGGTCGACGCGGGCGGTGAGGGCGGCGTCCGCCTTCCTGGTGCTGGTGGCCAGGTCGGAGTCGGACAGCGTCGGCTGGTCGGTGAGCTTGGCCAGGTAGCTCGCGGCGGAGTTCACCTCGGGGCCGGTGACGGTGGAGTCGTAGGAGGTGCGGGCCGCCTCGGGGGCGGTGGCGCGGAACTCGGCGAGGGCCGCGTCGGCGCGGACCCGGGCCTGCTGTGCGGCGGCGGTGAGCGCGTCGCGCTGCTTGGTGTCGGCCTCGGAGGAGGTGGTGGTGGTCGTGGGCAGGCCGGTGACCGGGCTGATCACGGTCTGGGTGGAACGGGGCACGTTCAGGGCGGCGAGGAGCAGCCCGCGGGCGGCGGCGGCCTGCTGCACGGCGGTGTCGAGCTCGGCGAGGGCGTGCGTCCCGGAGCCCGCGCGCGGGGGCATCTGCTCGGCCAGCTGTTCGGCGAGCTTGTGCAGCTCGGCGATGGTGGCGGAGTACGCCTGGTGGGCCTGGAGGGCGGTGCTCTGGCCGGTGAGCGCCGAGCGCCGCACGGCGGCGATGCCGTCCAGGTCCTGGCGCAGCCAGGCGGGGGTGTCGGTGGCGGTACGCAGCTCCTCGACCTGGCGGTCCACGCGGGTGCTGCGCTGTTCCGAGGGCGCCTTGGTCTTCGGGCGGCCGGCCGCGACGTAGGAGGTGACCTCGTCGCGTTCGTCGGCGAGCGCGTGGGCCAGGGCGAGGGCGTCCTGGGTCTGCCCGGCGAGCGTGACCAGATCCTGGGAGTCGCTCAGCTGCCCGGACGCGGCGATCACGGAGGGGGCGCCCGCCCCGGCCACGGCCGCGGCCACCACGGCGACGGCGGCGATGAGGCGGTTGCGTACATGGGTCGGGCGTCCCTTGCCCACCGGGGCGGCGGGCCGGGTGGTGGCGGAGGGGGTGCCGGGCGTCTTCTCCGGGCTCCTCCCGGTGGCCGTCTGCCTGCCTGTGCGCCGAGGCCGCTTCTTCTGCACCGGTGCTCGCATTCCTGTACTCGTGTACTCATGGGCCCGGGTGGCGCGCCGTCACCTGGTGCGACTGGTGCGTACACCCTCCCCCGGCTCTCGGCTGCGCCCGAGCAGGGGACCTGCGTCGGTTTCCGACCCTCCCAGTGCCGGTGGGCAGTGGGCCCGCATCGTCCGACCGGCCACCCGAAGGAGTGAACATCGGAGGGGAGTTGGCGGGCAAGTTCCCGTGGCGTGTGCGCGCGACGCGTACGGCGGGCCGGTTGGACGTCGGCGGCAGGCTTTGGCAGTATTCGCCGCCACGCCTTCCCGGAGCGCTCCATTCCCTCCCAAACCAGGCGGCCGACCTGCGCTGCTGCATCAATTCCAAGGTGATTGGCCGTCTTTGGCGAACCATGTGAAGGCCTCGTGCAGACTGGCCGGATGCGTATGGAGGTTGTTTCGGAGCCGGGCGGTCCGGGCCGCCCGAACGAGGACTTCGCCGCCGTCGGAGTACCCGCTTCCGGGCAGGGAGGCTGCCTTGTCGCCCTGGACGGGGTGACACCGCCGAGGACGGAGACGGGCTGTCTGCATTCGGTCCCCTGGTTCACCGCACGACTCGGCGGCGCTCTGACCGAACTGACCGTTTCCTGCCGAGATCTGACACCGACGGAGATCCTCGCGCGGGCCATCGCACGAACCGCCGAGGCGCACGCGATCACTTGTGACCTTTCTCACCCGCGCACGCCCCAGGCAACCGTGGTGCTCGCCCGCTGGTCGGCCGCGACCGTGGAGTACCTGGTGCTGTCCGACTCGGTGCTCCTGCTGGAGTCCGCGGACGGCTCGGTCGTGCCCGTCCTGGACGACCGGCTGGCCCGCCTTCCCCGGGCCGTGCTCGCCTCCGACGCGCTCGTCGACGCCACGCTGCGCAACAAGGAGGGCGGCTTCTTCACCGCGGCGGCGGACCCCTCGGTGGCGGAGCGGGCCGTGACGGGTGCCGTGCCGGCCGACGAGGTCCGCGCCCTGGCGGCGCTCACGGACGGGGCCGCGCGGTGGGTGGAGAAGTTCCACGAGGGCGACTGGGCGCAGTGCCTCCGCCTGGTGCGCAAGGAGGGCGCGCGAGCGCTGGTGGACCGCGTACGGGCCCTGGAGACGGCGGACCGTCAGGAGCGGGCGTGGCTCGGGCGGAGCAAGACGCACGACGACGCGACGGTGGTGTTCGTGGAGCCGTGAGGAGCGAAGGGCCGGCGGGGCGGCGACGCCGCCTGCGCGGCGCGCGCCGGGGCCACCACCCCGCTACTTGTCGTGCTTGGCCATGACGCCGTTCAACTCGTGCAGCAGCCGTGCCAGTTCCGCCACCTCGCCGCGGTCCCAGTGGGCGAGCCGCCGGCCGTAGCGCGCCCGGCGGGCCTCACGTACCCGGCCGACGCGGCTCCGGCCCTCCCGGGTGAGGGCCACCAGCCAGGCCCGCCCGTCCGCGGGATCGGGCTCACGGGCGATCAGGCCGAGCTCCTCCAGGGCGCGCAGCTGGCGGGACATGGTGGCCTTGCCGACACCGATGTAGGCGGCGAGCTCCGTGGCGCGCTGGCTGCCGCACTCCTCCAGACGGATCAGCAGCCCGTACGCGGAGGACTCAAGGTCCGGGTGGACCTCGCGGGCCATCTCGCCCTGGCTGGCCCGGGCGCGCCGCAGCAGCACCGTCAGTTCCCGCTCCAGGGCCAGGAACTCGCGGTCCACACCAGTGGACGAGGCATCACCGGATGCGGCGTCCCGTCCGTCGCCTCTTGCGTCTTCGTGCACGTCAGCCCCTGCCTCGGAGTTTTCCCGGTCCTGAAGGTTTCCGCCCGTCGCCGCCATCGCCGCAGCCGGGTCAGTATTTCGCAGGCGTAGACCAACGCCGGCCCCCGGCCCCTCTTCCCAGGGTGCGTCTACGTGCGTGGCTTCGATGCCAGGCACGGATGACATGCCCACGACATGACTGTTCCCGGCGGGTCTACCGTGACCCGCTCTTCCCTTGTGCAACGGTGGGCATGCCCCCCGTTTCCCCCACCGAGCACCACCGACCTTCGGAGGCACGTCATGCCCGTGCACAGATCCGGAACGGCCCGCGCGCAGCGGCTCACCGTCGCGGGAGCCCTGCTCGCAGCGTTCTCGGTCTTCTTCACCGTCCCGTCCTCGGCCGACACCACCCCAGCCCGCGGCTCCGCGTACATGGGCATGGGCGTCCTGGCGCACGACGGCAGCAGCGGCACGCCCGCCGCCGCCGACGCCACCCCAGCCCGCGGCTTCCCGTACATGGGCATGGGCGTCCTGGCGTACGTCGGCAGCAGCGGCATGTTCGCCGGCGCCGACGCCACCCCAGCCCGCGGCTTCCCGTACATGGGCATCGGCGTCCTGGCGCACAACAGCCGCAGCGGGACGCCCACCAGCGCCGTCTCCACCCGGACCGAGGGCGTCGACGTCGCCAGCTACCAGGGC
The DNA here is from genome assembly GCF_032658145.1 of Streptomyces sp. MK7. Classification (NCBI taxonomy): domain Bacteria; kingdom Bacillati; phylum Actinomycetota; class Actinomycetes; order Kitasatosporales; family Streptomycetaceae; genus Streptomyces; species Streptomyces sp. MK7. The sequence goes on from NZ_JAVACL010000019.1 coordinate 31,902, forward strand.
AACGTCGCCTGGCCCACCCTGTGGAACAGTGGCGTGCGGTGGGCCTACACGAAGGCGACGGAGGGGACCTACTACACCAACCCCTACTTCGCGCAGCAGTACACCGGCTCGTACGCCGTCGGCATGATCCGCGGCGCGTACCACTTCGCGACCCCGGACACCACCAGCGGCGCCACCCAGGCCAACTACTTCGTGGACCACGGCGGGGGCTGGTCCCGTGACGGCAAGACCCTGCCGGGCGCCCTCGACATCGAGTGGAACCCCTACGGCGCCGCCTGCTACGGCAAGTCCGCCAGCGCGATGGTCAGCTGGATCACCGACTTCCTCAACACCTACAAGGCGCGCACCGGCCGTGACGCCGTCATCTACACGGCCACCAGCTGGTGGACCCAGTGCACCGGCAACTACGGCGGCTTCGCCGCCAAGAACCCCCTGTGGATCGCCCACTACGCCTCGACGGTGGGCACCCTGCCGGCGGGCTGGGGCTACTACACGATGTGGCAGTACACGTCGTCCGGCCCGACGGTCGGTGACCACAGCAAGTTCAACGGCGGGTTGGACCGGGTGCAGGCCTTGGCCAAGGGCTGACCTCGATCTCCGAGCGCGTACGGCGAAGGCCCGGGTCTCCCTCACGGGACCCGGGCCTTCCCTCATCCGGCAGCGTCCGTCACGCCGCTACCGGAATCTCGGGCTCCGCGCCGTTCACGGCCGGCGCGAGGGCCAGTTCCAGGACCTGGCGGACGTCGGTGACGGCGTGGACGTCGAGCTTGTCCAGCACCTCGGCCGGGACGTCGTCCAGGTCGGGCTCGTTGCGCTTGGGAATGATCACGGTGGTGACCCCGGCCCGGTGCGCCGCGAGCAGCTTCTGCTTGACGCCGCCGATGGGCAGGACGCGGCCGGTCAGCGAGACCTCGCCGGTCATCGCCACGTCCGTGCGGACCAGGCGGCCCGACAGGAGCGAGGCGAGCGCGGTCGTCATGGTGATGCCCGCGCTCGGGCCGTCCTTGGGGACCGCGCCCGCCGGGAAGTGGATGTGCACACCCCGGTCCTTCAGATCGCCCACCGGCAGCTCCAGCTCGGCGCCGTGGCTGCGCAGGAAGCTCAGCGCGATCTGCGCGGACTCCTTCATCACATCGCCCAGCTGACCGGTCAGGGTCAGGCCCGCCGCGCCCGTCTCCGGGTCGGCCAGGGACGCCTCCACGAAGAGCACGTCGCCGCCGGCCCCGGTGACCGCCAGACCCGTCGCCACACCGGGGACGGCCGTACGGCGCTCGGCCGGGTCCTGGGCGGACTCGGGCACGTGGTGCGGGCGGCCGATCAGGCCGCGCAGATCCGCCTCGGTGACGGCGAACGGCAGGGTCCGCTCCCCCAGTTCGTGCTGGGCCGCCACCTTGCGCAGCAGCCGCGCGATGGACCGCTCCAGGGTGCGCACGCCCGCCTCGCGGGTGTACTCGCCGGCGAGCCTGCGCAGCGCGCTCTCGTCGATCGTGACCTCGGCCTTGTCCAGGCCGGCCCGCTCCAGCTGGCGCGGGAGCAGGTGGTCGCGCGCGATGACGACCTTCTCGTCCTCGGTGTACCCGTCCAGGCGGACGATCTCCATCCGGTCGGCCAGGGCCTCCGGGATGGCCTCCAGGACGTTGGCCGTGGCCAGGAAGACGACGTCCGACAGGTCGAGTTCGACCTCCAGGTAGTGGTCCCGGAAGGTGTGGTTCTGCGCCGGGTCCAGGACTTCGAGCAGGGCCGCGGCCGGGTCGCCGCGGAAGTCGGAGCCGACCTTGTCGATCTCGTCCAGCAGGACCACCGGGTTCATCGAGCCGGCCTCCTTGATGGCGCGCACGATCCGGCCGGGCAGCGCGCCGACGTACGTGCGCCGGTGGCCGCGGACCTCGGCCTCGTCGCGGACGCCGCCGAGGGCGACCCGGACGAACTTCCGTCCCATGGCGTGCGCCACGGACTCGCCGAGCGAGGTCTTGCCGACACCGGGCGGTCCGACGAGGGCCAGGACGGCACCGCCGCGCCGCCCGCCGATCACGCCCAGGCCGCGGTCGCTGCGGCGCTTGCGCACCGCCAGGTACTCGGTGATCCGTTCCTTGACGTCCTCCAGGCCCGAGTGCTCGGCGTCCAGGACCGCCTTGGCGCCCTGGATGTCGTAGGCGTCCTCGGTCCGCTCGTTCCAGGGCATCTCCAGGACGGTGTCCAGCCAGGTGCGGATCCAGGAGCCCTCGGGGGAGGCCTCGGAGGCCCGCTCCAGCTTGTCGACCTCCTTGAGGGCGGCCTCGCGGACCTTCTCGGGCAGGTCGGCGGCCTCGACGCGGGCGCGGTAGTCGTCGGACTCATCGCCGTCGCTCTCGCCGTTGAGCTCGCGCAGTTCCTTGCGGACGGCCTCGAGCTGACGGCGCAGCAGGAACTCGCGCTGCTGCTTGTCGACGCCCTCCTGGACGTCCTTGGCGATGGTCTCGGCGACGTCCTGCTCGGCGAGGTGGTCGCGCAGTTGCTGGGTGGCGAGCTTCAGCCGGGCCACCGGGTCGGCGGTCTCCAGCAGCTCGATCTTCTGTTCGATGGTCAGGAAGGGTGAGTAGCCGGAGTTGTCGGCGAGCGCGGAGACGTCGTCGATGGCCTGTACCCGGTCCACGACCTGCCAGGCGCCGCGCTTGCGCAGCCAGGCGGTGGCCAGGGCCTTGTACTCCTTCACCAGTTCCGAGACCTGACCGGGCAGCGGGTCCGGCACGCTCGCGTCGATCCGCGTGCCCTCGACCCACAGCGCGGCACCCGGTCCGGTGGTCCCGGCGCCGATCCGCACCCGGCCGCGGCCGCGAATCAGGGCGCCCGGGTCGCCGTCGGCCAGCCGGCCGACCTGCTCGACCGTGCCCAGCACGCCGGTCTTCGCGTACGTCCCCTCGATGCGCGGCACCAGCAGCACTCTGGGCTTCCCGGGCTCCGACCGGGCGGCGGCCTGAGCGGCCTCCACCGCGGCCCGCACCTCGCTGTCGCTCAGATCCAGCGGGACCACCATCCCGGGCAGCACGACCTCGTCGTCAAGCGGCAGCACAGGCAGGGTGAGCGGTGTGAACGCTGCGGACTCAGCAGCCATGATCTCCCCTTCGGCAGTCAAGTTGAGTTACGTCGACTCAATGCATGAGCGACCTCGAATGTTCCCGGAGGCGTGTTCGCTCTGAGCGATCAACGAACGGGCGGCACGACGCGGCGCCGGCCAAGCACGGCCCTCCCCCAACTCCCCCGCGCGGTCCGCGATTCCCGCCCGGAGCCCGCGCCCCCTCCCGAAACCCGCGTGTCACCCGTAATCCATGTGGCCGTGCGGCGCGGTTCGGGCAGGATGGCCTCATGACCGCCTCGTACGAGACTCCCGTGGTGCTGGACCGTCGCGAGGGCCCTTACGGCGAGGTCGCGCTGCGCCGGCACGGCGAGTTGCTGCAGATCATCGCCAACGGCTGCTTCCTGATGGACACCTCGGACGGCCGTTCGGAACGGCTGCTGGTCGACGCCGCCCTCGCCGCACTGGACGGCAGGCCGCGTCCGCGCGTGCTGATCGGCGGTCTGGGCGTCGGCTTCTCGCTCGCGCACGCCGCCGCCGACCCGCGCTGGGGACGGATCACGGTGGTCGAGCGGGAGCCGGCGATCATCGGCTGGCACCGCCACGGTCCCCTCGCCGAGCTCACGGCGGCGGCCCTCGCCGACCCGCGCACCGATATCGTCGAGGCCGATCTCCTCGCTTACGTCAATGAGACATCCACCACGTTCGACGCGCTGTGCCTGGACATCGACAACGGCCCCGACTGGACGGTCACCGAGGGCAACGACGGTCTGTACACACCACCCGGACTGGCCGGGTGCGCAAGGGCATTGGCGCCCGGCGGGGTACTCGCGGTGTGGTCGGCCAGGCCGTCTCCGGAATTTGAAGGAACCTTGTGGAATGTCGGGTTCCAACAGGTGCGCACCGAAGAGATCCCCGTTGCCCGGGGCGTTCCGGACGTCGTGCACCTGGCCGTCCGCCCTGGATAGCAAAGCCACGGTGACTCCCCGTACGCTGCTTCCCTGACGCCGATCATTCAAGCGTCAATCGCAACCATGCGCAGTCAAGGAATCACCCCACGGATTCCGGAAGCACACCTCTCAGGGGCGGGCGATGGAGCAGACACATACCTCCCACAACGCGACGTCGGCCGGGCCGGGCGCACAGCGCCGGGTCCTGGTGGTCGAGGACGACCAGACCATCCTGGACGCCATCGCCACCCGCCTGCGCGCCGAGGGATTCCTCGTGCAAACGGCGGGCGACGGCCCGTCCGCGGTCGACACCGCCGAGGCCTGGCAGCCCGACCTGCTGATCCTCGACATCATGCTGCCCGGCTTCGACGGCCTGGAGGTCTGCCGCCGCGTGCAGGCCCAGCGGCCCGTGCCGGTGCTGATGCTCACCGCGCGGGACGACGAGACCGACATGCTGGTCGGGCTCGGCGTCGGCGCCGACGACTACATGACCAAGCCGTTCTCGATGCGGGAGCTGGCGGCGCGCGTGCACGTGCTGCTGCGCCGCGTGGAGCGGGCCGCCCTCGCCGCCGCGACGCCGCGCAGCGGCATCCTGCGCCTGGGCGAGCTGGAGATCGACCACGCGCAGCGCAGGGTGCGGGTGCGCAGCGAGGACGTCCACCTGACACCGACGGAGTTCGACCTCCTGGTGTGTCTGGCGAACACCCCGCGCGCGGTGCTCTCGCGCGAGCAGCTGCTGGCCGAGGTGTGGGACTGGGCGGACGCCTCCGGCACCCGGACCGTCGACAGCCACATCAAGGCGCTGCGCCGGAAGATCGGCGCCGAGCGGATCCGCACGGTGCACGGCGTGGGCTACGCGCTGGAGACGCCGACCCCATGAGCGACGGGCCGGCCGCACGGCGGACCCCGGGGGGACCCTGGGGGGACGTACGACCGTTCTCGATCAAGACCAAGCTGGGCGCGCTGGTCGTCATCTCGGTGCTGATCACCACCGGTCTGTCGATGATCGCGGTGCACACCAAGACCGAGCTGCGCTTCATCATGGTCTTCTCGATGATCGCCACGCTGCTCATCACCCAGTTCGTGGCCCATTCGCTCACCGCGCCGCTGGACGAGATGAACGCGGTGGCCCGGTCCATCTCGCACGGCGACTACACCCGCCGGGTGCGCGAGAACCGCCGGGACGAGCTGGGCGCGCTGGCCCAGACGATCAACCGCATGGCCGACGAGCTGGCCGCCCAGGACCGCCAGCGCAAGGAGCTCGTGGCGAACGTCTCGCACGAGCTGCGCACGCCGATCGCGGGCCTGCGCGCGGTGCTGGAGAACATCGTCGACGGGGTCACCGAGGCGGACCCCGAGACCATGCGTACGGCGCTGAAGCAGACCGAGCGGCTGGGCCGGCTGGTCGAGACGCTGCTGGACCTGTCGCGCCTGGACAACGGCGTCGTCCCGCTGAAGCTGCGGCGCTTCGAGGTGTGGCCGTATCTGTCGGGCGTGCTGAAGGAGGCCAACATGGTCGCCTCGGCGCGCGCCGAGATGGCTTCCGGCTCCGGGAGCCACACGCGTACGGACGTCCATCTGAGCCTCGACGTCTACCCGCCGGAGCTGACCGCGCACGCCGACCCGGAGCGCATCCACCAGGTGGTCGCCAACCTGATCGACAACGCGGTCAAGCACAGCCCGCCGCACGGCCGCGTGACGGTGAGGGCGCGGCGCGGTCCGCAGCCGGAGTCGCTGGCGCTGGAGGTCCTCGACGAGGGGCCCGGCATCCCCCGCTCCGAGTGGCACCGCGTCTTCGAGCGCTTCAACCGGGGCGCGGTGAGCCGGCCGCACGGCCCGGGCAGCGACGGCGGCACCGGGCTGGGCCTGGCGATCGCCCGCTGGGCCGTGGATCTGCACGGCGGCCGGATCGGCGTGGCCGAATCCGATCGCGGCTGCCGGATCCTCGTCACCCTTCCAGGGCTTCCCTCAGTTCAAAGTTGACGTAAAGTTCGACCGGAACCTCAAGATCCACGAGCCTGCCGGCGGTCCGGTCGCAGCTGGACACGTGTGATCAGGCGGGGGCCTGCGTCCGTACCCGGCCAGGCCCGGGTCCCGCCTTCCCCGTCGCGGGTGAACCACGCTTGTTTCCCGCCATTTCAAGCCCCGAAACGCAGCTTTCGATGTGACTTACACGACGATGAACGGGCCCGACCTGACCTTCCCGGTCCCGGGGGCGTAGCCTTTATTTCCGCTGTCCATCACCTTGTGAAGCGGAAGAGGGCGGTTGCCGCCGTGTCGCCACAGTCCCCCAGTAACTCGAGCATCTCCACCGACAACGACCAGGCCGGGAAGAACCCCGCTGCCGCGTTCGGTGCCAACGAGTGGCTCGTCGACGAGATCTATCAGCAGTACCTCCAGGACCCGAACTCCGTAGACCGCGCCTGGTGGGACTTCTTCGCCGACTACAAGCCGGGCGCCGCCGCGGCTGTCTCCTCGGCCCCGTCGGGCACTGCGGCCGCGGGGGCCGCAGCGACCACCACGGCTCCCCAGGCGGCGCCCGCCGCCCCGGCCCAGCCCGCGCAGGCCCCGGCCGCCCCGAAGCCGGCCGCCGCCGCTCCGGCCCCGGCCGCCGCTCCGGCGAAGCCCGCCGCGCAGGCCCCGGCGCCCGCGAAGCCCGCCGCCGCCAAGCCGGCCGCCGCGAAGCCCGCGCCCGCCGCCGAGGCACCCGCCGGTCCCGAGCTCGTGACGCTGCGCGGCCCGTCCGCCGCGGTCGCCAAGAACATGAACGCCTCCCTGGAGCTGCCCACGGCCACGTCCGTGCGCGCCGTCCCGGTGAAGCTGCTGTTCGACAACCGCATCGTCATCAACAACCACCTCAAGCGGGCCCGCGGCGGGAAGATCTCCTTCACGCACCTCATCGGCTACGCCATGGTCCAGGCGATCAAGGCCATGCCGTCGATGAACCACTCCTTCGCGCAGAAGGACGGCAAGCCCACCCTGGTCAAGCCGGAGCACGTCAACCTCGGTCTGGCCATCGACCTGGTGAAGCCGGGCGGCGAGCGCCAGCTGGTCGTCGCGGCCATCAAGAAGGCCGAGACGCTGAACTTCTTCGAGTTCTGGCAGGCCTACGAGGACATCGTCCGCCGCGCCCGCGACGGCAAGCTGACGATGGACGACTTCACCGGCGTCACCGTCTCCCTCACCAACCCCGGCGGCCTCGGCACGGTCCACTCGGTGCCGCGCCTGATGCCCGGCCAGTCTGTGATCATGGGCGTCGGCTCCATGGACTACCCGGCGGAGTTCCAGGGCACCTCCCAGGACACCCTGAACAAGCTCGGCATCTCGAAGGTCATGACGCTCACGTCGACCTATGACCACCGGGTGATCCAGGGCGCCGCCTCCGGCGAGTTCCTGCGCGTCGTCGCCAACCTCCTCCTCGGCGAGAACGGCTTCTACGACGAGATCTTCGAGGCGCTGCGCATCCCCTACGAGCCGGTCCGCTGGCTCAAGGACATCGACGCCTCGCACGACGACGACGTCACCAAGGCCGCCCGCGTCTTCGAGCTGATCCACTCCTACCGGGTCCGCGGCCACGTCATGGCCGACACCGACCCGCTGGAGTACCGCCAGCGCAAGCACCCCGACCTGGACATCGTCGAGCACGGCCTCACCCTGTGGGACCTGGAGCGCGAGTTCGCCGTCGGCGGCTTCGCCGGCAAGTCGATGATGAAGCTGCGCGACATCCTCGGCGTGCTGCGCGACTCGTACTGCCGCACGGTCGGCATCGAGTTCATGCACATCCAGGACCCCAAGCAGCGCAAGTGGATCCAGGACCGCGTGGAGCGCGGCCACTCCAAGCCGGAGCGCGAGGAGCAGCTGCGCATCCTGCGCCGGCTGAACGCGGCGGAGGCCTTCGAGACCTTCCTGCAGACGAAGTACGTCGGCCAGAAGCGCTTCTCCCTGGAGGGCGGCGAGTCCGTCATCCCGCTGCTGGACGCGGTCATCGACTCCGCGGCCGAGTCCCGCCTGGACGAGGTCGTCATCGGCATGGCCCACCGCGGCCGGCTGAACGTGCTGGCGAACATCGTCGGCAAGTCCTACGCGCAGATCTTCCGCGAGTTCGAGGGCAACCTCGACCCGAAGTCGATGCACGGCTCCGGCGACGTGAAGTACCACCTGGGCGCCGAGGGCACCTTCACCGGCCTGGACGGCGAGCAGATCAAGGTCTCCCTGGTCGCGAACCCGTCCCACCTGGAGGCCGTCGACCCGGTCCTGGAGGGTGTCTCCCGCGCCAAGCAGGACATCATCAACAAGGGCGGCACGGACTTCACCGTCCTGCCGGTGGCGATCCACGGCGACGCGGCCTTCGCGGGCCAGGGCGTGGTGGCCGAGACCCTGAACATGTCGCAGCTGCGCGGCTACCGCACCGGCGGCACCGTCCACGTCGTCATCAACAACCAGGTCGGCTTCACCGCGGCCCCCGAGTCCTCGCGTTCGTCGATGTACGCGACCGACGTGGCCCGGATGATCGAGGCCCCGATCTTCCACGTGAACGGCGACGACCCCGAGGCCGTCGTCCGTGTCGCACGTCTGGCCTTCGAGTTCCGCCAGGCGTTCAACAAGGACGTGGTGATCGACCTCATCTGCTACCGCCGCCGCGGTCACAACGAGTCGGACAACCCGGCCTTCACCCAGCCGCTGATGTACGACCTGATCGACAAGAAGCGCTCGGTGCGCAAGCTGTACACCGAGTCCCTGATCGGTCGCGGCGACATCACCCTGGAAGAGGCCGAGCAGGCGCTCCAGGACTACCAGGGCCAGCTGGAGAAGGTCTTCACCGAGGTCCGCGAGGCCACCTCCCAGCCGGCCCCGGGCGAGACCCAGGCGCCGCAGGACGGCTTCCCGGTGGCGGTCCCGACGGCCGTGTCCGCCGAGGTCGTCAAGCGCATCGCCGAGTCCCAGGTCAACGTTCCCGACCACATCACCGTCCACCCGCGTCTGCTGCCGCAGCTGCAGCGCCGGGCGGCCATGGTCGAGGACGGCACCATCGACTGGGGCATGGGCGAGACCCTCGCCATCGGCTCGCTGCTGCTGGAGGGCACGCCGGTCCGCCTGGCGGGCCAGGACTCCCAGCGCGGCACCTTCGGCCAGCGCCACGCGGTGATCATCGACCGCGAGACGGGCGAGGACTTCACCCCGCTGCTGTACCTCTCCGAGGACCAGGCCCGCCTGAACGTCTACAACTCCCTGCTGTCCGAGTACGCGGCGATGGGCTTCGAGTACGGCTACTCGCTCGCCCGCCCCAACGCGCTCGTGATGTGGGAGGCCCAGTTCGGCGACTTCACCAACGGCGCGCAGACGGTCGTGGACGAGTTCATCTCGTCGGCGGAGCAGAAGTGGGGCCAGACGAGCGGCGTAGTGCTCCTGCTCCCGCACGGCTACGAGGGCCAGGGCCCGGACCACTCCTCGGCCCGCCCGGAGCGGTTCCTGCAGCTGTGCGCGCAGAACAACATGACGGTCGCGATGCCGACCCTGCCGTCGAACTACTTCCACCTCCTGCGCTGGCAGGTGCACAACCCGCACCACAAGCCGCTGGTCGTCTTCACCCCGAAGTCGATGCTGCGCCTGAAGGCCGCGGCCTCGAAGGCGGAGGAGTTCACCACGGGCGAGTTCCGCCCGGTCATCGGCGACGCGTCGGTCGACCCGAACGCGGTGCGCAAGGTCGTCTTCTGCGCCGGCAAGGTCTACTACGACCTCGAGGCCGAACGGAAGAAGCGCGGCGTGACGGACACCGCGATCATCCGCATCGAGCGCCTGTACCCGCTGCCGGGTGCCGAGCTCCAGGCGGAGATCAAGAAGTACCCGAACGCCGAGAAGTACCTGTGGGCCCAGGAGGAGCCGGCGAACCAGGGCGCCTGGCCGTTCATCGCCCTCAACCTGATCGACCACCTGGACCTGGCGGTCGGCGCGGACGTGCCGCACGGCGAGCGCCTGCGCCGTATCTCCCGCCCGCACGGCTCCTCCCCCGCCGTGGGTTCCGCGAAGCGGCACCAGGCGGAGCAGGAGCAGCTGGTGCGCGAGGTGTTCGAGGCGTGACGGCGTGACCGCGTGACCGCGTAGCCGCTGACGCGGGCCGTACGCGACCGGGCCGCACCCTCGTCCACGGGGGTGCGGCCCGGTCCTTTGCGCGCCCTTATCCTTGGCCTCATGTACTTCACTGACCGTGGCATCGAGGAGCTGGAGAAGCGGCGGGGCGAGGAGGAGATCACCTTCGAGTGGCTCGCCGAGCAGCTGCGGACGTTCGTCGACCTGAACCCCGACTTCGAGGTTCCGGTGGAGCGGCTGGCCACCTGGCTGGCCCGGCTGGACGACGAGGACGACGAGTAGCGATCCAGCGGCGGACGACGTGGGGCGCCCCTTCGGGGGCGCCCTTCGCCTTTTCCCGGTGCGGCCTGCCCTCACGGTGCGGCCTGCCCTCACGGTGTGTCTTGACTTTCCGTGTCCGCGATATATCGTGTATCCAGGAGGGACGCGATATGGCGTGACGCGTCGCTCTCCGGTCCGTCTCCGGCCCTGCGGTTCCGCGTGGTCCGGTCGTCCGTCCCCAGGAGGTCTGCACCATGTCCGAGTGGTCCGTGGGCGAGCCCAGGAAGCTCACCTTCGACAAGCCCGTGACCCAGCTCAACGTCCGCATCGTCAACGGAGCGGTGAATGTCGTGGGCACGGACGAGAGTTCCGCGCGCCTGGAGGTCTCCGAGATCGAGGGGCCGCCCCTGGTGATCACCCAGCAGGGCGGCACCCTGACCGTGGCGTACGAGGACCTGCCCTGGAAGGGCTTTCTGAAGTGGCTGGACCGCAAGGGCTGGCGGCGCAGCGCCGTCGTCTCCCTGGCCGTCCCGGCGGACACGCGCGTCGAGGTCGGGGTGGTCGGCGCCGCCGCGATGGTCTCGGGCATCGACGGACGTACGGAGGTCAAGGGCGTCACCGGGGACACCACCCTGGTGGGCGTCACCGGCCCGGTGCGCGCGGACACGGTGTCGGGGAACCTGGAGGCGCAGGCCCTCTCCGGAGACCTGCGGTTCAACTCGGTCTCGGGCGACCTGACGGTGGTCGAGGGCGCGGGCTCCTCGGTCCGGGCGGACTCCGTGAGCGGCTCGATGATCGTCGACCTGGACCCGGCGGGCCGCCCCACCGACATCAACCTGACCAACGTCTCCGGGGAGATCGCCATCCGGCTGCCCCACCCGGCGGACGCGGAGGTGGAGGCGAACACCGCCAGCGGGTCGGTGTCCAACGCCTTCGAGGACCTGCGGGTCAGCGGGCAGTGGGGCGCCAAGCGGATCACCGGCCGGCTGGGCACGGGCCACGGCAGGCTGAAGGCGACCACGGTCTCCGGCTCGATCGCCCTGCTCCGGCGCCCGCCGGCGGAGGACGGACCGTGGGACTCCGGCCTGGACCCGGACGACGGCCCCACCCGGCCCGCGACCGACGGCACGACCGACAAGAAGGTGCTCTGACATGCCCCCCGTCTTCGCTCACGGCCGCCTCCGCCTGTACCTGCTGAAGCTGCTCGACGAGGCCCCGCGCCACGGCTACGAGGTGATCCGCCTGCTGGAGGAGCGCTTCCAGGGGCTGTACGCGCCCTCGGCGGGCACCGTCTACCCGCGGCTGGCCAAGCTGGAGGCCGAGGGCCTGGTCACGCACACCACCGAGGGCGGCCGCAAGGTGTACGCCATCACGGACGCGGGCCGTGCCGAACTGGCCGACCGCAGCGGTGAGCTGGCCGATCTCGAGCTGGAGATCCGCGAGTCGGTCGCCGAACTCGCCGCCGAGATCCGGGCCGACGTACGAGGTGCGGCCGGCGATCTGCGGCGCGAGATGCGCGCCGCCGCCTCCCGGGCCCGGCAGGGTTCCGGCACGGGCGCGGCCTCGGGCGGTCACACCTGGCCGGGCGAGGCCGAGGACAAGGAGGCCTGGCGAGCCGCCAAGGAGGAGATGCGCCGCGTCAAGCAGGAGTGGAAGGAGCAGGCGCGGCGCGCCAAGGACGAGAGCCGCCGGGCGCGCGAGGAGGCCCAGCGGGCCCGGCGCGTGGCCAAGGAGGCCCAGGAGCGGGCGCGGGCGCAGGCGCAGGAGGAGTTCCAGCGCGTCGCCCGGCGCGTCCAGGAGCAGGTGCAGGACCATTTCGCGCGGGGCGACTGGCCGACCGGGGTGCGCGAGGGCCTGACCGAACTGGCGAAGGAGTTCGGCGACTTCGGCAAGGACTGGGGCAAGGACCTGGGCAGGGACTTCGGCTTCGGCCGCCCGGCGGCCGGCACCGCGACGGCACCGGCCGAGTACTCCCAGACCCCGGAGGACTTCCCGGCCGAGTACGAACCGTCCTGGGCGCACGAGGACTTCACCGGCGACCCCGCCCGTGACCTGGACCGCGTCCTGGACCGCTTCCGCGACGACATCCGCGACGCGGCCCGCGACCACGGCGTGACCACCGACCAGCTCCGCGACACACGCCGCCACCTGTCGAGGGCCGCGGCCCACATCACGGCCCTGCTCCACACACCGAAGCCCTGACGCCCCGCCCCCGGCGGGCCCCGGACACCGGGGCCCGCCGGGGCGACAGCACGACACGGCACGGGCCGACCGCGCGACCAGGGGCCGCGCGGTGGTTCAGGTGGTGGTGAGGACGATCTTGCCGAACTGTCCTCCGGACTCCATCCGTTCGAAGCCCTCGCGGGCTCGGTCGAGGGGGAGGATCTCGTCGATGACGGGGCGGACGCCGGTGGCGTCGCAGAAGGAGAGCAGGTCCTCCAGCTCGTCCTTGGTCCCCATCGTCGAGCCGACGACCTTCAGCTCCAGGAAGAAGATGCGCGTGAGCTCGGCGTGTGAGGGGCGGTCGCCGCTGGTGGCGCCGGAGATGACGATGGTGCCGCCGGGGCGCAGCGACTTCACCGAGTGGGACCAGGTGGCCGCGCCGACGGTCTCGATCACGGCGTCCACCCGCTGCGGCAGCCGCGCCCCCGACTCGACCGCCTCCACCGCGCCGAGTTCCAGCGCCCGCTTGCGCTTGGCCTCGTCGCGGCTGGTGGCGAAGACCTTGAGGCCGGCCGCCTTGCCGAGCACGATGGCGGCCGTGGCCACACCGCCTCCGGCGCCCTGCACGAGGACGGAGTCACCGGGGCGCACGCCCGCGTTGGTGAAGAGCATGCGGTAGGCGGTGAGCCAGGCCGTCGGCAGACAGGCGGCCTCCTCGAAGGAGAGCCCCTTGGGCTTGGGCAGCAGGTTCCAGGTCGGCACGGCGACCTGCTCGGCGAAGGTGCCCTGGTAGCGCTCGGTCAGGATGGACCGGGGCTCCTTGGGCCCGACACCGTGCCCGCTCTGTCCGATCACGGAGTGCAGCACTACCTCGTTGCCGTCCTCGTCGACACCGGCGGCGTCGCAGCCGAGGATCATGGGCAGCTTGTCCTCGGACAGGCCCACGCCCTTCAGCGACCAGAGATCGTGGTGGTTCAGGGAGGCGGCCCTGACGTTGACGGTGCTCCAGCCGGGGCGGGCCTCGGGGGCCGGGCGCTCCCCCGACTCCAGGCCGTTCAGCGGCTGGTCGCGGTCGATTCGGGCGGCGTAGACAGCGAACATGACCTTGACGATAGGGCCGCGCCGACGCCGACGGAACCACGGGCGCCTGTGACACACGCCCTCTTGCCAAGCTCCGTGGGCCCGCCGGGCACCGGTGAGGCGGCGGCCGGCCCGGCTCCTGCCCGGGTCCGGACAGCGAAGGGCCCCGTCCCACAGGGACGGGGCCATTCGGGTCACATCAGCGCCGGGGTCACATCAGCGCCGGGCCACGCCCTCCGCGCGCGCCGCCGCCGCGACGGCCGCCGTCACGGCCGGGGCGACCCGCTCGTCGAACGGCGAGGGGATCACGTAGTCGGCGGCGAGGTCGTCGCCGACGACCCCGGCCAGCGCCTCGGCCGCCGCGATCTTCATGCCCTCGGTGATCCGGGACGCCCGCACCTGCAGCGCGCCCGCGAAGATGCCGGGGAACGCCAGGACGTTGTTGATCTGGTTGGGGAAGTCCGACCGGCCGGTCGCCACGACCGCCGCGTACTTGTGCGCGACGTCCGGGTGCACCTCGGGGTTCGGGTTGGCCATGGCGAAGACGAAGGCCCCCTCGGCCATCGAGGCCACGGCCGGCTCCGGCACCGTACCGCCGGAGACGCCGATGAAGACGTCGGCGCCGGCCAGCGCGTCCTCCAGGGACCCGGTGATGCCCGCCTTGTTGGTGAACTCGGCCAGCTCACGCTTGACCGGCGTCAGGTCCTGCCGGTCCGCCGAGACGACGCCCTTGCGGTCGGACACCGCCACGTCCCCGATGCCGGCCTCGACCAGCATCCTGGCGATGGCGACACCGGCCGCGCCCGCGCCGGAGATGACGGCCCGCAGCTCGCCGATGCCCCGGCCGCTCAGCCGGGCCGCGTTGCGCAGCGCCGCGAGGGTCACGACCGCCGTGCCGTGCTGGTCGTCGTGGAAGACCGGGATGTCCAGGCGCTCCTGGAGCTTCCGCTCGATCTCGAAGCACCGGGGCGCCGAGATGTCCTCCAGGTTGACTCCGCCGAAGGACGGCGCGAGGCGCACCACGGTCTCGACGATCTCGTCGGCGTCGGTGCAGTCGAGTGCGATCGGCACCGCGTCCACGCCGCCGAACTGCTTGAAAAGGATCGCCTTCCCTTCCATCACCGGAAGGGAGGCTTCGGGGCCGATGTCCCCGAGGCCCAGCACGGCCGTTCCGTCGGTCACGACGGCGACCACGGACGACTTCCACGTGTAGTCGTGGACCAGTTCCGGCTGCTCGGCGATGGCGGTGCACACCCGCGCGACGCCGGGCGTGTACGCCAGGGACAGGTCGTCCTTGTCACGGACGGGGACGGTGGCCTGCACGGCCATCTTGCCGCCGCGGTGCAGCGCGAAGGCCGGATCGAAGGAATCGAGCGGCTCTGCCCCGCCGTCCTGATCCGTACCCCTGTCGCTGCGAGGATTGACGATCTCCGCTGCCACTTGGTTTTACCCCTTAAGTGTTCATGGTTTGAGGGTGGCCACTCCTGGTGAGGGGTGGGCGGGACCGCGCACGGCCCAGTGAGTGATGCGTTCGGGCACAGACGCGACGGGCGCGCCGCACACGCGCCCTGAGCCCCGGATGAGGGGTGTAAAGAACCTTCTTACCGGACGGACGGCATCGACGACGAGTCCATAACGCGAAGGTCACATGACGGCGAGTCGACACGTACCCCAATATGGGGACAAGTCCGTGTCGAATGTCTGGCAATGCCTCCAAAACGTTCATACGCGCTGTTCCGCAGACCGCACGGCGAGGCAGGCCGAAGATCTTCCGGCGAAAAGGAGGGATTACCGCAGATGGTCCGGCCTTGATGGGCCGGCCGATCACCCTTCGAGGACCACCCGTTATCCGATTTTGACATGGCGAGTGCCCTGAATGGCGCAATCCGAATGGCAAGATGCGTCAATCACACGAGGTCGCGACACCCGAAGGTGTGTGTACTCGTCGACCCATCGGCAACTCCACCCATCCGCCGGAGGAACCCACCATGACCGCAGGCTCCACCCGTCGTACGACCGCCGCGCACTCCCGTCTGGCCGCGGTCGGTGCGATCGCGGTCGCAGGCGCCCTGATTCTCACCGGCTGCGGTGACCAGACCAAGGACAAGAACAAGTCCTCCGGCAGCTCGTCCGCCGCCTCCGCCCCGCTGGCCGACAAGCTGCCGTCGTCGATCCGTGACAAGGGTGTCATCAAGGTCGGCTCCGACATCGCGTACGCGCCCGTCGAGTTCAAGGACAACTCCGGCAAGGTCGTCGGCCTCGACCCCGACCTCGCGGCCGCCCTGGGCAAGCAGCTCGGCGTGACCTTCCAGTTCGAGAACGGCACGTTCGACGCCCTGCTCACCGGCATCCGCTCCAACCGCTACGACATCGCCATGTCGGCGATGACGGACAACAAGAGCCGTCAGGACGGCGTCGACCCGGCCACGGGCAAGAAGGTCGGCGAGGGCGTCGACTTCGTCGACTACCTGACCGCCGGCGTGTCGATCTACACCCGCAAGGGCGACACCGAGGGCATCACCTCCTGGTCCGACCTGTGCGGCAAGAAGATCGCCCTGGAGCGCGGCACCGTCTCCAACGACCTCGCCAAGGCCGAGGCGAAGAAGTGCCCGAGCGGCAAGAAGCTCACCATCGAGGCCTTCGACGACGACCAGCAGGCCCAGACGCGGCTGCGCTCGGGCGGCGCCGACGCGGCCTCCTCCGACTTCCCGGTCGCCGCGTACGCGGTGAAGACCTCCGGAGGCGGCAAGGACTTCCAGATCGTCGGCGACCAGGTCGAGGCCGCCCCGTACGGCATCGCCGTCGGCAAGAGCAGCACCCAGCTGCGCGACGCGCTGCAGGCCGCGATGAACGCGATCATCAAGAACGGCGAGTACGAGAAGATCCTTCAGAAGTGGGGCGCCGAGGACGGTGCCGTGAAGGAGTCCGTCATCAACGGCGGCAAGTGACCGCGCGAGCAGCCACCGAGAGGCAACACCCGTGACTGCTGACATCGACAAGACGGCGGGCCCCGGGGACACACCCCCGTCCGGACCGCGGGCCGTCAAGGCCATCCCGGTCAGGCACTACGGCCGGTACGTGACCGCCCTGATCGCCATCGCGGTCCTGGTCTCGATCGTCTACGCGTTCGGCCAGGGCAAGATCAACTGGCACGCCGTCCCCGACTACTTCTTCGACGACCGGATCATGACCGGCGTCGGCAAGACCCTCCTGCTGACGGTCCTGTCGATGCTGATCGGCATCGTCGGCGGCATCGTCCTGGCGGTGATGCGCCTGTCGAAGAACCCGGTGACCTCGGCGATCGCCTGGTTCTACATCTGGTTCTTCCGCGGCACGCCGGTCCTGGTCCAGCTGTTCCTGTGGTTCAACCTGGGCCTGGTCTTCGAGTACATCAACCTCGGTCCGATCTACAAGAACTACTGGTCGGACTTCATGACGCCGCTGCTGACGGCGCTGCTCGGCCTCGGCCTGAACGAGGCGGCGTACATGGCGGAGATCTGCCGCGCCGGCCTGCTCGCCGTCGACGAGGGCCAGACCGAGGCCGCCCACGCGCTGGGCATGAGCCACGGCAAGACCCTGCGCCGGATCATCATTCCGCAGGCCATGCGGGTGATCGTGCCGCCGACCGGCAACGAGGTCATCAACATGCTGAAGACGACCTCGCTCGTGGCGGCCGTCCAGTATCCGGAGCTGTTCCGCTACGCCCAGGACATCGGGCAGGTCTCCGGCGCCCCGGTGGAGATGTACTTCCTCGCCGCCGCCTGGTACCTGATCATGACCTCGGTGCTGAGCGTGGGCCAGTACTACATCGAGCGGTACTACGCCCGCGGCTCCAGCCGCAGCCTGCCACCGACACCGTGGCAGAAGGTGAAGGCGAACATGTTGTCCTTCGGCCGCCCGAAGGGAGGCATGGCATGACCGGCAAGCTCAGCAAGCAGGACGCTGCCACGCGCGACGCGTCCGCGGCGATGGTCAAGGCCGAAGGCGTGCACAAGTCCTTCGGCCAGGTCGAGGTGCTCAAGGGCATCGACCTGGAGGTCAGGCCCGGCGAGGTGTTCTGCCTCATCGGCCCCTCCGGCTCCGGCAAGTCGACCTTCCTGCGCTGCATCAACCACCTGGAGCAGATCAACGCGGGCCGGCTGTACGTGGACGGCGAGCTCGTCGGCTACCGCCAGCACGGCGACAAGCTCTACGAGCTGCGTGACCGCGAGGTCGCCATGAAGCGCCGGGACATCGGCATGGTCTTCCAGCGCTTCAACCTGTTCCCCCACATGACGGCCGTGGAGAACGTCATGGAGGCGCCGGTCCAGGTCAAGGGCGCGAACCGGGGCCAGGCCAAGGAACGGGCGATGCAGCTCCTGGAGCGCGTGGGCCTGGCCGACCGGGCCGGGCACTACCCCTCGCAGCTCTCCGGCGGCCAGCAGCAGCGCGTGGCGATCGCACGGGCCCTTGCCATGGACCCCAAGCTGATGCTGTTCGACGAGCCGACGTCGGCGCTCGACCCGGAGCTGGTCGGTGACGTCCTGGACGTCATGCGTGACCTCGCCGAGTCCGGCATGACGATGGTGGTCGTCACCCACGAGATGGGCTTCGCCCGCGAGGTCGGTGACAACCTGGTCTTCATGGACGACGGCGTGGTGGTGGAGTCCGGCCACCCGCGGGAGGTGCTGACCAACCCGCGGCACGAGCGCACGCAGTCGTTCCTGTCGAAGGTGCTGTGACCGCGGTGCCGTGACGGGTGCGCGCGCTCCTGCGCGAAGGGGCGGTACGGGAGTCCGTACCGCCCCTTTTGCTGTCCGGGTCCCTACTTCAGGGCCAGCAGCAGGGTGTCCGACGGCGAGCACCACACCGGGCGGGCCTCCGCGAAGCCCTTCTCGCGCAGCACGCGCGCGTGCCAGGCGGTGGGCGGCATGTCGCCGTCGGCGTGCTCGCCGTAGATCTCGAAACGGCGGGCCGTCGGCCCGGCGAGCACCGGGTCGGCGGCGGCCAGCTGCCACCACTCGGCCCAGTCCAGGGCGCCGTCCCGCTTGGCCCGATCCATGCGCCCGTGCCGCTGGGCGCGTTCGGCCGCGTTGATCCGGGGCGTGGTCTCGTCGATCATGTGGTCCGCGTTCATGAAGACACCGCCGTCGCGGACGAGTTCCGCGACCTGACCGTAGAGGGCGCCGAGGGGTTCACGGTGCAGCCAGTGCAGGGCCGTGGCGGTCAGGACCGCGTCGTAGGAGTCGTAGGGCAGTCCGGCCCGCCAGGCCGGATCCTTCAGATCGGCCGTCACGAAGGAGACCCGCTCGTCCCCCTCGAAGGTGCCCCGCGCGATGGCGAGCAGGGCCGGGTCGAGGTCGACGCCGGTGCTGGTGGCACCGGGGAAGCGGGCGAGCAGGCGGGCGGTGATGCTGCCGGTGCCGCAGGCGAGGTCCAGGACGCGCGGCGTGGTGCCGACGAGGGCCTCCACCATGTCCAGCATGATGCGGAGGCGGTCCTCGCGGTCGGGCATGTACCACTCCTGCTGCCGGTCCCAGCTCCTCTGCCAGGCCGGCCAGTCGGCCCCCGCCGTGGTGGTGTCCGTACCCGTGTCCGTCATCGCTGCCCTCCCTGACGCCGTTGGCGTAATACCCTGAATGCACGACCGTCTGTTACAAGGTCGCGCTCGTCACCATAGAGCT
This sequence comes from Streptomyces sp. MK7, assembly GCF_032658145.1. Taxonomy (NCBI): domain Bacteria; kingdom Bacillati; phylum Actinomycetota; class Actinomycetes; order Kitasatosporales; family Streptomycetaceae; genus Streptomyces; species Streptomyces sp. MK7. The sequence goes on from NZ_JAVACL010000019.1 coordinate 51,158, forward strand.
CCCGCGTAAGGACTACAAGTGGAACTGGCCTATTACTCGGATTACGCCGTACGTCTCGTCAACAGCGAGGAACCGGCCCGGGGCAAGGACACCCTGACCTCGGTCGAGGCGGTCCGGGACCTCTTCGGCGGCAACGCCTCGGCCGCCCGTCGCGCCACCGAGGCCGACGTGACGCGCTTCCGCTCGGTGCGGGCCCGGCTGCGTTCGGTCTTCGAGGCGGCCGACCAGGGTGACGAGACCCTCGCGGTGGCCCTGCTGAACTCCCTGCTGCTGGAGTTCCCGGTGAGCCCGCAGATCTCCGGGCACGACTACCGGGACGAGGACGGCCGCCCGCTGTGGCACATGCACCTGGCGGACCACCCGTCCAACGCGACCGCCGGCTACGCCGCGATCGCCGCCATGGGCCTGGCCTTCCACCTGACCGAGTACGGCGTGGACCGCCTCGGCCTGTGCGAGGCCGCCCCCTGCCGCAACGCCTACCTGGACACCTCGACCAACCGCTCGCGCCGCTACTGCTCCGACCGCTGCGCCACCCGCGCCAACGTGGCCGCCTACCGCGCCCGCAAGCGCCTGGAGGCCGACCGGTCGGAGAGCACGGGTCTGGCCGCCGACAGCACCCAGCGCGCCACCGCCAGCGGCGAGCGCCGGCCGGCCGGGCGCGGCCGGTAACGGAACCACACCTTCCCCAGGATCAGCTCCTCCGGCACGGTCCCGTAGTCGGTGCTGTCCCCGCCCGCGTACGCGTTGTCGCCGAGCACCCACCAGCCGCCCCCGCGCCGCTCCACCGCGCGCTTGACGACCAGCAGGTCCTGCTGGAACGGATGACGCAGGACGACCACGTCCCCCGGACGCACCCGGGCGCCGTACTGCACGACGAGCCGGTCCCCGTGGTACAGCGTGGGCACCATGGACGGCCCCGTCACCTCGGCCAGCCCCAAGGGCAGCACCGCGCCCCTGCGCTCGGTCTCCTGCGACAGCTCCGGCATCCCCGGCACCTCCCCGGTCCGTTCCTCCACCAGTCTCAGTCTGACCCTGGACTTTTGTCCTAAGCCCTAGGGGGCACTCGCCAAAACACGCCTTGCAGGGAGTAATGTCCCACCTGAGAAGACGATCACGAGGAAGGAATGCTCCATGCTTTCCCGCCTGTTTGCCCCCAAGGTCAAGGTCAGCGCGCACTGTGACCTCCCCTGCGGTGTGTACGACCCGGCCCAGGCCCGCATCGAGGCGGAGTCCGTGAAGGCCATCCAGGAGAAGATGGCCGGCAACGACGACCCGCACTACCAGACGCGCGCCACCGTCATCAAGGAGCAGCGTGCCGAGCTGGCCAAGCACCACGTCTCGGTCCTGTGGAGCGACTACTTCAAGGCTCCGCACTTCGAGAAGTACCCCGAGCTGAGCCAGCTGGTCAACGACACCCTGAAGGCCCTCTCCGCGGCCAAGGCCTCCACCGACCCGGCCACGGGCCAGAAGGCGCTGGACTACATCGCCCAGATCGACAAGATCTTCTGGGAGACCAAGAAGGCCTGACTTCCTGTCAGACCACGTGGCACGCGGCCCCCTTGGCCGCTCCGCATCTCGGTCCGCACCCGGTCCCTTCGCAGGCCGCCGGTCACGGCGCCCGCCAAGGGACCGGGTGCGGTCGTCTTCAGCCGGACTCAGGTGGGCGATCTCGGTCACGAGTCACAAGCCACACGTCACGCGTCACGGTCACGCGTCACGCGCCCCGAAGGGGACCCTGCCGCGCATCAGCCCGGCCGTCGACTCGTACAACGCCGTCTCCGTCCGCCACGGCCTGCCCGCCGGCGCGTTCGACCTGGACCACGTCACCGGCGACGTCGACATCCGCCACGCGGACGGTACCGAGTCCTTCATCCCGCCCGGCGGACCCGGCACCGTCGAGAACCCCGGGCCCGGCGAGATCGTCTACGCGGACACCACCGATGTCCTGACCCGCCACTGGAACCACCGCGATGGCCACCGAACCCGCGTCACCGAGGATTCAATCCGCGTCGTCTTCGTTCTCGAGACCCTGTGCGCCACCCGCGACGGCCACCTCCTGAAGGTCGCGGCCGAGGAGTTGCGGGGCCTGCTCGCTCCGCACTCCGACCGGACCGCCGTGCACCACCTCGGTCCGGCACAGCCCCAGACCACTGTCTGAGACCTGCGGCGGCGTCCCTCCGACGGCCGCTCTACGATCGCGGCATGAGCATCCGCTGGGTGTACGCCTTCATCGACCGGCCGGGCGCGCGGGTCGCCCGTGCCCTGGAGTTCTGGACGGCCGTCACGGGCACGCGGGCGTCCGGACCCGGGGGTGAGCGCGGGGAGTTCGTCACCCTGCTGCCGGACGGAGCCGGCGGCTGCGACGCCTGCGTCAAGTGCCAGGGCGTCGCCTCCGGGGGCGGCGGCGCGCATCTCGACCTCGCCGTCGAGGACGCGCCGGCGTTCGTGACATCCGCGCTGCGGCTCGGCGGTGAGGTCGTCGCCGGGCACGAGGACTGGTCCGTGCTGCGGTCGCCCGCCGGGCAGTTGTTCTGTGCGGTTCCCTGGCAGGGGGAGTCGGTGCGTCCGCCCGTCGTCCGCGGCAGCCGGCTGGACCAGGTGTGCCTCGACGTTCCGCCCTCGTCGTACGGCGCCGAAGTCGACTTCTGGAGCGGGCTGCTGACCCCGGCCGGGTGGCAGTCGCTGCCCGGGGCACTCCCTGAGTTCCATGTGCTCAAGCCGCCGCCCGGCCTGCCGGTGCGCATCCTGCCGCAACGCCTGGGCGGGGAACGGCCCGCCTCCGCCCACCTGGACCTGGCCTGCGCGGACATCGGTGCGACCCGGTCCTGGCACGAGAGGCTCGGCGCCACCCATGTCGACGACCACCCTCACTGGACGGTGCTCCGCGACCCGGCCGGCGGCTTGTACTGCCTGACCGGGAGGGATCCGGAGACGGGCGGGCTGCCCACGGCACGCGGGGAGCCCGCGGCGCGAGGGGGGTCCGCGGCGCGAAGGGGGTCCGCATGAGGGGGAGCTGCGGTCCGGGCGGAGTGATGCGGTGTCACCTTCCCGTGGTGCGGGGCTACCGCAGGCCCACGGGGCTGCCGGAAGCCGGGCGGGTGGCGGGCTCGCGCCACATCGGCCACATGCGCGGGCCGTCCGGCAGGTCGAGGGTGCGGCCGGTGAAGGCGAAGCCCAGGCGCTCGTAGAGCCTGGTGCTGCGCTCGCTGCTGGCCTCCAGATACGAGGGCAGGCCCTCGCGGTCGCAGCGGTCCAGGACGTGCTGGATGAGCGCGCCGCCCAGGCCCTCGCCCTGGCGTTGGGGTACGACGCCGATCATCCACAGGTACGCGTGGGCGCGGTCCGCCGGGTGCGACTCGGTCATCAGCCGGGTGATCTCCTCCACGCGCCGGTTCGCCGGGTCGACCGCCTCACGCATCCGTGCCGCCTCGTCGGCCTCGCCGGAGCCCGCGCCGCCCTCCGTGGCGTCGCCGGCGGGCACCGACAGCCACAGCGCGCACGCCGAGCCGTCCTCGGTGATGTCGATCCAGCCCTCGGCCAGCACCACGTCGGTGAAGACGGCCATCAACCGATGGTGGGTCGCACGGCGGTACTCCTCGCCGGGAAAGACCCAGCCGCTCACCGGGTCGTCCTGGAAGGCCTCGTCCAGCAGCCGCACGACCAGTTCCCGGTCGTCCTCCCCGGCCGCCCGGATCCCCACGCCCATCTCGCGCCCCTTCACGTCAATCAGCCCCAGACGTACGGGAGTTGAGCGTACTCGGTGCCTCAGCCGGGCGTGGCGGGGGGCGGGCCCCGCACACCGTGGGGAAGTGCGGGACCCGCCGGACCGGAGCCCCCGGTGGCCGTACGGGGTCAGGAGCCGTACGGGACCGGTGGCTCCGGGGCCTGTGTGCGCCGGTTGCTCGCGCCGGCGTCCGCTGATGCCTCCGGACGCGTGGTGCGTCCGCGGACGCGGCCGGTCACGTGGTGGGTGCGTCCGCGGATGCGTCCCGGTCATGTGACGCGTCCGGTCACGTGGTGCGTCTGGTCACGAACTCGGCCAGGGCCAGCAGACCGCCCGCGGCGACCGGGTCCGGGACGGCGCGGGACAGGTCCTGGACGGCCTGGGCCATCCGGTCGGCCGCCTGGGACTGCGCCCAGTCCCGGCCGCCGGCCCGCTCCACCATCAGCGCGGCACCCTCCTCCTCTCCTTCCCCGTGGGGCCGGGCGTACAGCTCGGCGAGTTCACCGGCGGCCGGAGTGCCCGAGGTGAGCGCGGCGACGACGGGCAGGGACTTCTTGCGGGCGGCGAGGTCGGCGCCGGCCGGTTTGCCGGTGCGGGCCGGATCGCCCCATATGCCGATCACGTCGTCGATGAGCTGGAACGCCAGCCCCGCCTGCCGGCCGAACGCGTCCAGCGCCTCCACCTCCTCCTCGGCCGCCCCCGCGTAGAGCGCGCCGACGGCGCACGCGCACCCGAGCAGCGCGCCCGTCTTGGCCTCGGCCATGGCCAGTACCTCGGCGAGCGTGACCTCGTCCGGGGCGCGCCGCTCCAGAGCCGTGTCCGCGTGCTGGCCCGCGCACAACTCGACGACACAGGCCGCGAGCCGGGCGGCGGCGGCCGGGGACGCCGGGTGCGCGTCCTCGGCGAGCAGCCGCAGGGCCAGCGCCTGCAGGGCGTCCCCGGCGAGGATGGCGTCGGAGTCGCCGAACACCGTCCACACCGTGGGGCGGTGCCGGCGGGTGGTGTCCCGGTCCATCACGTCGTCGTGCAACAGCGTGAAGTTGTGGACCAGTTCCACCGCGGCGGCGGCCCGCGCCGCGTCCGCCCGGGCCCGGGCTCCACCGAGCGCGGCAGCCGCGGCGAGGACCAGCGCGGGGCGGATGGCCTTGCCCGCATTGCCCGTGGCCGGGGTGCCGTCCGCATGCTCCCAGCCGAAGTGGTAGCGCGCGATCCGGCGCATCGAGGCGGGCAACGAGGCGATCGCCGACCGCAGTTCCGGGTCGACGGAGGCCCGGGCACGGTCGAGGATCACCGCCGCGTCGTGCCGGTCGAATGCGGCCGTACCCGCCCGCGCCTCTCCTGCCGAGCCGTCGCCGCGACCGCCGTCGGCGGCCCGCGGGCCCGACGGCGGCTCGCAGGCCACCGCGCCCGCGGTCACCGCGCCCGCCGGCCGCGCGGTCCCCGCCGCACGCCGCGCGCCGGGCGGACGCGGTGTCGTCTCCGTCATGAACTCGGCCATCCGCTCCCCCTCGGAGAGTCCGCGAACACTGGCGTCTGCGCTGCTGGAGCCGGATCCGCACTCTCGGGGTGTACCCGGAGCGGCGGGCCGGAACACCGCGAGCGGGCGCGGAAGGTCAGCGCCAACGGCCGACCTCGATGTTCTCCAGGACCCCCAGCGCGTCCGGGACCAGTACCACCGCCGAGTAGTAGGCCGTCACCAGGTACTTGATGACCGCCTGCTCGTTGATGCCCATGAACCGCACGGACAGGCTCGGCTCGATCTCGTCCGGGATGCCCGTGGCACGGAGCCCGATGACACCCTGGTCCTCCTCCCCGGTGCGCATCGCGATGATCGAGCTGGTCCGGGCCTCGGTGACCGGGATCTTGTTGCACGGGAAGATCGGCACACCGCGCCAGGTGGGGATGCGGTTGCCGCCGATGTCGATGGTCTCGGGCACCAGCCCGCGCCTGTTCAGCTCGCGGCCGAAGGCGGCGATCGCGCGCGGGTGGGCCAGGAACAGCTTGGTGCTGCGGCGGCGGCTGAGCAGCTCGTCCATGTCGTCCGGGCTCGGCACCCCGTCGTGCGGCTGGATCCGCTGGTCGTACTCGCAGTTGTGGAGGAGACCGAAGTCGCGGTTGTTGATCAGTTCGTGTTCCTGGCGTTCCTTCAGCGCCTCGACGGTCAGCCGGAGCTGCTGCTCCGTCTGGTTCATCGGCTGGTTGTAGAGGTCGGCCACGCGCGTGTGGATGCGCAGGACGGTCTGCGTGATGCTCAGTTCGTACTCGCGGGGCCTGGCCTCGTAGTCGACGAAGGTGTGCGGGATGTCCGGCTCACCGCTGTGGCCGGCGGCGAGGGCGACCTCCTTCTCTCCGTACTTGTTGGTGCGCTGACCGGGAATGGAGCGCAGCCGCTGAAGGTGGTCACGCAGCGAGTCGGCGCGCTCGGCGACCTGTTCGAAGTCGTGCCGGGACAGGATCAGGACGGTGCACGCGGTGTCCGCACGGACCGTGTACTCCCAGATGGCGTCCGGGTCGAGGAGGGCCTGCTCGCCGAAGTAGGCACCGTCGGCGAGAACGCCGAGGACCTGGTCGTCGCCGTACGGGCCGGTGCCGACCTTCTCGGCCCTGCCGTGCGCGAGCAGGTACACCTCCTCGGACTGGTTGCCGAAGGAGGCGATCACCTGCCCGGCGCCGATCTCCCGCTGGCGGCAGCGCTGGGCGAGCTCGGAGAGCACGTCGTCGTCCTCGTACCCCCGAAGCGCGGGCAGTTCGCCGAGTTCGGCGGGGATCACCTCGACGCGGTCGCCGGTCTTCACGAACGTGATCCTGCCGTCGCCGACGGCGTAGGTGAGCCGCCGGTTCACCCGGTACGTGCCGCCCTGCACGTCGACCCATGGCAGCATCCGCAGCAGCCAGCGCGAGCTGATCTCCTGCATCTGGGGAACGGACTTGGTGGTGGTGGCCAGGTTCCGCGCGGCCGCGGTGCCGAGGCTCTGCTGGGGCCGGTCCTGCCCCGTGCGGACCTCTTCGCCTACCGACATAGAGAATTGCCCTCCCGCTCATGACCGGCACGTTCGGCGCCGGGCATCGATTTGCAGACGCCAGCCTTCCATCACGTAGCGTGCTCGCGCCATTACACGAAAGAGCGGGAATGGATCACCATCGCGTCGGGCACACATGGGGACCACGTCCGGCGGGACCTGGCAGCGACGGCGACGATCTCCTGCCAGAAGCGACCGCGAAGACATCCGGCGACAATGGCCTGGTGACCAGCTCCGCCGCCCCCGACCCCGCCGCGCTCCTCCCCCGCCTCCCCTCTCCCGTGCAGGAGCTCGCCGACGACCGCTTCGCGCGCCTCGGCCTGCGTCTGCTGCTCAAGCGCGACGACCTGATCCACCCGGAGCTGATCGGCAACAAGTGGCGCAAACTCGTCCCCAACCTGCGGGCCGCGGCCGGCCGGACGATCATCACCTTCGGCGGCGCGTACTCCAACCACCTGCGGGCCACCGCGGCCGCGGGCCGTCTCCTCGGTCTGCGCACGGTCGGTGTCGTGCGCGGCGAGGAACTGGCCGACCGCCCTCTCAACCCCTCCCTCGCCCGGTGCGCGGCCGACGGGATGCGGCTGCGCTTCGTCGACCGGTCGACGTACCGGAGCAAGACGGATCCGCGGACGCTGGCCGGCATTCTGCGCGCGGCCGGCGCCGAGGACGCGTACGTCGTTCCCGAGGGCGGGAGCAACACGGAAGCCGTACGCGGCTGCCAGGCCCTGGGCGAGGAACTGCGCGGGCATGCCGACGTCGTCGCGCTCGCCTGCGGCACCGGCGGCACGCTCGCGGGCCTCGCCGCCGGCCTGGCCCCCGGGCAGCGCGCCCTGGGCATACCCGTCCTCCGGGGCGGCTTCCTGACCGCCGACATACAGGCCCTCCAGGAGCGCGCCTTCGGGGCCCGCCGCGGCACCTGGTCCCTCGACGAACGCTTCCACTTCGGCGGCTACGCCCGTACCGGTCCCGGACTCGACGCCTTCGCCGAGGACTTCGAACAGCGCCACGGCGTGCCCGTGGAACGTCTCTATGTCGCCAAGGCGCTGTACGGACTTGTCGCCCTGGCCGACGAGGGAGCCTTCCCGCACGGCACCACCGTCGCCGCCGTGGTCACCGGACGCCCCTTTCCCTGACGGTTTCCGCGCCGGCTTCCGTGCCGGTTCCGGTGACGCCAGGGCCCGGTCAGCACACCTAGGCCGCTTCCCGGAAGGCGGCCGCCTCCTCGAGGTCGAGCCGGCGCAGCAGGGTGCGCAGCATCTCGTCGTCGATGTAGCGGCCGTCGCGCAGCCGTACGAAGACGGCCCGCTCGGCGCTGATCATGTCCCGGGACAGGCGGCGGTAGGTGTCGTCCACCGATTCACCGGTGACCGGGTTGGTCTGGCCGAGGCGTTCCCAGACGGCGTTGCGGCGGCGCTCCAGGACCGCGCGGAGCCGGTCGGCGAGCGGCGGCGGCAGGGTGTTGCGCTCGTCGGCGAGGAGTTCCTCCAGGAGCCGCTCGGCGGCCAGTGAGGCCTGCGCCTGGGCATTGGCCTCGGCGAGCGTGGCGGCCTGCGCGTCGGGCCCGGGGAACTTCAGCGCGCGGATCATCGGCGGCAGGGTCAGGCCCTGCACCACCAGCGTCCCGATGACCGTGGTGAAGGTCAGGAACAGCAGCAGGTTGCGCTGCGGGAACGGGCCGCCGCCGTGCACCGTGACCGGGATCGAGAAGGCGATGGCCAGGGAGACCACGCCCCGCATCCCGGCCCACGCGGTGATCATCGCGCCCCTCCAGGTGGGGTTGTCCTCCCGTTCCCGGACCCTCCGGAACAGCAGCCGGGGCAGGAACGCCGCCGGGTACACCCACACGAACCGGGCCGCGACGACCACGAGGAAGACGGCGACCGCGTACCAGGCGGCCTGGGCTCCGGCGTACTTCTCCAGGCCCCCGAGGACGATCGGCAGCTGCAGTCCGATCAGGGCGAACACCGCGGACTCCAGGACGAACGCGACCATCTTCCACACCGCCTCCTCCTGGAGCCGGGTGGCGAAGTCGACCTCCCACGCGCGGTGCCCGAGGTAGAGGGCGACGGTGACGACGGCGAGCACCCCGGAGGCGTGCACCTGCTCGGCGACGGCGTAGGCGGCGAACGGGATCAGCAGGGAGAGCGTGTTCTGCAGCAGCGCTTCCTTCAGGTGCGTGCGCAGCCAGTGCAGCGGCGCCATCAGCACCAGTCCGACGCCCACGCCACCGAACGCCGCGACCAGGAACTCCTCCACTCCCCCCGCCCAGGTGGCGCCCTCGCCGACGGCCGCGGCCAGCGCGACCTTGTAGGCGGTGATCGCGGTGGCGTCGTTGAGCAGGGACTCGCCCTGCAGGATCGTGGTGATCCTCGAGGGCAGTCCGACCCTGCGGGCCACCGCCGTCGCCGCGACCGCGTCCGGCGGCGCCACCACCGCGCCCAGCACCAGCGCCGCCGTCAGCGGCAGCCCCGGCACGATCAGGTACGCGGCCCAGCCGACCGCGAAGGTCGCGAACAGCACGTACCCGACCGAGAGCAGCGCCACGGGCCGCAGTTGCGCGCGCAGGTCGAGGTAGGAACTGTCGATGGCCGACGTGTACAGCAGCGGAGGCAGCAGCAGCGGCAGCACGACCTTGGGATCGAGGGTGTAGTCGGGCACGCCCGGGATGTACGAGACCGCCAGTCCCACGGCGACCAGCAGCAGCGGTGCCGGCACGGGGGTGCGCCGGGCGGCCCCGGCCACCGCGGCGCTGCCCGCCACCAGCAACAGCAGCGGCATCACGTCCATCGTCCTCGCCCGCCCATCGTCGTCGTCCCGCCCGCTTTTTCCGCGCGGTCACCCGCGCGCCCGTCGTAACCTGGCAATCATGAAACAGTGCACGCACGCCGACGCGCTGCCGCATCCGGAGCCGGAGCCCCGCAGCGAGACGTGTCTGGAGTGCCTGGCGGAGGGTACGCACCCGGTGCAGCTGCGGCTGTGCCTGACCTGTGGCCATGTGGGGTGCTGCGACTCCTCGCCGCACCAGCACGCGACGAAGCACCACAAGGACAGCGGGCACCCGGTGATGCGGACCTTCGAGCCCGGCGAGGACTGGCGTTGGTGCTTCGTGGACCACGTGCTGGTGTGACCGGGATTCCGGACGGTTCGAGGGTCTGACGTCTGGGTACGTCAACCCGGCGCGCGCTGTTCCCATTTGGGCCCGCCGAACCCCTAGCCACGGAGCGTATCCGTAGGTTTACTATGAGTGACAGAATGGGATCGGGGTCCCGGGACAGGAATGTCGAGAGCGCGGTAGCGTCACCGCTGAACCACCGATCGCGTGACCCGGGGGGCTTACCCTCGGCCCCGAGAGAGCTTGTACCACCTTGGAGGTGAGGGTGTCCCAGATCGCAGGCGAGCCCGCGGCGAACCAGGACTTCGTGGAGGTCCGGCTGCCGGCTGCGGGTGCCTACCTGTCGGTGCTGCGCACGGCCACGGCCGGCCTGGCGGCCCGTTTGGACTTCACCCTCGACGAGATCGAGGACCTGCGCATCGCGGTGGACGAGGCCTGCGCGATCCTGCTTCAGCAGGCCGTGCCCGGCTCGGTGCTCAGCTGTGTCTTCCGGCTGGTCGACGACTCGCTCGAGGTCACCGTCTCGGCACCCACCACGGACGGTCACGCCCCTTCGCGGGACACCTTCGCCTGGACCGTCCTGTCCGCCCTTGCGGGCAAGGTCTCCTCCGCCGTGGACGAGGACAAGACCGTTTCGATCAGCCTCTACAAACAGCGCGGCGCGGGACCCGGGCCGGCGTGAGGAACGGGGACGGGCCGGTGCGGGACGAAGAACGCGGCACACGGGAGCTGCCGGTCGAGGGCGGGATTCCGCCCCGCGCGGACGGGGCCGGAGCCCGGGACGAGGGCGGTCCGGCCGGCCGGAGCGGTCCGGCCGGTCAGGGCGGTCCAGGCCGTCAGAACGGCCCGGGCGGTCAGGACGGGCAGGACGGTCCGACGGGGCCTGCGCACCCTGTGGGCATCGACGGCATCCCCGAACAGGCAAGGCCGCATCCCGACGACGAACCGCTTCCGCTCGGCCTGCCGGGCGAGGAGCGGCAGGAGCGGGACGACGCCGTGCAGGGCACGCCTCCACCGGCGCGGAGCGGTGCCTCCGCCGCCCATGGGGGTCCCTCCACTCGGCCCAGGCCGAGAGCGGGGGAGGAGGCGAGGGCTCGGGGAAGGGCAACGGGCGGGACGATGAGCGGGCACGAGCGAAACTCCGAGGACGGGGCGCACAGCGTGCACGGCACGCAGCACGCCCCGCAGGACCGCAGTGGCGCACGCGCGATGTTCGTCGAGCTGCGCGCGCTGAAGGAGGGCAGCCCGCAGTACGCGGAGCTGCGCAATCAGCTCGTCCGCATGCACCTGCCGCTCGTCGAGCACCTCGCGCGACGCTTCCGCAACCGCGGGGAGCCGCTGGACGACCTGACCCAGGTGGCCACGATCGGCCTGATCAAGTCGGTCGACCGGTTCGACCCGGACCGCGGCGTGGAGTTCTCGACGTACGCCACCCCGACGGTCGTCGGTGAGATCAAGCGGCACTTCCGGGACAAGGGCTGGGCGGTGCGGGTGCCTCGGCGGCTGCAGGAGCTGCGGCTGGCGCTCACCACGGCGACGGCCGAGCTGTCCCAGCTGCACGGCCGCTCCCCCACGGTGCACGAGCTCGCCGAGAAGCTCGCCATCTCCGAGGAGGAGGTCCTGGAGGGCCTGGAGTCGGCCAACGCCTACTCCACGCTGTCGCTGGACGTCCCCGACACCGACGACGAGTCCCCGGCGGTCGCGGACACCCTCGGCGCCGAGGACGAGGCGCTGGAGGGCGTGGAGTACCGCGAGTCGCTGAAGCCGCTGCTGGAGGACCTTCCGCCGCGCGAGAAGCGCATCCTGCTGCTGCGCTTCTTCGGCAACATGACCCAGTCGCAGATCGCCCAGGAGGTCGGCATCTCCCAGATGCACGTCTCCCGCCTGCTGGCCCGCACCCTGGCCCAACTGCGCGAGAAGCTCCTCGTGGAGGAGTAGCACCCGGACAGGGGCGGCCCGGACACACCCACCCGGCCCCTCCCGCTCCGTCCCGTCCCGGACACCGCACGGCCACAGCCAGGCGCCCCGGGACACGGCCCTGGCCTCCACCACGGCTGCCGCCCCTCACGGCGCGCACCGTCCCTCGGTCTCTCAGGGCCCGGCCCGGACGTCAGACGGCTACCGCCGCTCGGTCCTTCCCGGGCCCGGCCCGGATCCGCGCGACCACAGCCACTCCCACTCGGCCCACCGGATGCGTCCCCGGTCCCCACTGCGGCTGCCCCTCAATGGCGCGCCGCTTCTCGGCACGGGTGCGGCACGGGTGCGGCACGGGCGTCGTACGCACTGCGACCGCTCGCTCCCTTTCCCGGCCCGGCCGGCCGGGGCATCGTCGCCGTGCGGCCGCCCATCCCCCTCCGGCGCGGGTCGGCCCCCTTTGCCACCGGAACTCCCGCCCATGATCCACCCTTGAGGGTGGACGTCGAGGGTGGCACCGCGTAGCGGTGCGGACCGGAATCTCCTGCCCTCGGGCAGGAGAGGACGTCAATGCTGACCGGTCTCGCGGGTGCTGCGGCCCGGGCCCTTGATGCCGAGGGCCCGGGTGGTGGCCGGGTGGATGAGGAGGACCAGGGCGAGGACCGCCACGACGGCGAGCGCGGCGCCGGCCGGGACGGCCACGCTGTCGGCCCGGAGCAGGTTGTAGGCGACGGGCAGCGCCATGATCTGGGTGATCACCGCGGGGCCCCGGCTCCAGCTGCGCCGCAGCAGCAGCCCACGGGCGGCCAGCAGCGGCAGCAGCGCGAGCACCAGCACGGTGACCCCGGCGGTGACGGCCTGCTGCCGGTCGTCACCCGTGACACCGAGGACGAGCATCCAGACGCCGCCGACGAGCAGCGCGAGCCCCTCCAGCGCGCACAGCGCGGCCGCGTAGGCCAGCCGCCGCGGACGGGGTCCGGCGGTGTCCGTGGACTCGGGGGCGGGGTTCTGCTGACTGCTCACGCCATGAAGCGTAGCCCTCGCGGCACGGGCCGCCGTGTCCAGCCTCACGCCCGGAGCTCTTACCCGATCCCTACCTCGGCCTGGGCCGAGTACCACCCAGTAGGTACGCTGCACCCCATGCGTGCACTTCTCGTGGTCAACCCGGCGGCAACCACCACAAGCGCACGTACGCGCGATGTCCTGATCCACGCGCTGGCCAGCGAGATGAAGCTGGACGCGGTCACCACCGAGTACCGCGGCCACGCGCGCGACCTGGGCCGGCAGGCCGCGGACAGTACGGACGTCGACCTGGTCGTGGCCCTCGGCGGCGACGGCACGGTCAACGAGGTCGTCAACGGCCTGCTGCACAAGGGCCCCGATCCCGAGCACCTGCCGCTTCTCGCCGTGGTGCCCGGCGGCTCCACCAACGTCTTCGCCCGCGCCCTGGGCCTGCCCAACGACGCCGTGGAGGCCACCGGAGCGATCCTGGACGCCCTGCGCGACGGCAGCGAGCGCACCGTCGGCCTGGGCCTGGCGTCCGGGACTCCCGGCACCGACGACGCGGCGGTCCCCGAGCGCTGGTTCACCTTCAACGCGGGCCTCGGCTTCGACGCGGGCGTGGTCGGGCGCGTCGAACAGCAGCGGGAGCGCGGCAAGAAGTCGACGCACGCGCTGTACGTACGGCAGGTGGTCCGCCAGTTCCTCGGCGAGCCCAACCGCCGGCACGGTTCCGTCACGCTCGAACGGCCCGGCGAGGACCCGGTCGGCGATCTGGTGGTGGCCATAGTGTCGAACACCTCGCCGTGGACGTATCTGGGCAATCGCCCGATGTACACATCCCCTGAGGCGTCGTTCGACACAGGACTCGATGTGCTCGGTCTCAGCCGCCTCTCCACGGCCGCGGTTGCCCGGTATGGCACCCAGTTGCTCACTTCGTCCCCCGAGCGCGGACCCAAGGGCCGGCACGCGCTCTCGCTGCACGATCTGAGCCGGTTCACCTTGCATTCGAAGGTGCCGCTCCCCCTGCAGATGGACGGTGACCACCTGGGACTGCGCACAAGCGTGACGTTCACAGGCGTACGCCGTGCACTGCGTGTGATTGTGTGAGTGGAACCGGCCAAAATCCTTTCACTCGAACGTTTAGGCCAGGATCCACCCCATGGAAGTACGGCTGTGACCTAGTCGACACCGAGGAATCAAAAAAAACTTTCCGGAAGGGGTTGTATCCGCCGCCGAGGTTTGCGAGTCTCTACGTGGCGATCGGGACGGCCCGCCACAGCGGGCCCCAGAGATCACCGGAACCCCTCTTCAAACCACAGGACCACGTCAGGGCAACCTGGCGGTCGGCCCTTCACTTGTTGAGGGATTCGTGAAAGCGTTCACATTCACAAGCACCTAGCACGTAATATCAAGGAGAGGTAGCAGCCATGGACTGGCGTCACAACGCCGTTTGCCGCGAGGAAGACCCCGAGCTCTTCTTCCCCATCGGCAACACCGGTCCTGCGCTGCTGCAGATCGAGGAAGCCAAGGCCGTCTGCCGTCGCTGCCCGGTGATCGAGCAGTGTCTGCAGTGGGCGCTCGAGTCCGGCCAGGACTCCGGCGTCTGGGGTGGTCTCAGCGAGGACGAGCGCCGCGCGATGAAGCGCCGCGCCGCCCGCAACCGGGCCCGTCAGGCCTCCGCCTGACCACAGCCACCCCGCTGACAGCCTGAGCTTGGCGGCGCGTACAGCGAGTACGCATCTCCCGCCCCCGAGCCGCAGCGCGCAGTACCCCCGATGCTCCCCCAGGCTCTCCGAGCAAGGGGGTACCCCCTCGAGATGATCGAGACGGGCAGCACGAGCGACTAGCCCCGGACCGTCCACGGTCCGGGGCTCTTTGCTGTGCACGGCAGCGCAGGACAAGAGCTGCTTGCGCGCCCCACCGACTACCAGTGCGCCGGACGCGCTACCTGCGCGCCCGCCGGACTGCCTGCCGCGCCGGGCGCGCTACTTCTGCGTTCGGACCGGGATGTCGAGGATCACCCGCGTGCCCCGCTCCGGAGCGGGGACCATGTCGAAGGTGCCGCCCAACTCGCCTTCGACCAGGGTGCGCACGATCTGCAATCCGAGGTTCCCGGAGCGGTGCGGGTCGAAGTCCGCGGGCAGGCCCACCCCGTCGTCCTGGACGGTGACCAGCAGCCGGGCCTCGCGGGTGGTGCCGCCGCGCACCGCGGAGACCTCGACCGAGCCGGTGTCCCCCTCGCGGAAGCCGTGCTCCAGGGCGTTCTGCAGGATCTCGGTCAGCACCATCGACAGCGGGGTGGCGACCTCGGCGTCCAGGATGCCGAACTTGCCGCTGCGCCGGCCGGTGACCCGGCCCGGCGAGATCTCCGCCACCATCGCCAGCACCCGGTCGGCGATCTCGTCGAACTCCACCCGCTCGTCCAGGTTCTGGGACAGCGTCTCGTGCACGATCGCGATCGACCCGACCCGGCGCACCGCCTCCTCCAGGGCTTCCCGGCCGCGCTCGGACTCGATGCGCCGGGCCTGGAGCCGGAGCAGGGCCGCGACGGTCTGGAGGTTGTTCTTGACCCGGTGGTGGATCTCCCGGATGGTCGCATCCTTGGTGATCAACTCGCGTTCGCGGCGGCGCAGTTCGGTGACGTCCCGAAGCAGGACCAGCGAACCGATGCGAGTGCCCTTGGGCTTGAGCGGGATCGCCCGGAACTGGATCACCCCGTCATGGGCCTCGATCTCGAACTCGCGGGGCGCCCAGCCGCTGGCCAGCTTCACCAGCGCCTCGTCCACCGGAGCCCGGGACGGGGCGAGTTCGGCCGTGGTCTCGCCGAGGTGCTGGCCGACGAGGTCGGCGGCGAGGCCGAGGCGGTGGTAGGCGGACAGCGCGTTCGGCGATGCGTACTGGACGATTCCGTCGGCGTCCAGCCGGATCAGCCCGTCGCCGACCCGCGGCGAGGCGTCCATGTCGACCTGCTGGTCCGGGAACGGGAAGGAGCCGGCCGCGATCATCTGCGCCAGGTCGGAGGCGCTCTGCAGATACGTCAGCTCCAGCCGGCTCGGGGTGCGCACGGTGAGCAGGTTGGTGTTGCGTGCGATGACGCCGAGGACGCGCCCCTCGCGACGGACCGGGATGGACTCGACGCGGACCGGGACCTCCTCGCGCCACTCCGGGTCGCCCTCGCGCACGATCCGGCCCTCGTCGAGCGCCGCGTCCAGCATCGGGCGGCGGCCGCGCGGGACGAGGTGGCCGACCATGTCGTCCTGGTAGGAGGTCGGGCCGGTGTTGGGCCGCATCTGGGCGACGGAGACGTAGCGGGTGCCGTCCAGGGTGGGGACCCACAGGACCAGGTCGGCGAAGGAGAGGTCGGAGAGCAGCTGCCACTCCGAGACCAGCAGGTGGAGCCACTCGAGATCGGAGTCGTCGAGGGCGGTGTGCTGGCGTACGAGTTCGTTCATGGAGGGCACGTCTGCGAGCGTACCCGGACGTTTGTACGGTCCTGAAATGTCCGGCGCCGTACGACGTCCCGGGCGCACGGGCCCCGAAGACACCCGCGGGCCGCGGCGCTGAGAGGGACCCTCAACCCTCCCGGCACCGCAGCCCGGAGCAACATCGGCCGTGGGGTGTGCGGTCCCGGTCGGCCGAAGGATGAGGAGCCGGGGCAGTCAGGGCAGAGAGCACCGGTTCCTCGGTCCGTCCTCCTGTGCGGGGAAGACGGAGGTTCTTGCGTGCACATCATGCGCGCGGACGGTGCCGCGCGTTCCACTGTTCGGCTTCCCCTCGATTGTGGACTAGACCAGTTGCGCCTGTCCATGTACGGGGAGGAGTTCGTTGTTGTTTCTTCATCGAGCGGCCGTACCGGGGCGGGCCCGGCCGGCCGGGTGACGGGATCTCCGACCACCCACCGGGATGCAGCCTAGCCCGCCCGGCTCAGCCGCGGGGCCAGATGGCCATGGCGATTTCCGCGAGTGCCTCCAGTTCCTCCCTGCTCGCGCCGTCGCGCGCCTGCTGGGACATGCCCTGGATCAGCGCCCCGACATACCGGGCGAGCGCGCCGGCCTCGGTGTCCGGGGGCAGCTCCCCCGCGGCGACATCGGCTCTTATACGGCTCTCGAGGGCGGCGATGTTGGCGTTGCGCCGCTCGCGCAGCAACTCCTCGACCTCCGGCGTCGTGCAGTTGGTCGCGGCGTGGATGACCAGGCAGCCGTGCGGGTGGCCCGGGGCGGTGTACTCGACGGCGGCTTCCCGCAGCGTCCGCTCCACGGCGGCCCGTGCGGTGGGCTCCTCGGCCAGGGCGCGGTCGCCGAAGGCGCCGTAGCGCTCGCCGTACTCGCGCACGACCTCGGCGAAGAGGGCCTGCTTGTCGCCGAAGGCCGCGTAGAGGCTGGGGGCGCCGATGCCCATGACGCGGGTGAGGTCGGAGACGGAGGTGACCTCGTACCCGTGCTCCCAGAAGGCGAGGAGCGCCTTCTCCAGCGCGGTCGCCCGGTCGAAGGAGCGGGGGCGGCCACGCCGCCGCGCCCCGGCGCCGCCTGTCCCGCCCGTCGCGACCTGCTCTTTCGGCTCCTGCTTCGCCACCATGGGGTGATTTTATAGCGGCCGCTAGAGAAATGTCAGCGCCCTGTTGTACGGTCTTTTTGTAGCGATCGCTAGAGAAATGCGAGGCGTTGACATGCGTACGGACCTGCGCACCGGCAGCCCCACGGACACGAGCGAGGAAGCGGGCGGGGGCACGGGCGCGCTCGCGGGCAGGACGGCACTGGTCACGGGCGGCGGCCGAGGCATCGGGCGAGGCATCGCCGAGCGACTGGCCCGGGACGGAGCACGGGTCGCCGTGCACTACGGCGGCAATGAGACGGCGGCGAAGGAGACGGTCGCCGCGATCGAGGCGGCGGGAGGTTCGGCGTTCGCGATCGGCGTCGAGCTGGGGCGGCCCGACGACGCCGAGGCCCTGTGGGAGGTGTTCGACCGGCACGCGGACGGCCTGGACATCCTGGTGAACAACGCCGGGATCGGCACGGCCTCACCGATCGAGGCGATCGACGAGCAGGAGTACGACCGGGTCTTCGCGGTCAACGTGAAGGCGCCGTTCTTCATCGTCCGGCACGGCCTGGGGCGGCTGCGCGACGGCGGCCGGGTCATCAACATCTCCTCCGGCCTCGCCCGTACCGCCGTGATGCCGGACAAGGTGGCCTACGCCATGACCAAGGGCGCACTGGACGTCTTCACCCGGGACCTGTCGAAGGTCCTGGGGCCCCGCGGGATCACGGTCAACTCGGTGGCGCCGGGCATCATCGACACGGACAACACGGCCGAACTGCTGCACGGGACACCCGACGGCTGGGCCAGGGCGGCGGCGATATCGGCCCTCGGCAAGGTGGGCTCGCCGGCGGATGTGGCGGACGTGGTGGCCTTCCTCGCCTCGGACGCCGGACGGTGGGTGACGGGCAGCTGGGTGGACGCGACGGGAGGTTCACTGACCTAGGTACGGACCGTCTTCGGCAGGGTGGCGACCGCCCACGGGAGAAACCGGCTTGCGGGAGCGGCGGCCACGCCCCGGGAGCATGGCCGCGCCGAGAGCGTCACGAGGGGCCATTCTGCTAGATTGGTCTAAACCACGTGGCCCTCGTTACCGGGCCCAGTCCTCTTCTCGGCTCTCCTCAGATCGGCAGGCCCACCGTGGAAGTTGTCATCGTTCCGGACGCCAGAGCGGGCGGCGAGCTCATCGCCGAGGCCATGGCGCAGCTGCTGCGGCGCAAGCCCGGCGCCCTGCTCGGCGTGGCCACGGGTTCCACTCCCTTGCCCGTCTACGAGGCGCTGGCGGCCAAGGTGCGCTCCGGTGCCGTGGACACGTCGCGGGCGCGGATCGCCCAGCTCGACGAGTACGTGGGGCTGCCGGCCGACCACCCCGAGTCCTACCGCTCCGTCCTGCGCCGTGAGGTGCTGGAGCCGCTAGGCATCGGGATGGACGCGTTCCTCGGCCCCGACGGCACCGCCGAAGACGTGCAGGCGGCGTGCGAGGCGTACGACAGGGTGCTGGCCGAGGCCGGCGGTGTGGACCTGCAGCTGCTGGGCATCGGGACCGACGGGCACATCGGTTTCAACGAGCCGTGCTCCTCGCTCGCCTCGCGGACGCGGATCAAGACACTGACCGAGCAGACCCGCGTGGACAACGCGCGCTTCTTCGACGGCGACGTCGAGCAGGTGCCGCACCATGTCATCACCCAGGGCATCGGAACCATTCTGGAGGCCCGGCACCTGGTGCTGCTGGCCACCGGCGAGGGCAAGGCCGACGCGGTGGCCGCGACCGTCGAGGGGCCGGTCGCCGCCGTCTGCCCCGCCTCCGCCCTCCAGCTGCACCCGCACGCCACGGTCGTCGTCGACGAGCCCGCCGCCGCCAAGCTGAAGCTCGCCGACTACTTCCGTCACACCTACGCCAACAAGCCGGAGTGGCAGGGCATCTAGCGCCCTCGTGCACCACACGAAGCGCGAAGGCGCCGGCCACCCCGGAGGGGGTGACCGGCGCCTTCGCCATGGAGGCCGGCCGAGGAGTGCCCCGGCAGCGGCCAGGCCCGACGCCGCGCCGGGGCAGCACCGGGCCGGTCTCGCGCTGCGGCGCGACCGGGCCTGTGTCACGCCGCAGCAGCCGTGGAGCCGGCCGGCGGAACCGCCGCGACAACGCTGTCACGGGTCGCGGCGGTGTCCGGTCATGCGCCTGCGATCACCTCGGCCGCGGCTCGGCCGCAGACGCGGGCGGCGCCGTGGGTGGCGAGGTGGAGGGCTCCTCGGGGGGTTGCCTGGGGGACGCCCATCTCGACGACGATCGTGTCGGGGCGGGCCTTGAGGAGCACGTCGAGCGCGGTCGCCATCCAGGGGTGGCGGTGCTCGTCGCGGACGACGGCCACCACGCGCCGGGCGCCCGCCGCCTCCAGGACCGCACGGCCCGCGTCGTCACCGGTGAAGCTGCCGGTCTCCGTGCCGGGCAGGAGGCGGGAGAGCTCCGCGGCCACGCCCCACGGGGTCTCGTCGCCGACGGCGATGTTGGCGACGGGGGTGAGCGCGGCGACGTAGGGCGGCTCGGTGAGGGGGGTGAAGGACTCGGTGACGGTGACCCGCAGCGCGCGGCGGGCGGCCCGCTGCCCGACCTCGGGGTCGGCGGCGGCCCGCGCTTCCGTCGCGGCGGTCGTGGTCCAGCGGGCCAGGGAGCGCACGCGTTCGGCCGCGTCCGCGAGCCGCTCCTCGGGGAGTTCGCCGGAGCGGACCGCCGTGACCAGGGCGTCGCGCAGGCTGCGTACGATCCCCTCGTCCGCGAGGCCGCCGCCCACGCAGATCGCGTCGGCGCCGGCGGCGATGGCGAGGACGCTGCCCCGCTCGATGCCGTAGGTGTCCGCGATGGCCCGCATCTCCATGCCGTCGGTGACGATCAGGCCGTCGTAGCCCATCTCGCCGCGCAGCAGCTCCGTGAGCACCCGGTGGGACAGGGTTCCCGGGCGGTCCGGGTCCAGTGCGGGGACCAGGATGTGGGCGCTCATCACCGCCTTGGTGCCCGCGGCGATCGCCGCGCGGAACGGGGCCAGTTCGCGCGCCTGGAGAACGTCGGTGTCCACGTCGATGCGGGGCAGCGCGTGGTGGGAGTCGACCGCGGTGTCTCCGTGGCCGGGGAAATGCTTGGTGCAGGCGGCGACGCCCGCGGACTGCAGGCCGGTGACGTAGGCGGCGGTGTGCCTCGCGGCCAGCTCGGTGGAGGCGCCGAAGGATCGGACGCCGATGACCGGGTTGTCGGGGTTGGAGTTGACGTCTGCCGAAGGGGCCCAGTTGAGGTTGACCCCGCACTCGGCGAGCCGCCTGCCGAGTTCGTGGGCCACGGCCCGGGTCAGCTCCACGTCGTCCACCGCGCCGAGTGCGTGGTTGCCGGGGAAGCTGGAGCCCGTGCGCACCTCCAGGCGGGTGACGTCGCCGCCCTCCTCGTCGATGGCGACCAGGACGTCCTCGCGCTCGGCGCGCAACTGGGCGGTCAGCGCGGCCAGTTGTTCGGGCGAAGCGATGTTGCGGCCGAACAGGCCGACCGAGGCCAGGCCCTCGCCGAGGCGCCGCAGCAGCCAGTCGGGGGCGGTGGTGCCGGTGAAGCCGGGCTGGAGGACGGTCAGCGCGTCACGCGTGAGGTCGTCCTTCTTGCCATGGGACGCAGTGGTGCCGCTGGCGGTTGTCGTCATCTGGTGGCGTTATCCCTTCACGGCGCCCGCGGTGAGGCCCGCGGCCATCTTGCGCTGGACGAGGAGGAACAGGACGACGATGGGCACGGCCATCATGGTGGCTCCAGCCATCATCGGGGCGTACTCGGTGCCGTGCTTGGTGGTGAAGTTGCCGAGCCAGACAGTGGCGGTCTGGTGTTCCTGGCTCAGCAGCATCAGGGCGTAGAGGTACTCGTTCCAGGCCTGGATGAAGCCGTAGACCGAGGTGGCGACCATGCCGGGGGCCAGCAGCGGGAAGACCACCCGGATGAAAGCGCCGGTGCGGGAGCAGCCGTCGACCATGGCCGCCTCTTCCAGCTCCTTGGGGATGTTGACGATGAAGCCGCGCAGCGTCCACACCGTGAAGGGGAGGATGAAGGTCAGGTAGGTGATGATCAGGCCGGTGAGCCTGTCGTACTGACCCAGGTCGTTCAGCAGCAGGAAGACCGGGATGATCATGGCGACCAGCGGCACCATCTGCACCGCCAGGATGCCCACGATCACGATCTTGCGGCCGCGGAAGACGAAGCGGGAGATGGCGAGCGCGGCCAGCAGGCCGACGACCATGCCGATCACGACCACGGACAGCGACACGACGAGGCTGCGGCCGACCGGGCCCCAGAAGTCGGCGATGTCCAGCGCGCGGCGGAAGTTGCCCAGTGTGATACCGGTCGGCAGCAGGCTCGGGTTCGGGTCGATGGCGTCCTTGGCCGGCTTGAACGCCGTGTTGAGCATCCAGTAGAGGGGGAAGCCGGCGACGAGGAAGACGACGAGGCCGAGCAGGTTCCAGCCGAGCTTCGACGTCCGGCGGCGGGCCGGAGTGGCAGCGGTGCTCGTGCTGCTCATGCTGCTCATTCGACTTCTCCGATCTGCAGCATCTGGCGCATGTAGACGGCGACCACGGCCAGCAGCAGCAACACGGTGATCAGGGCGATCGCCGAGCCCTGCGCGTAGTCGTTGACCACGAAGGCGCGGTCGTAGGAGTAGGTGTTGAGGATCTGGAACTCCGCCTCGGGGTGGCCGTTGCGCATGACGAACACCTGCGGGAAGACACCCATGTCCCAGATCACCGACAGGGTCGTGAGCATCACGATGATCGGCTTGAGGATGGGCAGGGTGACGTGGCGGAAGACGCCCCAGCCGCCCGCGCCGTCCAGCCGGGCGGCCTCCTCCAGTTCCTTGGGCACCTGGGTCAGGCCAGCGCTGAGCGTGATGACCACGAAGGGCACCGCGCCCCACACCACCAGCAGCGTGATCACGGCCAGACCCTCGGGACCGCTGGCGAACCAGTTGTGGCCGACCATGTCGACCCCCGGCAGCTTGCTGAGCAGCGCGTTGAAGACGCCGTAGTCGGAGTCGAAGAGCCACTTGAAGACGGTGGTGGCCACGATGACGGGCATGCCCCAGCTGGCCACCAGCACGATGTTGATCAGGGTCTTCATCCATCCGGAGACCCGCTGCAGCAGCAGCGCGAGCGCCATCCCGGCGACCATCGTCAGAACGACGCAGCCGACGGCGAAGACGATCGTGCGCAGGACGACCGCCCAGAACTCGCCGTCGCCCAGCACACCCGTGAAGTTGCTGAAGCCGACC
Organism: Streptomyces sp. MK7; assembly: GCF_032658145.1. Classification (NCBI taxonomy): domain Bacteria; kingdom Bacillati; phylum Actinomycetota; class Actinomycetes; order Kitasatosporales; family Streptomycetaceae; genus Streptomyces; species Streptomyces sp. MK7. Next base: position 73,748 of record NZ_JAVACL010000019.1, read on the forward strand.
CAGTCGGGCGACTGGAAGCCCCACAGCTGCGGCTGGCCGAACTTCTGGAGGGACAGTGTGACCAGCCGCGCCAGCGGATAGGCCATGACGAGGACCAGGATCAGCAGGCAGGGCGCGAGCAGCAGCCAGGGGGTCGCGGCCCCGCCCGGCGTCCGCTGTCTGCGTGGCCGGCCCGGGCCGGCCGGTGGCGGCGCCTGCCGCGGTGGCGGCACCTTGGCAGGGGTGGTCGTGTCTGCGGCACTCATCGCGCGCTCCTCAGCGGTCCCTCAGGTCGTACGGAGGCATAGCCCTGCACGGCCGCGCGGGAGCCGAACCCACTGCGCGGCCGTGCGAGAAGCAGGGCCCCGCCGGTGGCGGGACCCTGCGCCGGTCACTTGGTGTTGATGACCTTGTCGATCGCGGCGTCCGCCTCCTTGGCGGCGTCCTGGACCGACTTCTTGCCGGTGCCGATGTTCTGCAGCATGGTCTGCAGCACCTGGGCCTTCTCGACCTGGCCCCAGCCCGGGGCCATCGGGACGAACCAGTTGGACTCGGCCGCGGTGGCCGGGACGGCGGTCTGCGGGTCGCTCTTCAGCGTCGCGAGGTCCGTCTTGTTGTTCGGCAGGTTGCCCTTGCCGATCAGGCCCTTCTGGCCGGAGGGGCCGGTGAAGGCGTTGATCCACTCGGCGGCGAGGTCCTGGGCCTTGGACTTCACCGGGACGGCGAGGTCACTGCCGCCCAGGAAGACCGGCATGTTCTTGCCGGACGGGCCGGGCATCACGAAGTTCTCGAGGTTGTCCTTGAGCTTGCCGGTCTTGTCGTTCTTCGGGTCGGCGGCGGTCGCGCCCTCCCAGGCGGCACCGAAGATCATGCCGGACTTGCCCTGGCCGTAGACGATGTAGCGGTCGGACTCGTCCTTGGTCTTGTCGCCGTGCATGTACTTGTCGACGACGTTCTTGAACTCGGTCAGGCCCTTGATCGACTCGGGCGAGGAGAGGTTGGCCTTCCACTGGCCGCCGTCCTGCTTGGCGATGGAGCCTCCGGCGTCGTAGACGAAGGACATGGCCGCGTACCAGTCGCGGGTGGGCTGGTACCAGGCGTTGAACTTGCCGCCCTGCTTCTTCTGGACCTTGTCCAGGTCGGCCGTGAGCTCCTGGTAGGTCTTCGGCGTCGACTTGACGCCGGCCGCGGCGAAGACGTCCTTGCGCCAGTTGCCGACACGGCCGCCCGCGTAGTAGGGGACGCCGTAGGTCTTGCCGTCGTAGGTCACGGAGGCCTTGAGGCCGTCGAGCCAGGCGGAGGAGTTGTCGAACTTCGCCGGGTCGACCGGGGCGAAGGCCCCCTTGACCATGTAGCCGAGCATCTCTGTGTTGCCCATCTCGACCACGTCGGGGGCCTTGTCGGTGGCGAGGACCGCGTCCAGCTTGGTGTTCTTGTCCGGCCAGCCGTAGTACTCGTGCTTGATCTTCAGGCCGGGGTGCTTCTTCGTCACCGCGTCGTCGGCCGCCTTGACCAGCTCCGGCCAGTTGTTCTGAGCGTCGACGGTGAGCCAGACGGTCAGCTCCTTGGCATCCGCCCCCTTGTCGGAGCCCCCGTCCTTCTTGTCACTCCCGCACGCGGCGATGGAAACCATCATGCCCGCGATACCGATCGCGGCAACCAGCTTGCGCTTCACGCCACCCTCCTCAGGGATGCCACAAACCCCCCTGCCTCCCCGCGGTTGAGCGACGGTCGAGCGTCAGCGCACACCGCCCTTGGGGCCGGGACCTGGACCAATGGTGTAGACCAGTAGGGGGAGCTTGGCCCAGACCAATAGGGCTGTCAAGGGTGCGCGACCCGCTCAGGTGGTCCGTTATGGGACCGCGATATGCAGGGACCTTTCATTGCTCATGCGGTCAAACGGACGCCTCGGTTCCTCTCGCTCGACGGTGGACCACCGGGAGCCATGTCCCCTTCTCCGTACGCCGGTTCGCGTGAACCACCGCCCCACTGGACGGACTATGGACTAGACCAGCGGGGGTCACGACGGTATACAGAGGAGATCACGGAGCGTGCGGGTGGCCACCCGACACACGAAGCCGTGCCACGATGTGAGCCGTGGCCGATGGGATGTCGGTCGCTTCGGCACTGGAGCCGGGAAGGCAGAGCATGAGCACCGACGTCAGCAGTGCGGAGAACGAGGGTGGGGCGACCGTCCGTACCGCGCGCGTGCCCAAGTACTACCGCCTGAAGAAGCACCTGCTCGACATGACCCAGACGCAGGCGCCCGGGACGCCGGTGCCACCCGAGCGGACACTGGCGGCCGAGTTCGACACCTCGCGCACGACCGTGCGCCAGGCGCTGCAGGAGCTGGTGGTCGAGGGCCGGCTGGAGCGCATCCAGGGCAAGGGCACCTTCGTCGCCAAGCCCAAGGTCTCCCAGGCACTGCAACTGACCTCGTACACCGAGGACATGCGCGCCCAGGGCCTGGAGCCGACCTCGCAGCTCCTCGACATCGGCTACATCACCGCCGACGACCGCCTCGCGGACCTGCTCGACATCACCGCCGGCGGGCGCGTGCTGCGCATCGAGCGGCTGCGCATGGCCAACGGCGAGCCCATGGCCATCGAGACCACGCACCTGTCGGCCAAGCGCTTCCCGGCGCTGCGCCGCAGCCTGGTGAAGTACACCTCCCTCTACACCGCGCTCGCCGAGGTCTACGACGTCCATCTCGCCGAGGCCGAGGAGACCATCGAGACCTCCCTGGCCACCCCGCGCGAGGCGGGCCTGCTCGGCACCGACGTGGGCCTGCCGATGCTGCTGCTCTCCCGCCACTCCCTGGACCGCACGGGCCAGCCCGTGGAGTGGGTGCGCTCGGTCTACCGCGGGGACCGCTACAAGTTCGTGGCACGGCTGAAGCGGCCGGCGGACTGAGTCCGGCGCACGCGGAGGTCGTCTGGGGGTCCGGGGGTTACCCCCCGGGACAGTGCAGCGTGGCACGGCTGAAGCGGCCGGCGGACTGAGTCCGGCGGCCTGACCTGGCGGTCGGCCCGCGGACCGACCCCTAACCGTTATACGGACAAGGGGTTCCGTTCCCCGCCACCGTGACCTAGATTGCCTGCGCATTACACGGGTGATCAGCAAACGATCACGGTGCTCAGCGAGGGGACGGAGCCACACATGTCAGATGCCCCAGAAGTCGGCAGAGGGGCGGTGACACCCATACGGGTCGTCATCGGGCTCTGCCTCGTCGCGCCGTTCGTGGCGATGCTGTGGGTCGGTTCGTACGCCAAGACCGATCCGACGTTCATCGGCATCCCGTTTTTCTACTGGTACCAGATGCTGTGGGTGATCATCTCCACCGCACTGACGGTGATCGCCTACCGGCTCTGGCAGCACGACCAGCGCAGCCGTAGGGCCGGTACCCCCGCGAAGGGCGGTGCGGCGGAATGAAGGACGGCGTCAACGGCGTCGCACTCGGCGTCTTCATCTTCTTCTTCCTGCTCGTCACCGTCTTGGGCTTCCTGGCCGCGCGGTGGCGCAAGGCGGAGAACGAACACAGCCTGGACGAATGGGGCCTGGGCGGACGGTCGTTCGGCACCTGGATCACCTGGTTCCTGCTCGGCGGCGACCTGTACACGGCGTACACCTTCGTCGCCGTGCCGGCGGCGATCTACGCCGCGGGCGCTTCCGGCTTCTTCGCGGTGCCGTACACGATCCTCGTCTACCCGCTGATCTTCACGTTCCTGCCGCGCCTGTGGTCGGTGTCGCACAAGCACGGGTACGTGACGACGTCGGACTTCGTGCGCGGCCGGTTCGGCTCCAAGGGCCTGTCGCTGGCCGTGGCGCTCACCGGCATCCTGGCGACGATGCCGTACATCGCCCTCCAGCTCGTCGGCATCCAGGCCGTGCTGGACGTGATGGGCATCGGCGGCGGTGAGAACACCAACTGGTTCGTGAAGGACCTGCCGCTGCTGATCGCCTTCGGCGTGCTGGCGGCGTACACCTACTCGTCGGGTCTGCGCGCTCCGGCGCTGATCGCGTTCGTGAAGGACGCGCTCATCTACATCGTCATCGCGGTCGCGATCATCTACATCCCGATCAAGCTGGGCGGGTTCGACGACATCTTCGCGAAGGCGGGCGACGCGTTCACCCAGGTCAACCCGGCCACCGGCAAGCCACGCGGCGCCCTCGCCCCGCCCGAGGCGGGCCAGTGGACCTACGCCACGCTGGCCCTGGGCTCCGCGCTCGCGCTGTTCATGTACCCGCACTCGATCACCGCGACGCTGTCCTCGCGCAGCCGTGAGGTGATCCGCCGCAACACCACGATCCTGCCGCTGTACTCGCTGATGCTGGGTCTGCTCGCGCTGCTGGGCTTCATGGCCATCGCGGCGGGCGTGAAGGTGCAGAACGGCCAGCTGGCCATCCCGCAGCTGTTCGAGAACATGTTCCCGGACTGGTTCGCCGGGGTCGCCTTCGCGGCGATCGGCATCGGCGCGCTGGTGCCCGCGGCCATCATGTCGATCGCGGCCGCGAACCTGTTCACCCGCAACATCTACAAGGACTTCATCAAGCCGGACGCCACGCCGAAGCAGGAGGCGCAGGTCTCCAAGATCGTGTCGCTGCTGGTGAAGGTGGGCGCGCTGATCTTCGTCCTGACGATGGACAAGACGGTCGCCATCAACTTCCAGCTGCTCGGCGGCATCTGGATCCTGCAGACCTTCCCGGCCCTGGTCGGCGGCCTGTTCACGCGCTGGTTCCACCGCTGGGCGCTGCTCACCGGCTGGGCGGTCGGCATGATCTACGGCACGGCCGCGGCCTACGGGGTCGCCTCACCGACGCAGAAGCACTTCGGCGGCTCGGCCAAGGAGATCCCGGGCATCGGCGAGATCGGCTATATCGGCCTGACGGCGTTCGTGCTGAACGTGGTCGTCACGGTGGTCCTGACCTTCGCCCTGAGGGCCTTCAAGGCTCCCGAGGGCGTCGACGAGACCCGCCCGGAGGACTACACGGCCGACGCGGGCGACCCGGGGGTCGCGGTGGAGCTGCCGCCGGCCACGGCGGGCAGCGCGCACTGACGCCACGCCTCTGACCGTACGCCCCTCACCGGGCCGCAGCGCCTCTCAGCGGGCCGCCGGAGAAATCCGGCGGCCCGTTGTCGTACCCCTCGTGCACACTCGGGCACATGGACATCGTGATCAGGCCGGCGGAGCCCGGCGAGTACGACACCCTCGGCGAGATCACCGCCCAGGCCTATCTGGGGGACGGGCTGCTCGACTTCGGGGAGAGCGACGCGTACCTCGGGGAACTGAGGGACGTGGCCAAGCGGGCGGCCGCCGCGGAGGTACTGGTGGCCGTCGCGGAGGGCGGGGTGCTCGGCGGGGTCACCTTCGTGCCGTCCGGCGGCCCCATGGCCGACATCGCGCGGCCCGGCGAGGCCGAGATACGGATGCTGGCGGTCGCGGGGGCCGCGCGCGGCCGGGGCGCCGGCGAGGCCCTGGTGCGGGCCTGTCTGGAGCGGGCGCGGGCCACCGAGGGCTGTGTCCGCCTGGTGCTGTCCACCCAGCGCACCATGCACGCCGCCCATCGCATCTACGAACGCCTGGGCTTCGTCCGCGCCCCTGAGCGCGACTGGAACCCGCTCCCGCACCTGGACGACATCACGCTGCTCACCTACGAGTTGACGCTCTGACACGCTCCGCAGTCGCCACGACACAACATATGGGGGTGGCCTCCTCACCCGGCACAAGATGTATGCTCATGCTCGCTGTCGCCGCAGGGGAATCCGGTGCGAATCCGGAACTGTCCCGCAACGGTGTACTCGTCCGCGTATGCCCGCATGCCGTCATTTCCGGCTGCCCGCATGCGGTCGTACGAGCGTCAGTCCGAGGACCTGCCGACAGCGCGCCCGGCCGTCCGGTCCGGGTGCCTGACGTCCGGGCCTCGCGGAATGGGCCGGTGGACGCGGCGCCACGTGCGCTCGTGTGCTGCCCCCTGCTCCCAGGGTCTGCCGTACGAGGGAGAGCCCCACGTGACCATCGCGCCAGCCGATCCGGCCTCAGCGACAGGCTCCATCACCGGCCTGGAGGCCGAAGGTCCCGGTGCCGCGCTGCTGCGGACCCTGACCGAGCTGACCGCCGACCTCCCCGACGCCGACCCGGGCCGGGTGGCCGCCGCCGCGCTGCGCGGCCGTTCGGCGCACGCCGACGAGGCGGAGCTGCGGGAACTGGCCACCGAGGCCGCCGCCGGGCTCATCTCCGAGGACCCCGCCTACTCGCGGCTGGCCGCCCGGCTGCTGACCCTCGCCATCCGCGCCGAGGCCGCCTCGCAGGGCGTCACGTCCTTCACCGGATCCGTCGCCACCGGCCACCGCGAGGGGCTGATCGCCGACCGGACCGCCGCGTTCGTGCGCCTGCACGCCGAGCGCCTGGACGCCCTGGTCGACCCGGCCGCCGACGACCGCTTCGGCTACTTCGGCCTGCGCACCCTGCACAGCCGCTATCTGCTGCGCCACCCGCTCACCCGCAGGGTGATCGAGACGCCCCAGCACTTCATGCTGCGGGTCGCGAGCGGTCTGGCCGAGGACGACACCGCGCGGTCGGTGGACGAAGTCGCGGCGCTCTACGGGCTCATGAGCCGCCTGGACTACCTCCCCTCCTCCCCCACGCTCTTCAACTCCGGCACCCGCCACCCCCAGATGTCGTCCTGCTACCTGCTCGACTCCCCCAAGGACGAGCTGGACAGCATCTACGAGCGCTACCACCAGGTCGCACGTCTGTCCAAGCACGCCGGCGGCATCGGCATCGCCTACTCCCGCATCCGCTCGCGGGGTTCGCTGATCCGCGGCACCAACGGGCACTCCAACGGCATCGTGCCGTTCCTGAAGACCCTGGACGCCTCGGTGGCCGCCGTGAACCAGGGCGGCCGGCGCAAGGGCGCGGCGGCGGTCTACCTGGAGACCTGGCACTCCGACATCGAGGAGTTCCTGGAGCTGCGCGACAACACCGGCGAGGACGCCCGCCGCACCCACAACCTCAACCTCGCCCACTGGGTCCCGGACGAGTTCATGCGCCGGGTGAACGCCGACGAGCAGTGGTCGCTGTTCTCCCCGTCCGACGTGCCGGAGCTGGTGGACCTGTGGGGCGCGGAGTTCGACGCCGCGTACCGCAGGGCGGAGGCGGCGGGGCTGGCGAAGAAGACCATGCCCGCCCGGGACCTGTACGGCCGGATGATGCGCACCCTGGCGCAGACCGGCAACGGCTGGATGACCTTCAAGGACGCCGCGAACCGCACGGCGAACCAGACGGCGACCCCGGGCCATGTCGTCCACTCCTCGAACCTCTGCACGGAGATCCTGGAGGTCACCGACGACGGGGAGACGGCGGTCTGCAACCTGGGGTCCGTCAATCTGGGCGCCTTTGTCGACAAGGCGACCAACGCTCTCGACTGGGAGCGCCTGGACGAGACGGTCCGCACCGCCGTCACCTTCCTGGACCGCGTGGTCGACATCAACTTCTACCCGACCGAGCAGGCGGGCCGCTCCAACGCCAGATGGCGGCCCGTCGGTCTCGGCGCCATGGGCCTTCAGGACGTCTTCTTCAAGCTGCGCCTGCCCTTCGACTCTCCCGAGGCCAAGGCCCTGTCCACCCGCATCGCCGAGCGGATCATGCTCGCCGCGTACGAGGCCTCCGCCGATCTGGCCGAGCGCAACGGCCCGCTGCCCGCCTGGGAGAAGACCCGCGCCGCCCGGGGTGTGCTGCACCCCGACCACTACGGCGTCGAGTTCGCGTGGCCGGAGCGCTGGGCCGCCCTGCGCGAGCGCATCGCCGCCGTCGGCATGCGCAACGCGCTGCTCCTGGCCATCGCGCCCACCGCCACCATCGCGTCCATCGCGGGCGCCTACGAGTGCATCGAGCCGCAGGTCTCCAACCTGTTCAAGCGCGAGACGCTGTCGGGCGAGTTCCTCCAGGTCAACTCCTACCTGGTGCACGAGCTGAAGGAGCTCGGCGTCTGGGACGCCCGTACCCGCGAGGCGCTGCGCGAGGCGAACGGCTCGGTGCAGGACTTCGCCTGGATCCCCGAGGAGGTGCGGCGCCTGTACCGCACGGCGTGGGAGATCCCGCAGCGCGGGCTGATCGACATGGCGGCGGCCCGGACCCCGTTCCTGGACCAGGCCCAGTCGCTGAACCTGTTCATGGAGACGCCGACCATCGGCAAGCTCTCCTCGATGTACGCCTACGCCTGGAAGCAGGGCCTGAAGACCACGTACTACCTGCGCTCCCGCCCGGCCACCCGCATCGCCCGCGCGGCCCGCGCCACCGTCCCCGTCCAGCAGGTCGCCGACCCCGAAGCGGTCGCCTGCTCCCTTGAGAACCCCGAGTCCTGCGAGGCCTGCCAGTAATGACCAGCACCACCGACCGACCCAAGAACCTCCTGGACCCCGGCTTCGAGCTGACGCTCCGCCCCATGCGCTATCCCGACTTCTACGAGCGCTACCGGGACGCCATCAAGAACACCTGGACCGTGGAGGAGGTCGACCTCCACTCGGACGTCGCCGACCTCGCGAAGCTCACGCCCGCCGAGCAGCACCTGATCGGCCGCCTGGTGGCCTTCTTCGCGACCGGTGACTCGATCGTCGCCAACAACCTGGTGCTGACGCTGTACAAGCACATCAACTCGCCGGAGGCGCGGCTCTATCTGAGCCGGCAGCTGTTCGAGGAGGCCGTGCACGTCCAGTTCTACCTGACGCTGCTGGACACCTACCTGCCCGACCCGGACGACCGTGCCGCCGCCTTCGCGGCCGTCGAGAACATCCCCTCCATCCGCGAGAAGGCCGGGTTCTGCTTCAAGTGGATCAACGAGGTCGAGAAGCTCGAGCGCCTGGAGAGCGAGGCCGACCGCCGGCGCTTCCTGCTCAACCTGATCTGCTTCGCCGCCTGCATCGAGGGCCTGTTCTTCTACGGCGCCTTCGCGTACGTCTACTGGTTCCGCAGCCGGGGCCTGCTGCACGGCCTGGCCACCGGCACCAACTGGGTGTTCCGCGACGAGACGATGCACATGTCGTTCGCCTTCGACGTGGTGGACACCGTCCGCAAGGAGGAGCCGGACCTCTTCGACGACGAGCTCGGCCGGCAGGTCACCGACATGCTGCGGGAGGCCGTCGCGGCCGAGCTGCAGTTCGCGCGCGACCTGTGCGGTGACGGCCTCCCGGGGATGAACACCGACTCGATGCGGCAGTACCTCGAGTGTGTGGCCGACCAGCGGCTGACGAGGCTCGGCTTCGCTCCGGTGTACGGCTCAGAGAACCCCTTCTCCTTCATGGAGCTCCAGGGGGTTCAGGAGCTCACCAACTTCTTCGAGCGGCGTCCCTCGGCGTACCAGGTGGCGGTGGAGGGCACCGTCGACCTGGACGAGGACTTCTGAACCTCCCCGCGTTCCCCGGCGGCCGTGCGGGACTCGCCGTCCCCACGACCCTCCTGGACCTCCCGGCCTTCGTGGTCCTCCCGTCCTTCGTGGTCCTCCCGGCCCTCCCGGGCCGCCCTCAGTTGGCGGTCGATGCGCCGGTCGTGCACGATGCCGATCGCCGAGGGGAGGACCATCAGGACCAGGATTCCGAAGGTCGCCAGCATTCCGATCAGGGCTTGTATCCGGTCTCCGTTCATGCACACCACTGTCGCGCCGGATGCTCCTTACCGTCAGTGGCAGGACTGCCGCACACCTTCAAATTCCTGCCACTGGCGAGGCACACTGGGGGCATGCTGCAGAACGTGGCCGCCGTCCTGCTGGACGGCGTGCATCCCTTCGAGCTCGGCGTCGTCTGCGAGGTCTTCGGCATCGACCGCAGCGACGACGGGCTCCCGGTGTACGACTTCGCGGTGGTCTCGGCGGAGGGCCCGGCGCTGGGCACCCATGTGGGCGGCCTGGGCGTCACCACGCCCTACGGACTCGACCGGCTCGACGAGGCGGACCTGATCGCGGTACCCGCCGGGAGCGACTACGCCCGCAGGCAGTACCCGCCCGAGCTGCTGGACTCCCTGCGGCGCGCCGTGGACCGGGGCGCGCGGGTGCTGAGCGTGTGCTCGGGGGTCTTCGTGCTGGGCGCCGCCGGGCTGCTGGAGGGGCGGCGGTGCGCGGTGCACTGGCACCATGCGGCCGAGCTGGCCCGGCAGTATCCGCGCACGACCGTCGAGCCGGACGTGCTCTACGTCGACGAGGACCCGGTGATCACCTCCGCGGGGACGGCCGCCGGCATCGACGCCTGTCTGCACATCGTGCGCAAGGAGCAGGGGCCGGAGGTGGCCAACAAGATCGCCCGGCGGATGGTGGTGCCGCCGCACCGGGACGGCGGCCAGGCGCAGTACATCGAGCGTCCGCTGCCCAAGTCGCCGTGCGACACCGTCGGCGAGGTGCTGGTGTGGATGGAGCGGCACCTCGACCAGGAGGTCACCGTCGAACAGCTGGCCGCCCGCGCCCATATGTCGCCGCGCACCTTCGCCCGCCGCTTCCAGCAGGAGACGGGCACGACTCCCTACCGCTGGATCCTGCGTCAGCGGGTGCTGCTGGCGCAGCACCTGCTCGAGGCGACGGACGAGACGATGGACGCGATCGCGGACCGGACCGGGTTCGGGACGGCGGCGGCGCTGCGGCACCAGTTCGTGCGGGTGCTGGGCACCACCCCGAACGCCTACCGGCGCGTGTTCAGGGGCCCTCAGGCCGCCTGAACACGCGATCCGTGACGGGCGCCCGGCCGGATGGACAGACCGCCCCGGTCAGCGGCCCGCCGGCCCGTCGGCCGGGCGCCGGCCGGTCAGCGGGGCAGGGCCCGCAGCAGCAGACGGCGCGGGCGCAGGGTGATGCCGATGCGCGGCCTGGGGTCGGAGCCGGGGGCCTGCTCGAAACGGTAGGCCGAGGCGATCGCCGCGGTGATCAGCGTGAGTTCGGCCATCGAGAAGTGGTCGCTCGGGCACTTGCGGTTGCCCACGCTGAACGGCTCCATCGCGTACTTCGGGACCGCCCTGGCCCGCTCCGGGAGCCAGCGATCGGGGTCGAAGTCCTCGTGGCGGTCGTAGGAGCGGTGGTCGCGCTGGACGGCGTACGGGCTGTAGATGACGTCCGCGCCCTCGGGGATGCGGTATCCGCCGAGCCGGGTGTCGGTCACCGCCCGCCGGGTCAGAATCCATACGGCCGGGTACAGCCGCATTGTCTCGACGACGACATTCGTGGTGTACCTCAGTTTTCGGACGTCCTCGAATGCGACCGGCCGGTCCCCCACAACCGTTTTCACCTCGTCCCGGATCTTGTCCCCGAGATCCGGGTGCTCGGCGAGGACGAGGAGCAGCGACATGATCGTGGAACCGACGGTTTCGCTTCCCGGGGTGAGTATCGCGATGACCTGGTCGTGGATCTCCTGTTCCCCAATGGGTTCGCCATTCTCGTCCTTCGCCTCCAGCAAAGCCGTCAGCAAATCGTCCGGTTTTTGACCGCCTGCCCGCCGGTCGGCGACGATCTCGTCGACCAGCAGATGCAAATCGGCCAGGGCGCGGTTGAATTCGCGGTTGGGCTTGAGCGGCACCTTGTAAAGCGGCCCGAGGGGCACCACCATGCGCTGGTACATGCCGCTGAACAGTGTGGCCAGCGCGGCACATATGCGCTCGGCACGGGCGTCCATGTAGCTGCCGCGCATCAGGCACCGGGCGGCGACGCGGACGGCCACGCGGAAGGACTCCGCCGTGACGTCGAGCACCTCGCCGGAGCGCCAGCGCGCCACGAGCGCATGGGACTCCTCCGCCATGATCGGCCCGTACTCGGGAATCACGTCGAGCCGGAAGGCGGGCTGGATGGTGCGGCGCTGACGCCGGTGCTGCGAGCCGTTGGCGGTGGCCACGCCCCGCTTGCCGAGCAGGCTCTCCAGGGACTCCCACAGCGGGCCGGCGATGATGTAGTCGGGACTGAGGGCCAGCGCCCCGGTGAGGGCGGGCGCGGTGACGGCGTACACCGTCTTCGGGCCGAGCCTGAGGCGGACGACGTCGCCGTGGTCGCGCAGCCCGCTCAGGAAGGCCAGCGGGTCGCGGGCCAGCTTCAGACCGTGGCCGAGGAGCGGGACCGCCCCCTCGGCCACGGGCGGCTCACGCAGTTCCCCTCCCGCCTCGGGCCGGGCCTCGGACTTCACCGACTCGACGGTCATTTCTCACCTGCCGCTTCGTTGTTGACGTACGGGGGCGTCGACCGGTCGTCCCAGCTGTCGACCATGTAACGGCCGGACTCGTGGTGGAACCAGTAGACGGAACTGAGCCAGTTGCGCATATTTCCGATGCAGGCCCGCACGGCGTCACTCAGTTCCTTTCCCCGCACCGTGCCGTCCGCGAGACCGTCGGCGAAACGTAAAGCCTCCCGTTCCGCGACAAGGAATTCGGATATGCATTCCTCGACGCGCCTGCGAATTTCCGCGATCGCTTCCTCGAGACTCAGTCCGTCGTGTTTCACAAGACTTATCCCGAGGTTGTGCACCTCATCACCCGCGATTTCCTTGGGCAGTGAACACAGATCGTTGTACCAGGCGGCGAATTCCTGGCTGAGCAGCGCCGGACGCCGATAGGCGGGGTGTTTCCGTACGGCGTCGGGGAGTTCCAGGCCCGCGCTCGGCTCCAGCAGGTCGGTCCAGATCCAGTGCGCGAAGGTGAGCCGGCGCAGGGCGAGGTACTCCTCGACGGTGGGCACGATGCCCTCGGTGCGGTTGTGGAACTCCCGGTCGTACGCCTCGATCACCGTGTGGAAGTGCCGGGCGAAGCGGGCGTTCCACGTCGCCGGCAGGAACGAGTACAGCCGCAGCACGCTGTCCGCGAACCCCGCGACCAGGGTGTCCTGGTGGTGCAGGTGTTCCCGGGGTGCGTCGAGGGCCGTGTGCAGTGCGCGCCGCAGCCGCCGCCAGGCGACCGGCCGGCCGTGGACGATGTCGCGGTCGTGCCGGTCGTCCCAGACGAAGAACCAGGCGCTGTAGTCCGCTATGGCCTGGAGCACGTCGTCCGGGGCGCCGAGGTAGTAGCCCGCCATCAGGTCGGTGTAGCACAGGCCGTCGGCATATTCCTCGATCTTGTCCGCCGGCATGAGCCGTTTTTCCTGCAGCCAGCAGCGGGTCTTCTCCTGGAGTTTGGGCCAATAGGCATGGAGTTGCCTGGGAAACGCGGCCTCGATCACCGGGAGAGCGAGCGATGGTGGCACTGCGACCGCAGTCGCTGTCGATGTGGTGCTGTGTGGGAAAGCTGGCACGAACAACCCCTCTCAGCCGCCAGTGGCGCCCGCCCCTTCCGCTGTGCCCGGCGCACGCCGTCGCGTATCCCCGCACCCCCATTCAGCACCACAACTGACCGATCTGGGAACGGATTTGCTCCACTCACTACCCCGGATGCCGAGAATATCCCCTTGTGTGACTGATTTTGGCTCGACAAGTACCACGAGAGGTCGAATGCCGACGCACACAAGTGCGGCGCCCGACCGGTCGTTCCGGTCGGGCGCCGCACACGGGGCACGTGCACACGGGGCACTCGCGCCCCGACGGGAGGACAATCCTCAGTCGTTGGCGACCACGGGGTAGCGCGGCTCGTTCTCGGCCATCTGCCGCAGGGCGTCCTTGCGCTCCCGCTTGGAGAGCCGGTCGATGTAGAGGTAGCCGTAGAGGTGGTCGGTCTCGTGCTGCAAACAGCGCGCGAAGTAGCCGGTGCCGCGCACCTTGATCGGGTTGCCCCGCTCGTCCTGGCCGGTGACCTCGGCGTAGTCGGGGCGGGCCAGCGGCGCGTAGGCGGTGGGCACGGACAGGCAGCCCTCGTTGCTGTCGTCCAGGCGGCGGCGGTCGGCCGGCAGTTCGACCAGCTTGGGGTTGCAGACCACACCGACGTGCCGCACGCCCTCGTCGTCCCCGCAGTCGTAGACGAAGACCTTCAGGTCGACGCCGATCTGGTTGGCGGCCAGGCCCACGCCCTCGGCGGTGCGCTGGCTGGCGAACATGTCCGCGACCAGCTGCTGGAGCTCGTCGCCGAACTCGGTGACGTCCTTGCACTCCTTGTGCAGCACGGGGTTGCCGACGACCGTGATCGGCCGCGAGGTACCGCGCTCGCGCCACGCGGTCTCGCGCTCCTCGCAGTCCCCGGTGTCGACGACATAGCCCTCGTCGTCGACGGGGAGCACGCCCGCGTGCTGCTGATCGGTGTCCTGCTGCGCCATGACCGACGTACGCCTTCCTGCAAGCCTGAGAAATTCTGCGAGTACAGCCTAAGGGGACCGGGGGACGCACGGGTCGCCGTCGGACACCGGGGGGTCGGCAGGGGGTCAGCAGACCTCTTCGAGATCCCGCCAGTCCCGGGAGTCCGGGCTGTCCGCGACCCACCCGTCCAGCAGCCCCCGGACGAGGGACGCCGGCGCGGCCACCCCGCACTCCCGCTCGGGCACCCACAGCTGTCCGTCGGTGCGGTGGCCCAGCGGCCCCGGGTGCCCCGGCTCGCTGTGGTCGTGCGGGTCCAGGTGCTCGCCGTCGCCCTCGTCGGACGGCATCCGCGACTCCGAGCAGGTCCGGCACAGCAGCCGCACGGACGACGACCAGTCCTCGGCGGCGAACCCGGCGTCGGCGGCGAGCTGCTCCAGGGCGTCCCGGTCGGCCTCGGTGGCGGCCTCCAGCAGGACCACCCAGGTGGGCACGGGCGAGGGCGCCCACAGCTCGATCTCGTCGAAGACGGGGTAGCTGTGCCCGGCGGCGGTGGTCCGCTCGCCGTGCGGCACGCCGTCGTGCAGCACGACCTCGCCCCAGCGCCGCCCGGAGGAGGGAAGCGGAATGGACAGCACCTCGATCCGGGCCGGGTCCAGGCGGCGGCCCCAGACCACCTCGGCCTCGCCCTCCGGCGACAGCCGCACGGCCGCGCTGCCCAGCTCCATGCCCACCGGTTCTCCGGCGGCCGTCGCGCCCCCGGGCACCTTCAGTCCGTAGGCCTGCCAGGCGCGCCGGGCCAGCGGCCAGTCCTGCAGGGCGGTGGCGGCGATCCCGACGTTCCACCAGTCCGGCGCGCCGGACTCCTTCTCCAGCAGGGCCACGGCCCGCAGCCCGGCCGTCCTGGCCTGCTCCCAGTCGTGGCGGAACTTGTGCAGCAGGGCCAGGTTGAACCAGGACTCCGACAACCAGGGCTCCAGATCGGCGGCGCGCGTCAGCAGCGCACCCGCGTCCTCGTACCGGCCGTCGCCGATCAGGGTGAACGCGCGATCGGTGGCCTGCCGCCAGGAGGCGGAGGGCCGGTGCCGTCCCTTGCCGAAGATCCTCACGATTCCCGCCTGCCAGTTCCGTTGTGTGGGCTGGCTTCTGCCCCCGGTTTCCCTTTCCTTCGCATCCAACCACGTACGGCTTGAAGGGCGCTCATTACCCATGGGTTACCCCGTGGCGGGCAGCGTCAGACAGTCCCGCGACAGCACCCGGGCCAGCGATTCGACCACCTCGGGCGCGTAGTCGCCGGCCGTGGCCAGCCGCAGCTCCTCCAGTGCCCTGAGCGGCCCGCCGGGTCCGGCGTCGCGCGCCTTCTCGTCGTAGGCGTTCACGGCCCGCACGATCCGGGCGGGCAGCGGCTGCTCCCGGCAGGGGTCGGCCTGCCGCTCCACCACCACCGCGACCTCCCGGGAGACCCCGGTCTGGCGGACCACGGCCCCGCCGAGCAGCGCGATGCGCCGCTGCTCCGCGACGGGCAGGCCGGCCGTCGCCCCCGCGGGCACCGGGTCGACCAGGCTCAGCTGCCCGATGTCGTGCATGAGCGCGGCGTGCTCCAGCACGGTCAGCTCCGGTTCCGTCAGCCCCAGGTCCCGTCCCACGGCCCGGCTGAGCGCGGCGACCCGGCGGGCGTGCCCGGCCGGGGTGTACCCGGCCACCTCGGTGGCCCGGGCCAGTGAGGCGATGGTCTGCCGGTAGGTGTCCCGCACGGCCGCGTACCGGCGGAAGGACAGCTGGGTGAGCAGCAGCGGCAGCGAGAAGACGGGCAGCGCCCACAGCCCGGCGACGGCGACCGCGAGGGCCATCACCGCGCCCGTCGCGCACACCGCCGACCCGATCCCGAGCAGGCCCCGCAGCTCCTCCCGCAGCAGCGGGCCAAAGGGCCACCGCGTGCGGCAGTGGGCCGGCACGGCGGCGAGGACGGCCCCGCACAGGGCGGTGAGCACCAGGAGCGCGAGGAGCAGCAGGGGGTAGGCAGGGCCCACCCACCCCCTGAAGACGCCTTTGCCGTACAGCGGTTGGAAGCAGACGGCGGCGAAGAAGACGGTGAGGATCCGCCGGGCCAGGTGGTCGAGGGTCGAGCCCCGCCCCAGCGCGATGTGCGGCACGCTGCCCAGCAGACAGGCGGCGAGCACCACGGCGACGGCCTGGAGGGCGCCGTGGTGGCTGGGCCGTCCGGCGTCCTGCCCCAACAGGGCGTACGACAGCGCGCCCGCGGCCCCCAGCGGGGCGGCCTCCCGGCCCTGGCCGCCCGACCACCGGGCGAGCTCCCCCACCAGCACGAGCACCCCGAAGGCGAGTGCCGCCCCGCGCTCCTCCAGTCCGGTCCACAGCGTGACGGCGAGCGACAGCAGGCCGACGGCGAGGGCGGACCCGCGGATCAGCACCAACGGCCACGGCCACCTCACCCGTACGCCTCCTCGCGCCCCCCGGCCGACGCGGCCGGGGCACGGGGGGCGCGGTGCTTGGCCGGGACGCGCGGTGCGCCGTCCCCGGGTGGGGGCGGCGGGGTGCCGTCCTCCGCCGTGACCGCCGGGTGCCAGCCGTGCCGGTCCAGGGCCCGCACCAGGGCCGTGACCATGCGCGGGTCGAACTGGGCGTTCGCGCAGCGCTCCAGTTCCCGCAGTGCCGTGCCCACCGGCCGGGCCCTGCGGTAGGAGCGGGTGGACGTCATCGCGTCGAACGCGTCGGCGACGGCCACCACGCGTGCGCACTCCGGGATCTGGCCGCCCCTCAGCCCGTAGGGGTATCCGCTGCCGTCCAGGCGTTCGTGGTGGTGCAGGATCGCCGAGCGTGCCTCGCCGAGGAAGGAGATCCCGCGCACCATCTCGTGCCCGTACTCGGGATGCAGTTCGATCACCCGCCGCTCCTGAGGGGTCAGCGGGCCGTCCTTGCGCAGCAGCCGGGTGGGCACGCCCAGCTTGCCCACGTCGTGCAGGATGCCGGCGAAGCGCAGTACCTCGACGCGTTCGTCGTCCATGCCGAGTTCGCGGGCGATCATCATGGAGGCCTGTCCGACCCGCTCGCTGTGTCCGCGCGTGTAGCCGTCCTTGATGTCGACCGCCTGCACCAGCGCCCGGATCGTCGCCTGGTGGGCGGCCCGTTCCCGGTGGTACTGCGCGTACGCCCACCAGGACACGCACATCGGCAGCAGCACCAGAAGGGCGGCCACCGGCCCGTACGGGCTGCGCCAGAGCACGGCCATCATCAGGCCGGCGAGCCCGTGGACCGCGGTCGGCGCGAGGGAGCGGGCGAACAGCCCTCGCCGGCCCGGCGGGGCGGGCGACGCCGCCGCCAGCGCCCGGACCCCGCCGTCCAGCGCGGTCAGCACCCCGCAGAACGCCACCACCGCGGCACCGGCCGGGACGAGGGCGTAGGGGAAGTCGGGGTCGGCGACGGCGCCCGGGCCGCCCAGTTCCCCGTGCACCCCGGCCGCCACCCACACGGCCAGCGCGAGCTGGGCCGCCCGCCAGATCCGGCGCAGCGCCTCGGGCCGCTGCCCGGCCGCGGCCAGCAGGGCGCCGGGCAGCGGGACGAGCGCGGCGGCGGACGGCGGCAGCAGGAAGGCCGCGGCCAGCAGCACGGGGTAGAAGGGCCCGGCGAAGCTCCGCCGGGCCAGTTGCTCGCAGCCGGTGTACACGGCGGCCAGCAGGCAGACGGCCCACCAGGACGCGTGTGTCACCGGCACCGGCACCAGCGGCGGCACCGTGACCGGCACCAGCACCGGCAGCAGGCAGACCAGGGCACCGAGGGCGACACAGGCGACGTACGCACGTGCCCGGGGTGGAACCGCCTCCATGCCGTCCCTCCCCCGTCGCGCCGGTCCTGCCTGCCCACGGCTGGGAGACTAGGGGGCGCGGAGGGACGTCCGTGGGCCGATAACCCGCGGATTAGCACGTACGGGTGACGAGGGGCCTGTGCCGGATGTGGGCGGGCCTGCACCGCATGGGGCGGGCCCGCGTCGCACGTGGGGTGGTCAGGACTCCTGGGAGGTGACCGGTTCCTCGGTCACATCGCGGTCGGAGACGGTCTGACCGGAGCGGATCAGCTCGAGCCGCCCCATGACCTTGGCGCGCAGGTCGGCGGGTACGTCGTCATGCCCGCAGCACCGCTTGACCAGCTTCTTCACGGCCTGCTCCAGGCCGTACTTCTCCAGGCACGGCGAGCACTCCTCGAAGTGGTGCTCGAACTTGGTGCGATCGACGTCCGGCATCTCACTGTCGAGGAACTCGTACAGATGGTCGAGTACCTCACTGCAGTCCGTTTCGTGCGGCTCTCCGCAGCTCATGAGCCCGAGCCTTTCGCTTCGTTCGACTCTCCGGCACCGGCCGGGACCAGTCCGCGATCGCGGGCGTAGTCCTCGAGCATGCCCCGCAGCTGACGGCGGCCCCGGTGCAGCCGGGACATCACCGTACCGATGGGTGTCCCCATGATGTCCGCGATCTCCTTGTACGCAAAGCCCTCTACGTCCGCGAGATACACCGCGATGCGGAACTCCTCGGGGATGGCCTGGAGCGCTTCCTTCACGTCCGAGTCGGGCAGGTGGTCGAGCGCCTGCGACTCCGCGGAGCGCAGACCCGTCGACATGTGCGACTCGGCGCGGGCGAGCTGCCAGTCCTCGATCTCCTCCGCGGCGGAGCGCTGCGGCTCACGCTGCTTCTTGCGGTAGGAGTTGATGAAGGTGTTGGTCAGGATCCGGTACAGCCAGGCCTTGAGGTTGGTGCCCTCACGGAACTGGTGGAAGGACGCGTACGCCTTGGCGTAGGTCTCCTGCACCAGGTCCTCGGCATCGGCCGGGTTGCGCGTCATGCGCAGGGCGGCCGAGTACATCTGGTCGAGGAATTCCAGCGCGTCGCGCTCGAAGCGCGCGCTGCGCTCGGCGGTCGCCTCCGCGGACTCGTCCACGCCCGTGCCCTGGCTCTCGGGCAGCTCCGCCTGGCCGTTGTCGTTCCCTGCGTCGGTACCGGGAACCGGACCCACCTCCTCAAACGATGGCGCAGGACCGAAACCAGTCCCACTCGATTCGGAGGATAGACGACGACCCGTGCCTCCCGCCGCTCGAATAGGAGCGGTCTTGGCCGCAAGCAGCACGGACCAGTCCAGGTCAGCGCGGCTGCGGCTGGAATCAGACTCTGCCGGGCGCAGCCCGTCCACGGGGTGGTGGGAGGCGGGAGGGCAGATGGTCGAACCCATGCGGCGGACTTCCTCTCCTGGGGCGTCGGTGCCGAGGCATCAGCACTTCTTTCGCCGTCAACAGCGGTCCGTCACCCGGCATTCCCAGAGATCACCCGAGTGACGCGATCCACTCCACGACACCGCCGGTGACGATCTCCAGCGCCCGCTCCTGGGTGATCTCCGCGCGTTTCGGCACGGCGAAGCCGTGATCTCCGTACGGCACCTCGACCAGCCCGTAGGGCCCTTCGGGGAACTCCTCCGGCTTCCCGAACGGGTCGTTCCCGCCCTGCACCACCAGCGTCGGCGCCCCGGCGCCGAGCAGCTCGTCGGCGCGCGACTTCTCCGGCTTGCCGGGCGGGTGCAGCGGGAAGCTCAGCGCGAGCACGGCGTGCGCGCCCAGCTCGCCGGCGGTACGGCAGGCGACCCGCGCCCCGGCGCTGCGCCCGCCGGAGACGACGGGCAGCCCCTCGGCGGCGAGCGCGGGCCAGACGCCCCGCCAGCCCACGTCCAGGGTCTTCGGCGCGGGCGCGACCTTCTTCCCGGCGACCCGCCAGGGCTGCTCGACCAGGGCCACGCTCACCCCGCGCGCGGGCAGCACCTCGGCGAGGGCCCGTAGATCCCGCGCCTCGATGCCGCCCCCGGCGCCATGGCCGACGGCGAGGACCATGGCGGGCTTCCTCGCCCTGTGCCAGGTGACGCGGGCCTCACCCGCGTCCGTGGCGACCGTCTCCGGGGTGCCGACCGTCTGCGTAGTCATGTCAGAAGAGTGTGCCCTCTTCGGGTGCGGGCAGCTCCTTGAGCAGCTCCGGCCCGTTGTTGCGGACGTTGCTCACGGCGGTGGACACGGGGTAGGCGCGCATCAGGCCGGCGGGCGGCGGGGCGAGCAGGGCGCGCAGGTCGTCCACGTCCGTGCGGGCCGGGTCCAGCCAGGCGTCCCAGCGGTCGGGCGTGAGCAGGAGCGGCATCCGGGGGTGGATGTCGGCCAGCGAGCGCGGACCCTCGGCCGGGGCCACCGCCAGCGGGGTGCGCTCCGCCTCCGTGGTGATCACCGAGCAGGTCGCCCACCAGGCCAGCGGATGGTCGTCGGGCAGCGTGCGGTCCCGCCAGAACTCGTACAGCCCCGCCATCGCGAACACCGATCCGTCCGCCGGGATCACGAAGTACGGCTGCTTGCGCGGCCGCTTCCGCTTCCCCTCGACCTCCAGCTCCCGCTCCTGGGTGCCGGTGACCCACTCGTAGTAGCCGTCGGCGGGCACGATGCATCGCCGGACGGCGAAGGCGCGCCGGTACGACGGCTTCTCGTGCACGGTCTCCGCCCGTGCGTTGATCATCCGGGCGCCGCCCTCGGGGGACTTCGCCCAGGACGGCACCAGGCCCCACTTCAGCTTCCGCAGCTGCCGAACCGGACGCTTGTCCTCGGCGTCCTTCAAGGGACGGTCCAGGACGACATGGACCTCCTTGGTCGGAGCCACGTTGTAGTCGGGCTCAAGGGTCTCCTCCGGCTCCCACTTCTCGATCTCAAAGATTCCTGCGAGATCCTCGGCTCCGCGACTTGCCGCATACCGTCCGCACATACGTGCAACACTGCCAGGCCCACCCGTCCCCCGACCACCACCCCTCAACGAGGCGCTTCGCGCCGCCCCTTCCGAATGCGAGCACAGGGAGCCACCGGAACACATGGACAGCCTCGCCTCCATCGCGCTGCCCGGCCTCTGGGACCGGCTCGTGGGCATCCAGCCCGATCCGGACGTGTGGGTGGTGATCGCCACCGCGGTCGCCGCGCTCGCCGTCGTCGTCCCGCACACCCTGTGGCGCGTCTCCCGCAACGCCATCACCATCGCCCACGAGGGCGGCCACGGCCTGGTGGCGCTGCTGAGCGGCCGCACGCTGACCGGCATACGCCTGCACTCCGACACCAGCGGCCTGACCGTCAGCCGTGGCAAGCCGTACGGCGCCGGCATGATCCTCACCGCGGCCGCCGGCTACACCGCTCCCCCGCTGCTGGGCCTGGGCGGCGCTGCGCTGCTCGCCGCGGGGCGGATCACGCTGCTGCTGTGGGTGGCCACGGCGCTGCTGGTGGCGATGCTGGTGATGATCCGCAACGCGTACGGGGCGCTGACCGTGCTGGTCACGGGCGGTACGTTCCTGCTGGTGTCGTGGCTGACCGGACCCCAGGTGCAGGCCGCGTTCGCGTACGCGGTGGTGTGGTTCCTGCTGCTGGGCGGGGTGCGGCCGGCCTTCGAGCTCCAGGCCAAGCGGTCCCGCGGCGGCGCCGGGGACTCGGACGCGGACCAGCTGTCCCGGCTGACGCACGTACCGGCGGGCCTGTGGCTGTTCCTGTTCCACGCGGTGTCGCTGTGCTCGCTGATGGGCGGGGGCCGCTGGCTGCTGGGGGTGTGACGGGGCCCTCGGGGGCCCGCGCGCCCCGGGCCACAGGGGCGTACGACTCCAGGAGGTGCGGTGGACGTACGGCTCCGGATCGCGAGGGCGTGCGGCTCCGCCGGTGGGGGGCGTACGGCTCCGGCGGTGCGGGGCGTACGGGTCCGCCGCCCGGCGTGACCGGCTCCGGCCGGGCCGCACCCGAACGACGGCCTGTCCTACCGCATCCTTATAGAGTGGGTCCATGGCCCCGAACCCCGCACACACCGCCCTCTGGCCCGCCCCGCACGCGAGCGGCGCCGTCGACGCGACCGTCCACGTGCCCGGGTCCAAGTCGGTCACCAACCGCGCGCTGGTGCTCGCCGCCCTCGCCTCGGAGCCGGGCTGGCTGCGCCGCCCGCTGCGCTCCCGCGACACGCTGCTGATGGCCGGCGCCCTGCGGACGATGGGCGTGGGCATCGAGGAGACGGTGTCCTCCGCGTCGGGTGCCGGCGCCTCCGGCGAGGCCTGGCGGGTGATCCCCGCGGGGCTGCACGGCCCCGCCACGGTCGACGTCGGCAACGCCGGCACGGTGATGCGCTTCCTGCCGCCGGTCGCCGCGCTGGCCGACGGTCCGGTGCGCTTCGACGGCGACCCTCGTTCCTACGAGCGCCCGCTGCAGGGCGTGATCGACGCGCTGCGCGCGCTCGGGGCCCGCATCGACGACGACGGCCGGGGCGCCCTGCCGATGACCGTGCACGGCAGCGGCGCGCTGGACGGCGGCCCGGTCGACATCGACGCCTCCTCCTCGTCGCAGTTCGTCAGTGCCCTGCTGCTGTCCGCCCCGCGCTTCAACCAGGGCGTCGAGGTCCGGCACACCGGCTCCACGCTGCCGTCCATGCCGCACATCCGGATGACGGTCGACATGCTGCGCGCGGTGGGCGCCCAGGTGGACACCCCGGAGTCGGGCGGCGAGCCGAACGTGTGGCGGGTCACGCCGGGTGCGCTGCTCGGCCGGGACCTGACCGTGGAGCCGGACCTGTCCAACGCCCAGCCGTTCCTGGCGGCGGCGCTGGTGACCGGCGGCAAGGTGGTCGTACCGGACTGGCCGGAGCGGACCACCCAGCCCGGTGACCGGCTGCGGGAGATCTTCACCGAGATGGGTGGTTCCTGCGAGCTGACCGACTTCGGCCTGGTGTTCACCGGCTCGGGGTCGGTCCACGGCATCGATGTGGACCTGAGCGAGGTCGGCGAGCTGACCCCCGGCATCGCCGCGGTCGCCGCGCTCGCGGACTCCCCCTCGACGCTGCGGGGCGTGGCCCATCTGCGGCTGCACGAGACCGACCGGCTGGCCGCGCTGACCAAGGAGATCAACGAACTCGGCGGTGATGTCACCGAGACCGCCGACGGCCTGCACATCCGCCCGCGCCGGCTGCACGGCGGGGTCTTCCACACCTACGAGGACCACCGCATGGCGACGGCCGGCGCGATCATCGGCCTGGCGGTCGAGGGCGTGCGGATCGAGAACGTGGCGACGACGGCGAAGACCCTTCCGGACTTCCCCGAGCTGTGGGCCGGGATGCTCGGGGCCTAGAGGCGCGGGGATCACGTCATGCGCCGCTACGGCAAGCACACCGACGAGGACGACATCCGGACCCGGCCCGGTCGCAGGGGCACACGGCCGCGTACGCACATCCGCCCGAAGCACGAGGACGCGGCCGAGGGCATGGTGCTCACCGTGGACCGCGGCCGGCTGACCTGCCTCGTCGACGGCCGTACGGTCGTCGCGATGAAGGCCCGCGAACTGGGCCGCAAGGCCGCCGTCGTGGGCGACCGGGTGGCCCTGGTCGGTGACCTGTCCGGCCAGAAGGACACCCTCGCGCGCATCGTCCGCATCGAGGAGCGCGGCTCGGTGCTGCGCCGCACCGCGGACGACGACGACCCGTACGAGCGCGTGGTCGTGGCCAACGCCGACCAGCTGGCCATCGTCACCGCGCTCGCCGACCCCGAACCGCGCCCGCGGCTGATCGACCGCTGCCTGGTGGCGGCGTACGACGGCGGCCTGGAACCGCTGCTGGTCATGACCAAGTCGGACCTGGCCCCGCCGGACAAGCTCCTGGAGCTGTACGGGGCGCTGGACATCCCCCATGTCGTCACCAGCCGTGACGAGCTGGAGAACGGCGACGCGGCGGACCGGGTGCGCGAGCATCTGGACGGCAAGATCACCGCGTTCGTGGGACACTCCGGCGTCGGCAAGACGACACTGGTCAACGCGCTCGTCCCGGAGGACAGGCGCCGTCTGACGGGACACGTCAACGTGGTGACGGGCCGCGGCCGGCACACCACCACCTCGGCGCTCGCGCTGCCGCTGACCGGCGCGGGCGGCTGGGTCGTCGACACCCCGGGCATCCGGTCCTTCGGACTCGCCCACATCGACCCGTCCCGGGTCATCCACGCCTTCCCCGACCTGGAACCCGGTACGGAGGGCTGCCCGCGCGCGTGCAGCCACGACGAGCCGGACTGCGCGCTGGACGCGTGGGTCGAGGAGGGCCACGCCGACCCGGCCCGGCTGTACTCGCTGCGCCGGCTGCTGGCCACCCGGGAGCGCACGGAAGGCGACTGACGCCGCGTGCTCACCTTGGCGTAGTTTGTGACCGCCACGGTCCGGCACGTGCATAATCGCAGCGAGCCGGAGCGGTCACGGAGCGAGGACCTACGGGAGGACGGCACATGGCGTGGCTGCTGGTCATCGTCGCGGGACTGCTCGAGACCGGCTTCGCGGTGTGCCTGAAGCTGTCGCACGGCTTCACCAGGCTCTGGCCGACCATCGCCTTCGCCTGCTTCGCGCTCGGCAGCTTCGGCCTGCTCACCCTGTCCCTGCGCAAGCTCGACGTCGGCCCCGCGTACGCGGTGTGGACCGGGATCGGCGCGGCGGGCACGGCGATCTACGGCATGATCTTCCTCGGCGACCTGGTGTCCACGCTGAAGATCGTGTCGATCAGCTTCGTCATCATCGGCGTGATCGGCCTGCAGCTGTCGGGCTCGGCCCACTGAGGGCCGGGCACGCTCCCGAGCCGGGTTCTGGTCGCAGGAGCCGACAGCAGCCGGTCGCTCAGACGAGCTGGTGGCGGCGCAGCGTCTCGCGTACCAGGGCGGCGACGCCGCCCTCGCCGGCAGGCGCCGGCACGCAGGACAGGGCGAGGCGGATCGCCAGCTCGCAGGCCTTCGCCAACTCGGCCGTGTCCATCACGGGTGCGACCGAGGCGGCCAGGGCGGCCACGGCACGGTCGCGGACGTGTCCCAGCAAGTCGCCCGGCGACGGCAGCGGACCGTCCGCCCTGCGCTGCGCCGGGACGGGAGAGGTCGAGGGCACCGCGGACAGCGTCGGCCAGGGCAACCGCTCGCTCCAGCAGCCCGTGAGCACGGCCTTCACCAGCGCGTTCTGGCGGGCGGCCGCCACGGTCCACTCGGCGGCGGCGGTGAGCCGCTCGCCCGGGTCGGCGTGCGCGGCCAGGGCGCGGTCCACCCCGGCGAGATAGCCGTCCGCCTCTCTCCTGACGAGCGCCCGCGCGAGTCCGTCCTTGCTGCCGAACTCGTTGTACAGCGTCTGCCGGGACACCCCGGCCGCCGCGGCCACGTCCACCATCCGTACCGCGGACCACGGCCGACGCGCCAGCGCCGTGTAAGCGGCGTCCAGCAGGGATTCCCGCGCTGCAGGCATCATCGCCTCCCGGGGGCGAGCGACTCTGCGCACAGATTTGACGCGCCCCGCAGCACTGTCAAGGGTGCCCGGAGTCATGTGCACCCTTCGAGCGACACACCAGGGCGCCGGCTCCGCCACCCGCGGCCCCCTGTGGCCCCGTGTCGCCCCAGGCCGATACCGTTCCCTACATGCCGGACTACCTTGACGACCTGCGCCTGGCCCACGTTCTCGCGGACGCCGCCGACGCCGCCACCATGGACCGCTTCAAGGCGCTCGACCTGAAGGTCGAGACCAAGCCGGACATGACCCCGGTCAGCGAAGCGGACAAGGCGGCGGAGGAGCTGATCCGCGGCCAGTTGCAGCGCGCCCGCCCGCGGGACGCGGTCCTCGGCGAGGAGTACGGCATCGAGGGCACCGGCCCCCGCCGCTGGGTCGTCGACCCGATCGACGGCACCAAGAACTACGTACGCGGCGTTCCCGTATGGGCCACGCTGATCTCCCTGATGGAGGCCGGTGAGGGCGGCTACCAGCCCGTCGTCGGCGTCGTCTCCGCGCCCGCCCTCGGCCGCCGCTGGTGGGCCGCCAAGGGCCACGGGGCCTTCACCGGCCGCAGCCTGTCGCAGGCGTCGCGCCTGAAGGTCTCCCGTGTGGCGAAGCTGGCCGACGCCTCCTTCGCGTACTCCTCGCTCAGCGGCTGGGAGGAGCAGGGCCGCCTGAACGGTTTCCTGGACCTGACCCGCGAGGTCTGGCGCACCCGCGCCTACGGCGACTTCTGGCCCTACATGATGGTCGCCGAGGGCTCGGTCGACCTCTGCGCGGAGCCCGAGCTGTCGCTGTGGGACATGGCCGCGAACGCGATCATCGTGACCGAGGCGGGCGGCACCTTCACCGGCCTGGACGGCCGGCCCGGCCCGCACAGCGGCAACGCGGCGGCGTCCAACGGACTGCTGCACGACGAGTTGCTGGGGTATCTCAACCGGCGCCACTGATGACGGGGAGACGCCTGCGCACGCCCCCAATCCGCCGCGCACGCCCCCTTGTTGACCGCCGCTTTGCCTGCGACTCTGAGAGTCCCCCACTTGTGAACTTGTGAATCCGGTCACCAGCTGGATTCCGCGAGGAGGTGGCTCCATCCCATGCTCGTCCGCGACGCCATGAGCACGGTGGTCCTCACCATCGGCCCCGCACACACCCTCCGCCAGGCCGCCGCCCTGATGTCCGCCCGCCGGGTCGGCGCGGCGGTGGTCCACGACCCCGACGCCGGCGGCATCGGCATCCTCACCGAACGCGACATCCTCAACTCCGTAGGCCTGGGCCAGAACCCGGACACGGAGCCCGTCCACGCCCACACCACCACCGACGTCGTGTTCGCCGCTCCGGCCTGGACCCTGGAGGAGGCCGCCCGCGCCATGGCGCACGGCGGCTTCCGCCACCTCATCGTCCTCGACGGCGGCGAACCGGCCGGCATCGTCTCGGTCCGCGACATCATCAGCTGCTGGGTTCCGGCCCGCGTGGCGGCCTGAAGACATGCGGGCGACGGCCTGACGGCATACGGGCGGCAGGCTGAAGGCGTACGGGCGGGCCGGGCCCCGTGGGGACCCGGCCCGCCACCCGACGAACGGTCCAGCGCCGGAGATCAGCCGCGCAGGGCCTGGACCGCGGTCTGAAGCCGCTTGCCGAAGTCGCCGTCCGCCCGGCGGAAGTTGTCGATCGCGCGCTCGGCGATGTCCTCGCGCGAGACCTGCGCGATGGCGCCCGCCAGGTTGCCGACCAGGCGGTCCTTCTCCTCGTCCGACATCAGCCGGTAGAGGTTGCCGGCCTGGACGAAGTCGTCGTCCTCCGCGTGCGCCGGGGTCGTGTGGTCGCCGGTGACGCCGGAGACCGGAACCGGCTGCCACAGCGGCCGGTCCGTCTGGAACGGGCCGCCGAAGCTGTTCGGCTCGTAGTTCTTCGCGCCCTTGTGGCGGCCGTCGTAGAGGTAGCCGTCACGGGAGTTGGTGCGCGCCTCGGTGGCGTGCGGGCGGTTCACCGGCAGGTGGTCGGCGTTGATGCCGACGCGGTAGCGGTGGGCGTCGCCGTAGGCGAAGAGACGGCCCTGGAGCATCTTGTCCGGGGACGGACCGATGCCGGGCACGAAGTGCGCGGGACTGAAGATCGACTGCTCGACCTCGGCGAAGACGTTCTCCGGGTTGCGGTTGAGCTCCAGCCTGCCGATCTCGACCAGCGGGTAGTCGGCGTGCGGCCACACCTTGGTCAGGTCGAACGGGTTGAAGCGGTAGGTCGCCGCCTCGGCCGCCGGCATGATCTGGACGTAGACGGTCCAGGACGGGTACTCGCCGCGCTCGATCGCCTCGCGCAGGTCGCGCTGGTGGGAGTCGGGGTCCTCACCGGCGAGCTTGTGGGCCTCCTCCTGGGCGAGGCACTTGATGCCCTGGTCGGTCTTGAAGTGGTACTTGACCCAGAAGACCTCACCGGCCTCGTTGTTCCACTGATAGGTGTGCGAGCCGAAGCCGTCCATGTGGCGGTAGGAGGCCGGGATGCCGCGGTCGCCGAACAGCCAGGTCACCTGGTGCGTGGACTCCGGGGACAGGCTCCAGAAGTCCCAGACGTTGTCCGGCTCCGTGGAGCCCGTGTACGGGTCGCGCTTCTGGGTGTGGATGAAGTCGGGGAACTTGATCGCGTCCCGGATGAAGAACACCGGGGTGTTGTTGCCGACGAGGTCGTAGTTGCCCTCCTCGGTGTAGAACTTCAGCGCGAAGCCCCGCGGGTCGCGGACGGCGTCCGCGGCACCCAGGTTGCCCGCCACCGTCGAGAAGCGCAGGAACGTCTCCGTCTGCTTCCCGACCTCGGAGAGGAAAGCGGCACGCGTGTACGGCGTGACATCGGCCGTCACCGTGAAGGTGCCGTAGGCCCCCGCACCGCGCGCGTGCACCACCCGCTCCGGGATGCGCTCGCGGTTGAAGTGGGCGAGCTTCTCCAGCAGGAGCTGGTCCTGGACGAGAACCGGGCCGCCGGCGCCCGCGGTCTCGCTGTTCTGGTTGTCGGCCACCGGAGCACCGGCCTCCGTCGTGAGCGGTCCCTGGGTCATGTCGCCTCCCGGCACATCTGTCTGTTCCTGTCGCTTGGCCAAAGCCGTTCTCGATCCTACAATGGACAATGTCTAAGTCAAACAAAGCTCCAAAGTCACACTCGTTCGGAAACTGTTCCCCTTGCTGTTAAGCTGGTGCCTATGAGCGACCTTCTGGAACGGCTGCGCGGACGCGGATGGCGGATGACCGCGCAGCGGCGCGTCGTGGCCGAGGTCCTGGACGGCGAGCACGTCCACCTGACGGCCGACGAGGTCCACGCGCGGGCAGTCGCCAAGCTGCCCGAGATCTCTCGTGCGACCGTCTACAACACCCTGGGCGAACTGGTCTCCCTCGGTGAGGTGATCGAGGTCAGCACCGACAAGCGCGCCAAGCGGTACGACCCGAACGCCCACCGGCCGCACCAGCACCTGGTCTGCGCCGGCTGCGGCGCGATCCGTGACGTCCATCCCGGCGGCAATCCGCTGGCCGACCTTCCGGACTCGGAGCGCTTCGGCTTCACGGTCTCGGACGTCGAGGTGACGTACCGCGGGCTGTGCCCGAACTGCACGGCGGCGTGACGAACGCCTGAAAGCCCCGGCACCAGGGAGTGCCGGGGCTTTCTGCGTGCCGCACCTTTGCAGGGGGCGTACCTGCGCCTCTGCGGGGCCGAACCCACCGAGGGGCCGAACCCGCCGAGGGACAGAACACCGGGGGACGGAAACACCGAGGGCCGGAATCCTTGATCGGATTCCGGCTCTCGGCCTTCAGTAGCGGGGACAGGATTTGAACCTGCGACCTCTGGGTTATGAGCCCAGCGAGCTACCGAGCTGCTCCACCCCGCGTCGGTGAATAGAACACTACGTGACCGGCGGGGAAAGAAGCAAATCGTTTACGGGGAGCGTCGCGCGCATCACGCCGACAGCTCCTCCCGCAGCGCGTCCCTCAGCCGTGCGGCCCGCTCGGCGACCTCGGCCGGGCCCAGCGCCACCGCGCGGTCGGCCCACCGCTGCCCCTCCGCGAGCTCCCCGCGGCGCGCGTAGACGAGGGCCAGCCGCAGCGCCGCCCGCCCGTGGCCGGCGTCGGCCGCCCGGGCCCACCACACGGCGGCCTCCGGCTCGCTCCCCTCCCGCGCGAGCAGCAGTCCCAGGTTGAAGGCGCCGTTGCGGGACCCGGCCTCCGCCGCCACCCGGTACCAGTGAGCCGCCTCGACCACGTCCCCCCGGGCGGCGGCCAGCATGCCCACCCGCACCTGCGCGCGCCGGTGCCCCTGGGAGGCCGCCCGCTCGTACCACTCCTCGCACTCGGTCTTCTCGTGGATCGCCGACTCCCCGAGCTCGTGCGCCGGCACCGGCGGCCGTCGCGCGTCGAGCACCGTCGCCAGCCGGTAGGCGGCCTCCGCGTTCCCGCCGCCGGCCGCGCAGCGCAGATGCCGCTCGGCCTGGCGCTCGTCCCCCGCGCGCAGCCGGGCGATCCCGACCTGCAGCGCCGCCTCCGTGTGCCCGGCGGCCGCCGCCTGCTCGTACCAGCGCAGGGCCTCGGACTCCAGGTCCCGCCCGGCGTAGAGGATCCCCAGGTTGAACGCGGCGTCCACGCTCCCGGACTCCGCCGCCCGGGAGAACCACGGCTCGGCCCCGCTGGTGTCGCCGTTCTGGAGCAGCAGTACGGCCAGCGCGTTCGCCGCCTCCCGGTGGCCGGCGTAGGCGGCGCGCCGGTACCACTGCTCGGCCTGCGGGGTCCGTCCCTGCTCGGCACAGAGCAGCCCGAGGTTGTAGGCGCCGTTCACGTCGCCGGCGTCCATGGCCGCCCGGTACCAGCGCTCCGCGGTCTGCGTCTCGCCGCGCTCGGCGTGCAGCGCGCCCAGCGCGTTCGCCGCGTTGCCGTCGCCGTCCTGGGCGGCCCGCA
Source organism: Streptomyces sp. MK7 (assembly GCF_032658145.1). NCBI lineage: Bacteria > Bacillati > Actinomycetota > Actinomycetes > Kitasatosporales > Streptomycetaceae > Streptomyces > Streptomyces sp. MK7. Next base: position 104,151 of record NZ_JAVACL010000019.1, read on the forward strand.
GCCACCACACCGCCGCGCTCTCGATGTCTCCGGCGTCGCGCAGCAGGAACCCGAGGGCGCAGGCGGCCCGGGCCTCGCCGTCCTTGGCGGACGTCAGGTACCAGCGGCCGGCCTCCTTCAGCTCGCCCCGCTTCTCCAGGATCGCGCCGAGGTGCAGCGCGGCGCGCCGGTGCCCGCGCGCCGCGGCCTGCCGGTACCACTGCTCGGCCTCCGCCGACAGGCCGCTTCTGTCGGGGTCCGCGCCGTCGCGGTCCGCCCCGGTGGAACCGGCTACGTGCGAGCCGGTGCCACGGGCGCCGGCACCGCCGCCGTCGGCGGCGCACTCGCCCGCCGCACGCCGGTCCAGGGCCCGCGCCAGCCGGTACGCCGCCTCGCGGTGGCCGCGCTCGGCGGCGACCCGCATCCAGCGCTCCGCCCCGGCATCCGCGCGGTGCTCCAGGAGGTCGGCGAGCGCGTAGGCGCCCAGCACATGGCCCTGCTCGGCGGACTGGCGCAGCCAGTACTCGGCGGCGGGCTCGTCGCCGCGCTCGCGGTGGTGCCGGCCGAGCGCGTGTGCGGCCGCGGCGGAGCCGGCGACGGCGGCGATCCGCCACCAGCCCGCCGCTTCGTCGGCGTAGCCACGCTGGTGGAGGAGGACTCCCAGGTTGTTCGCGGCGGCGCGGTCACCGGCCGAGGTGGCGGCACGCAGATGGGGCTCGGCTCCGTCGAGGTCGCCGCGGCGCAGCAGCATGGCTCCGAGAACGCTCATCGCGTCGATGTCGCCGGCCTCGGCGGCGAGCCGGCGGCGCGCCAGTTCGGCGAGCTCATCGGCGGCCTCACCGGTCTCGTCCGTGGTCGCGTCCCCGAGCCCCTGGGTCCCTTGGGTCCCCTTCGTCCCCTCGAGGCCCTCGGGCTCCCCGCCCGTCCCGGGATCGGAAGCCTGCACAAATCGCCCTGTCTCGAACAGAGTTACCTTGTCCCCCATAACGTTCATCGTCGCACCACCTGCAAACTGGGTACATCTGGTATACCGCAGCCAGTGAGGTCACTTCAGCGTTTTGTCGACATGCCCACAGAGAGACAAGTCAAACACAGATCGCCCAACTCCCCACGGCGGCACGGCGGTCCCGCCTGTCGGCACATGCGTTCGCAACCCCACCGTCCGTCGTACGCACACCACGAGGGCCCGGATCCGCTCCCGGACCCGGGCCCTCGACTCGACGCGCGCGATCAGCTCCCCGTCGTACCGCTACCGCTGCCCTTCTTGTCGCTGCCGCCGCCGTTCTTGGCGCTGTCGGTACCGTTCTTCGCGGTACCGGCACCGTTCTTGGCGTTGCCGCTCTGCTTCTCCGCCTGGGCCTGGGCCTGGGCGGCCTGCTTGAGCGCGTCCTGCAGCTCCTTCTGCGCCTTGCCGTACGCCTCCCAGTCGGTCGGCTTCTTGTTCAGCGCCGCCTGGCCCTCCTCGAAGGCCTTCTGCGCGTCCTTCAGCGCCTGCTGGACCGTCGGGTTGCCCGAACTCGGCGGATTCGCGGTCCCGGTGCCGGGCGGGGGCGTCGAACCCGGCGCCCCGAAGATCTTGTCGAGGGCCTGGCCGAGCGTGTTCTCGAACGCGGTGGAGCCGCCGTAGGTCACCAGGACCTTCCGCAACAACGGGTACTTGAGCTGACCGCCGCGTACGTAGACCGGCTCCACATAGAGCAGTCCTCCGTCGAGCGGAATGGTCAGCAGATTGCCGTACTCGATCTCCGAGTCGCCGTTCCTGACCTGCCGCACGAACTCGGTGATGTTCTGCTGCGAGTTGGAGTTGAACTGGCTCTGGACCTGCTTGGGCCCGTCCGCCGTGGTGCTCGTCCGCAGCTTCAGGATTCTGATCTTCCCGTAGTCGGATGTGCCCGCCTGCGAGTCGACCGCCATGAAGGCACTGAGGTTGTCCCGGCCGTTCGGCGTGTACGTCGTCGTCAGCGAGAACGCCTGGGAGTTCTGGTCGGGCATCTTCATGGTCAGGTAGTACGGCGGCACCGCGTCGCCCGACTTGTTGGTCGGGTCGTCCGGCACCTGCCACACCTCGCTGCCGCTGAGGAAGGTCTGCGCGTCCTGGACGTGGTAGCGGGTGAGCAGCTCGCGCTGGACCTTGAACAGGTCCTGCGGATAGCGCAGATGGGACATCAGGTCCGGGGAGATGTCCGACTTCGGCTTCACCGTGTCCGGGAACGCCTTCATCCAGGTCTTCAGCACCGGGTCCTCGGTGTCCCACTGGTACAGCCTGACCTCGCCGGTGTAGGCGTCGACGGTGGCCTTCACCGAGTTGCGGATGTAGTTGACCTGGTTCTGCTGGGCCACCACCGCGCGCGAGTTGTTGGTCGCCGTCAGCGAGTCGGCCGTGGTGTCGCCGAGGGTGGTACGGGAGGCGTACGGGTAGCCGTTCGTGGTCGTGTAGGCGTCCACGATCCACTGGATATGGCCGTCCACCACCGCCGGATAGGCGTCGCCGTCGATGGTCAGCCAGGGTGCCACCGCCTCGACGCGCTCCTTGGGGGTGCGGTTGTACAGGATCCGCGAGCCGTCTCCGATCGCGCCGGAGTAGAGGATCTGCGGCTCGCCGAACGCCAGCGCGTACGCGGCCCGGTTGACGGGGCTGGACAGGCTGACGCCGCTCTTGCCCCGGTAGCTGGTGGTCTTCTCGCCGTCGTTGTCGGAGTAGTCGATCTCCTTCTGGGGACCGCCGACGATCGAGTACGTGGTGGTCTTCTCGCCGTAGTAGACCCGCGGTTCGTACCTCGGCAGGTCGCCGGCGGGCGGCAGGTTCTTCTCGGTGAAGACGGGCTCTCCGTTGTCGGCCTCGGTGCCCTTGGCCGAGACGACGCCGTAACCGTGGGTGTAGCGGAAGTGGGTGTTGATCCAGTTCTGCTTGACGCCGGAGAAGTTCAGCTCACGCAGACCGATGACCGTGTCCTGGACCTTGCCGTCCTTGGTGGGATAGCGGTCGACGTCCAGATTGTTGGGAAATGAGTAGAAGCCCTTGATCTGCTGCAGTTGCTGGAACGTCGGCGAGACGATGTTGGGGTCGAGTATGCGGATGCTCGCCGTCTTGTCGACGTCGTCGCGCAGCGTCGACTTGTCCTTGGTCCTGCTCGTGCCGTCGTAGGGGGTCACCTCGGTGTCGTCGATGCCGTACGCCTGGCGTGTGGCCTCGATGTTCTTCGCGACGTACGGCGCCTCCTTGGCCTGCTCGTTGGGCTGGACCTGGAACTTCTGGACGATCGCCGGGTACAGGCCGCCGATGAGGATCGCGGAGAGCACCATCAGGCCGAAGCCGATGACCGGCAGCTGCCAGGTGCGCCGCCACAGGGTGGCGAAGAACAGCAGCGCGCAGATGACCGCGATGCAGAAGAGGATCGTCTTGGCCGGCAGGTAGGCGTGGGCGTCGACGTACCTCAGACCGGTCCAGTTGTCGGTGGCCTTGAAGTCGCTCGACTTGACCGCGAGTCCGTACCGGTCGAGCCAGTACGCGATCGCCTTCAGGGACACGAAGACGCCGAGGAGCACCGACAGGTGACCGGTCGCCGCGGCCGTGGCCCGCGTGCCGGGGCTGGTGACCCGCAGCCCGCCGTACAGGTAGTGGGTCAGCGCCGCGGCGATCAGGGACAGGATCGTCGCGGCGAAGCCGAAGCCCAGCAGGAAGCGGTACCAGGGCAGGTCGAAGGCGTAGAAGGACACGTCGAGGTGGAACTGCGGGTCCGTCTTGTGGAACGGGACGCCGTTGACCCACAGCAGCCAGGTGCGCCACTGGCCCGCGGCGGAGGCACCCGCGATCAGGCCGACCAGGGCGGTGATGCCGCACAGCAGCCACTTCTTGTACGGCGCGATGCCCACCCGGTAGCGGTCGAGGTTCTGCTGCTCCATCGACATGGCGCTGAGCGGAGGCCGCAGCCGGTGCGCGAGCCAGATGTTGAAACCGACGGCCACCGCCATCAGCAGCCCGAAGACGAAGAACAGTCCGATCTTGGTCCACAGGGTGGTGGTGAACACGGACGAGTAGTGCACCGACCGGTACCACAGCCAGTCCGTCCAGAAGCCCGCGAACATCGTGAACGCCATGCCGAGGACGGCCAGGACGCCCAGGGTCATGAGCAGGACACGGGCTCGCCGGGACGGGCGGCCGACTCTCATCCGCGGCCCGGACGGGCCTGAGCCGCGGTCCGGCATCTGGAAAGCCAAGGTGCGCACCTCGAAGTTCGCTGGTGGTTCGCTGTCGTTGCGTCTGGCCCCCGTGCCCGCGGACCGTACGGCGTGCCCGTGGTCGTCGCGGGCACACATCTATGAAACTTACTGACGGTTTACTCGGTTCCCGGTTCCGGCCGGGAACGAGGCAGGATTGTGACCATGTCCAACACTCCCATGGCAGCGAGCCCTCTCACCCGGGCCGTACTCGAGATCGACGAGTACGCCTCCGGCCTCGGCTGGGACCAGCCCGCTCGCCTCTTCGCCCTCGTAGACACCGCGCGGCTGCGGACCGAGGAACCCGTCCTCGCGGCCCAGCTCGGCCTGGAGGACGAGCAGCAGACCTCCGGTCTCACCCCGATCGAGCAGGACGAGATCCCTGCCGATCAGCCGCTCGACGAGTTTCTCGGCACGATCGCCTGGCCCGACGCGGTGGCCGGCTGCGCGCTGACCGTGGAGCGGCTGATGCTGCCGCCGTCCGCCGAGGCACAGGTCCCACAGGGGCTGGACGAGGAGAAGCTGGCCCGGTGGGTGGCCGACCACCCCGAGCGTCAGGAGGTCCGGATGACGGTGGCGGTGCTGCGCGACGGCGCCCGGGAGTCGGCCCTGCGGCTGCGCGAGAAGGACTCCGCCACGGAGGTGCTCACGGGCGCCGACCTGGTGCCGGGGCTGGCGGAGGCACTGGCGGCGACGTTCGAGGACTGAGTATTTCGAGCTGAGTGCGTGACCCGGGGCGCCCCTGATGCCAGGAGCGCCCCTCGTCTCAGCCCTTGGTCGTGCACTTCGGCAGGTCGGCGGTCTTCCCGGAGCGGATGTCCTTCAGGGCGCCGAGGGCGTCGCCGATGGTGCCTACCTTCACCAGGGTGAGCCCCGAGGGGGCGTCCTTGGCGGCGGCCGCGCAGTTGTCGGCGGGGGTGAGGAAGTACTGGGCGCCCTTGTCGCGCGCGCCGACGGTCTTCATCTCGACGCCGCCGATCGGGCCGACCTTGCCGTCGTCGTCGATCGTCCCGGTGCCGGCCACGAACTTTCCGCCGGTCAGGCTGCCGGGGGTGAGCTTGTCGTAGATGCCGAGGGCGAACATCAGACCGGCGCTGGGTCCGCCGACGTCGGCGAGCTTGATGTCGATCGTGAACGGGAACGTGTGATCGGTGCCGGCGGAGATCCCGACGATGGCGCGCTTGGCGCCGGTGTCGTGGGACTCGGCCGTGGTGATGGTGACCTTCTTGGTGGTGGTCGCCACCTTGTTCTGCTTCTCCGCGGCGGCCTGGTCCTTGGCGGGCACGATGGTGAAGACGACGTCCTGGCCGGGCTTGTGCCGGGTGACCAGCTTCGCGACGTCGGAGGGCTGCTTGACCGCGGTGCCGTCCACGGCCTTGATCACGTCACCGGCGTGCAGCCTGCCCTGGGCCGGGGTGCCCTTGACGACCGTGGAGACGATCACCCAGGACCGCACCGGGACGCCGAGCTCCTTCAGCGCCGCCACCTTGGCACTCTCCTGGGACTGGCTGAACTCCTCGGCGTTCTCCTGGCTCGACTGCTCCTCCGTCTTGCCGTCGGGGTAGAGCGTGTCGTGCGGGACGACCTTGTCGTCGTGCGCGAGCCAGCCGTAGACGGCCTCGACCAGGTTCATGCGGTAGTCGGCGCTGGTGACCCGGACGGTGGTCATGTTGAGGTGCCCGTCCGTCGGATACGTCTGGTGCCCGGAGATCTGCAGCACCGGCTCGCCGTCGTGCTCGTCCAGCGTGTTGACCGTCGGACCCGGGGACATCTCCGAGTACGGCACGGGGAGGAAGACCCCCGCGCACAGGAGCGCGATCAGCATCAGGGTGGAGGCGAGCATCGTCGCGGTGCGGCGTGGCATGAGTCGACAGTACGGGACGCGTCTGTCAGAGCACCGTCAGGGCCGTCGTACGGAATCCTGACGCGCGGTCTTCGTACGCGCTTCTCGTACGGCCCTACGTGCCGGACGTGGACCTCTCCATGGCCTCGCGGAAACGGGCGTACCCGTCCAGCTCGGGACCGTCGCTGCGCACCTTGCGGGTCCGGTTCGCCCAGATCCCCCACAGTCCGGCGGCTATCGCAGCCACCAGTGGTATCAGCAACCAGGCGAGCGCCGCCATGCCGACCTCCCGACCCCAACCGAGCGACCCCAACCGACTGATCAGCAGATTAACCATCCGCACTGACAACGCTCGGGCCAGGGGTGCGGTTACGCAACCGGAGGCGCGACGGAAAGGGTGCGGCGGGGGCCGAAGGCCGCCGGAGGCCACCGGCGGTGTCGACGGGAGAGTGCCGTCAGCAGGCTCCGACCCACTCCTCGGTGCCGTCCGAGAACTTCTGGTGCTTCCAGATGGGCACCTCGTGCTTGAGGTCGTCGATCAGCTTCCGGCAGGCCTCGAAGGCCTCCGCGCGGTGCGGGCACGACACGCCGACGACGACGGCGAGATCCCCGACCCCGAGGCCCCCCACACGGTGGACGGCGGCCAGCGCGCGCACCGGGTACTCGGCGGCGACCTTCTCGGCGATCCGCCGCATCTCGGCCTCGGCGCTGGGGTGGCAGGAGTAGCCGAGCTCGTCGACATCGGCACCCCCGTCGTGGTTGCGCACGGTTCCCACGAAGAGCGCGGTGCCGCCGGCGGCGTCGTCCCCGACCGCCTTGAAGACCTCGTCCAGGGAGAGCGCCGTCTCGCGGACGGCGATCAGCTTGATGGGATCGTCGGCGGCGTGCTCGCCGGGGTGATCGTTGGTGGGTGCCATGCCTCCATCGTGCCGTACGCGCGCGACCACGCGGAATAGCGTCATCGCCCGGCACGCGCGCGTACCGGTTTGGAGCCTTCTACGATCGAGGACCCCGACCGCGCACCGTCGTGCCCGCGGCGCGCCCCGCCGGACCCGGGCTCACATCCGTCGCCGGGCCTTGCGCGCCCGCCGCACCACGGCGGCCGCGCCCAGCAGGGCGACCGTCGCGCCCGCGGCACCCGCCGCCGTCGCGTCCTTGCGCCCCAGCCGCCGACCGGCCACCGTGTGCCGCCCGGCGACCTCCTCCAGCAGCTCGGCGAGCACCTCCTCATTGGTCCACTTCGGCCGCCACCCCGCGTCGTGCAGCCTGCTGCCGCTGACCACCCAGGGGTACATCGTGTAGGCCAGGTCCCCCGCCGGAGACGGGGTGAGGCCGATCCGGTGCAGCCGCGCCGCCGCCCCCAGCGCCACCGCCGAGGGCAGCTCCATCCGCCGGATGCCGCTGAGCTCCTCGACCTCCTCCTGCTCCAGCCATCCGTCGCAGCCGACGGCCAGCTCGCCGTCGACCTTCTCCAGCACGGCGTGCTCCAGCGCACTGCACAGGTCCTCGACGTGGCAGAACTGCCAGGCGGGCCGCGAACCGGCCACGACCAGCAGCCGCGGCGACTCGAAGTACCTGGTCAGCGCGGTGTCGGTGCCGCCGACCAGCACCGCCGGCCGGACCACGGTGACGTTCAGCCCGGGGTGCGCCCGCGGCGCGCGGCGCGCCAGCCGCTCGATCTCCAGCAGGTCCCCGACGCCGGTCGCCTCGGCGGTCGCCCGCAGCTCGGCGTCCTCCGACAACGGCAGCTCGTTGTCGGGCAGCGCTCCGTACACCATCGCGGAGGTGCACAGCACGACCCGGTGCACACCGGCCGCCGCGGCCGCGGTGAGCACCGTCTGCGTCCCCCGGACGTTGTAGGCCGTACGGGCGGCGGGGTCGGTCTCCAGATCGAGGTCGAGCGCCAGGTGCACCACGACGTCGGCGCCGCGCAGCTTGTCGGCGATCGCCGGGTCCCGCACGTCGAGGATGTGCCACTGCGCCGCCGCGCACTCCCCGCGTCGCTCGTCGATGGCGATGACCTGCCTGACCTCGCCGGACTCGGCCAGCCGCTCCGTGAGCAGCGCGCCGACGCCGCTCGCGGCTCCGGTGACCGCGACGACGGGCCCGCGCGCGGCGGGAGTGCTTTCAGGGTTTCGCGCTGCGCGAACCTGCGGATCTGGGGAACTCACCGGGCGTCTCCAGCGGTTGTCTTCCATACGGGCGCGAATGACGCGTACGTACCAGGTGGCTCCATCCTGCCGCAGCGGCTGTGTCGGCGAAGCACCGAGGCCCGATGCGTCCGCGGTGTCTACGCTGGGTGGTGTTGTCGGGCAGCCGCGCCGCCGGAAAAACCGGTGGCCTTACCAGCCGAGGAACCCCGTGAGTGACACCCCATTCGGATTCGGCCTTCCGCCGGAGGAGCCGGACGACGGCGACGAGGGCAAGAAGAAGGACCAGCAGAGCGGTGGTGGGCAGGGACCGGCCAACCCGTTCGGTTTCGGGCTGCCCGGAGCCGGAGGCCTTGGCGGGCCCGGCGCCGACAATCCGCTCGCAGCGATGTTCGGCTCGCTGAACCCCACCGACCTGGGCGCCGCGTTCCAGCAGCTCGGCCAGATGCTCTCCTACGAGGGCGGCCCGGTGAACTGGGACATGGCCAAGCAGATCGCCCGCCAGACGGTCGCCCAGGGCACCTCGGACGGCACGAAGGACGCGAGTGTCGGCCCCGCCGAGCGCACCGCCGTCCAGGAGGCCGTCCGCCTGGCCGATCTGTGGCTGGACGATGTGACGTCCCTGCCGTCCGGCGCCGCCTCCGCGGTGGCGTGGTCCCGGGCGGAGTGGGTCGAGGCGACCCTGCCCGCCTGGCAGGAGCTCGTCGACCCGGTCGCCGAGCGCGTCGGCACCGCCATGGGCGATGTGCTGCCCGAGGAGATGCAGGCCATGGCCGGCCCGCTGATCGGCATGATGCGCTCCATGGGCGGCGCCATGTTCGGCACGCAGATCGGCCAGGCCGTCGGCGTGCTGGCCGGCGAGGTCGTCGGCTCCACCGACATCGGCCTGCCGCTCGGCCCGGCCGGCCGGGCCGCGCTGCTGCCGGTGAACATCGAGAAGTTCGGCAAGGACCTGGGCGTGCCGCTGGACGAGGTGCGGCTGTACCTCGCCCTGCGCGAGGCCGCCCACCAGCGTCTGTTCGCGCACGTGCCGTGGCTGCGCTCGCATCTGTTCGGCGCGGTCGACGGGTACGCGCGCGGGATCAAGGTGGACACCGCCAAGCTGGAGGACGTGGTCGGCCAGTTCGACCCGCAGAACCCCGAGCAGCTGCAGGACGCCCTTCAGCAGGGCATGTTCCAGCCGGAGGACACCCCGGAGCAGAAGGCCGCCCTGGCCCGTCTGGAGACCGCTCTGGCGCTCGTCGAGGGCTGGGTGGACGCGGTCGTGCACGCCGCGGCCAAACCCCGTCTTTCGTCCGCGGACGCGCTGCGCGAGACGCTGCGCCGCCGCCGGGCGTCGGGCGGCCCGGCCGAGCAGACGTTCGCCACGCTGATCGGTCTGGAGCTGCGTCCGCGCCGTCTGCGGGACGCCTCCCGGCTGTGGGCCTCGCTCACCGACGCGCGCGGGGTGGAGGGCCGCGACGGTCTGTGGGCGCACCCGGACATGCTGCCGACGGCCGCCGACCTGGACGACCCCGACGGCTTCGTGCACCGTGAGCAGCTGGACTTCACCGAGCTGGACAAGATCCTCGGCGAGGCCGCGGGCGGCTCCGCGCCGAAGCCGGACCTGCACAAGAAGGACGACGGCGGCCAGGAGGACGACGGCGGCCGGAAGGACGGCGGCGGCAAGGGCGACGACGCCGAGTGAGCCTCCACGACGACGCTGTCCTCGTACTGAAGGGGTACGAGGGCCAGGAAGAGCTGCGCCAGACGTATCTGGACCATCTCGCCGCCCATCCGGACGGCATGTGGAAGGCCTGCGCGGACGGGCACATCACGGCGAGCGCCCTGGTGGTCGACGTCGAGCGCGGCCGGGTTCTGCTCACCCTCCACAAGAAGCTGCGGATGTGGCTGCAGATGGGTGGCCACTGCGAGCCGGTCGACGCCACCCTGGCGGCCGCCGCGCTGCGGGAGGCCACCGAGGAGTCGGGCATCGGGGGGCTGGCCCTGCTGCCGGGCGGTCCGCTCCGCCTGGACCGGCACCACACGCCGTGCGCCTGGCACCTGGACGTCCAGTACGCCGCCGTCGCCCCGCCCGGGGCGGTCGAGGCCATCAGCGACGAGTCCCTGGACCTGCGCTGGTTCGCCTACGACGAGGTGCCGGGCGTGGCGGACAAGTCGGTCGTACGTCTGGTGGAGGCGACGCGCGCCAGGCTCTGAGCCGGGCGGACGGGTAAGGGGTGGCCGCCCTTGCGGTCACCCCTTACCGCGGCTCGGCTCCAGGCGTCTCGGCTCAGCTCCAGACGTTGCCCTGGTTCTGTCCCCGCGCGCCCTGCTGTCCCATGCCGAACTGCGCGGCGAGGCCCTGCCCGATCACCGCGTTCTGCGGCGGCAGCAGCTCACTGGGCTGGACGAGCGCGTAACCGCTGCCCATGAAGCTGAGCTCCCAGCCCTCGCCGGTGTTGCCGCGCCGCCGCCACACCCCGGAGGAGTGCGTCTGGGCCTGCATCTGCACCCGCAGACCGGTGGACCAGGCGACGATCGCGTCGGCGTCGCAGTTGACGTACTTGTCGGGCGTCACCTGCATCATCAGCGGGGCGCCCGAGGTCATCAGGGCGACCTTGCCGCGGCCGGTGATGTTCAGCTGGTACTTCCCGGAGCCGGAGATGCCGTACATGCTGTCGACGGCGATGACCTCGTGGTGCAGCGAGGAGTCCATCGCCAGCACATAGCTGCTGTCGACCGTCAGGCCGTCCTGCTCGACGTCCATGACGTGGACGTACTGGGCGAGGTTGGCCAGGTAGACCGTGCCCTGCCCGTGGCAGCGCATGAGGTCCAGGCCCTCCCCTGTGCGCGCACGCGCATAGGCCTGGTTGGTGCTCTGGTACTCGGCGTCGAACTCGACCAGACCCTGGTAGGCGACCATGGTGCCCTTGCGGGCGAGGATGTCGTCGTGGCCCTCCAGGGTGACGCGCAGCATCTGCTTGTTCTGCAGGCTCCAGCGTTCCTGGGTCTGGGTGTCGTTGAACGCGAAAAGCGGGCTCTGCATGGTGTTCTGTCTCCCCCTCAGCCCCGGATCCGGAGGCGGTCGGTGCTGTCCTCGCTGGGCTGCACGACGACGATGCCCTGGCCGGAGAAGGCCATCTGGTACGCCTCGCCGCTGCCGCGGCCGATCAGGGACTGCGCCTTGAAGCTGCGCTTGCCCTTCACCTTCAGGTTCGGGGACCAGGCGACGAGCGCGTCCGGGTCGACGTAGGTCTCGTCCTCGCCGCTGCCGCAGTCGACGACGATCGGCTTGCCCCGGGAGGTGAGCGCGACCCAGCCCTGTCCGGAGATCTTCGTGTTCCACAGGCCCTGCCCGGCGAACTTCGCCAGGCCCTTGACCCGCTCGACGCCCCACTGGAGGTTCGCGTCGAAGGCCAGCAGGTTGGTGGCGTTCACCGAGATCGCGTCGCCGCCCAGGTTGATGACGACGACGTCGGCGCCGTAGTCGGCGAGGTAGAGCAGGCCGTCGCCGGAGCACTTCATCAGGGGCGTGCCCTCGCCGGTGATCCAGTCGCGGGCGATCTGCCGCACGGCCGGCGGGTTGGGCTCGTACTGGATGAAGCCTTCGTAGGCGACCATGGATCCCACGCGCGCGAGGAGGTCGTTCCCGGTCTGCATGGCGACCTTCAGCATGTGGCTGCCGTGGTTCTCCATGCGGGCGGTGACGGGTGCGGGGGCGTAGCCCGCGAGCGGCTGGTTCATGACGGGCTCCCTCTAGACCTCGTAGGGTTGGACGACGACGAAGTTGCCGGGTGCGGCCCGGAACTGCAGGTTGACGCCCTCTCCGGTGTGTCCCGGGTAGGCGTTGCGGCGCATGCGCACCTGGCTGGAGACGATCACCTGCGCGGCGGCGGACCAGGCGACCACGGCGTTGGAGTCGACGAACGTCGTCGGCGTCACCGGCAGCACCACGGGCGTGCCGTGCGTCTTGACGACGATGGTGCCGGTGCCCTGGAACTGCATCGTGAACAGGGCGCCTCCGGGGATGCCGTGTCCCTCGATGCGGCGGACCTCGTGCTGGAGGCTCTCGTCGAAGGCGAGGACGTTCTCCGCGGAGACGCAGATCGCGTCGCCCTGGAGTTCCACGGGGTGCAGATGCGTGGAGTTCTCCGCGAGGAACACCTGGCCCTGGCCCATGCAGCGCATCAGCTGCATCTCCTGGCCGGTGGCGTTGCCGACGATGCGGCCGGCGAAGCCTGCGCCCTTGTAGCTGAAGTCGACCTTGCCCTGGTAGAGCACCATGCTGCCCTGGCGGGCCAGCACGGGCTGGCCTCCCATGCCGAGATCGACCCGGATCAGCTTGCTGTTCTGCGGTGTCCAGCGCCGGCCGGTGGGCGTCTCCTTGAACTGCTGCAGCGCGGCGGCCACTCCGGTGCCCTGGGGAGCGCCCTGCGGGACTCCGTACGGCGCGGGTGCGCCCTGGCCGGGAACCTGTCCGTACGGCTGCTGGCCGTATCCGGGGGGCGGCGTGGGCTGGCCGTATCCGGGAGGCGGGGCGGGGGCCTGCGGCGCCTGGGGCTGGGCGTAGCCCGGGGGCGGTGGAGCGCTCGGGGCGCCGGTCTGGTGGCCGTACGGCGGCTGCTGGCCCGGCCGGCCGTAGGGCGCGGGGGCCGGGGACGGGGGCGGGACGGTGCCGCCCGGCGGAGCCATGGGCGCCACGATCGTCGGCGCGGCGTGCACCGAGGGCGAGGGCGGCGGGGTGGCCCCCGGGGGCGGGGCGAAGCCCTGCGCGGCGGGCTGCGGCGCGGGGGCCGGGGCGGGTGCCGGGGCCTCGGGCGTGATGGGCGCGGCGGGTCCGGCGGGGGCACCGAAGGCCGGCGGCGGGGAGGTCTGGGCGGGCGGAGCGAAGCCCGGAGCGCCGCCCGTCTGCGGCTGCTGCGGTGCCGGAGCGGGAGCCTCCTCCTCCAGGACCTCGCCGCCGAAGTTCTTCAGCAGCGCTTCCAGACCGCCGTCGAATCCCTGTCCCACGGCGGCGAACCGCCACACGTCCTTGAGGTAGATGTCGCCCAGCATCACGGCGCGTTCGGTGGAGAACTCCGAGCCGCTGAACGCGTACCGGGCCACTTCCTCACCGCCGGCCACGATGCGCAGGTATCCGGGGCCGATCTGCGACATCTGCCCCGCGCCGTCGACGGTCGCCGTGAACGACAGCTTCCGGATCTGCGCCGGGATCCGGTCGAGCGTGACCCTGAAGGACTCCGTGTCGCCCGCCTGCGCGCCCAGCAGCTGGATGGCCTCCTCGGGGGACTTCGGCTGGTTGAAGAAGACGAAGTACCGGTCGTCCGAGAGCCGTTCGTCGGCGTCGAGGCCGAAGCAGCTGATGTCGAAGGTCAGTCCGGGGCCGGAGATCTGCACGCCTACGTACAGATCCGTGCCCGCGGTCAGGTCACTGATCCTGGCCTTGTGGCCGCGTTGGAATTCCCTGGGCATGCGTAACGACCGTCCCCCATCCCGAATACGAGTGCGTCGCGCCAGGCTAACGGCAAACTCCGAGACCGGACCAAGCCGGTACAGACCCGGTACACAATCCCCGCTCCCCTGTGCCGGACGCGGACCCGTCGGCTGTCTCTCCGTGCTCGCCCCTCCCGGCTGCCCCGTGGGCCGCCGTTCGGATCCCCGGTGGGCCGTTCCCCCGCCGAGGGCGGGCGGTCACTCGCCGCGCGCGGCCGGCAGATGCGGCAGTCTGCCGGCGGCGACCACCCCTTCGAGATAGCCCCGGGCCCGCTCGGTGCGCGGATAGGCCTCGAGAAGCCGCCAGAAGTCGGAACCGTGGCCGGGGACGAGCAGATGGGCGAGCTCGTGCAGGAGGACGTAGTCGACGACGTACTCGGGCATGCCCTGCAGACGGTGCGAGAGCCGGATGCTGCCCTCCGCCGGGGTGCACGATCCCCAGCGCGTGTTCTGGTTGGTGACCCAGCGGACCGAGGCCGGCCGGGCCCGGCCGTCGAAGTACTGGGCGGACAGCCGCTCGGCCCGCTCGGCCAGCTCACCGTCACCGAGCGAACGCCGGCTCTCCTGGGCGGCCAGCTTGTCGAGCATGACGTTCACCCAGCGCCGCTCCTCCGCCTCGGACATCCGGGCCGGGATGAGCACGATGGTGCGATCGCCCTCGCGGTACGCGGAGACCGTCCTGCGGCGACGGGCGCTCCGGCGGACCTCGATCGCGCTCGCCGCCGAGCCGCTCGGCGGCGGGCTCGTCTTGCTGCGCTGTGGCACTCCGGCACGGTGCAGTGGATCGGCGGACACGCCCCGACGTTACCGGGTGTACGCGGGGGAAGTCCCGGGTCCGGGACGGTTCCGCACCGATCCCCCACCGAGCGTCTGATTCGTACGACGAATATCCCCCGCCTGTGGACAACTTTCCGCACCGACCGGCCGGGCCGGGCATGCTGGCACTCGTCGGCGGAGCGATGACCGGCTCCACCGGCACCCGGGGGACGCACCGGACCCTTTCCCCGGGCTGCTGTCCGGGCTCTTTCCTTGGGTTTCTTCGGCTACGGGGGCCGCACATGCATCCGATGGTGAAACCCGCGCTCCGGCGCGGCTGGCGCGATCTCAACACCGTGCAGTTCGGGATGACTCCCGCGCACGCGATGACACTCGGCCCGGTCGACACGGCGACGGGCAGTTTCCTCGAGCTGCTCAACGGCACACGCGGCCTGCCCCTTCTGCGGGAGGAGGGGCGCCGCATGGACCTGCCGGAGGGCCATGTCGACCGGCTCGTGACCCGGCTGGCCCGCGCCGGCCTCCTGGACGACGCCCGCGGCGGGGGTGCGGCGGCCCGCGCGCTGCGGGAGAAGAAGGAGGTCATGGACCGGCTGCGGCCGGATCTGGCCTCCCTGTCCCTGGTGGCGCGGGAACCGGGCGAGGCGATCGGCCGGCTGGCCGCCCGCCGTGATCTGCGCGTACAGGTGCGCGGCGCGGGCCGGGTGGGTGCGGTCCTGGCGGCCCTGCTGTCCGGCGCGGGCATCGGCGAGGTCGACGTGCTCGACGGGGGATGCGTCGAGCCGTGGGACGTCGCCCCGGGCGGGCTGCCCGCCGAGGCCGTCGGAGAGCGCAGGACCGCCGCGGCCCGCCGGGCCGTACGCCGGGCGGCCCCGGACCGTCCGGCGCGCCGCGGCCCCGCGGCACCGCAGGAGTCACACGAGTCGCACGAGTCCTATGGGGACGGCGAGCCGGGCCACTCGCTGGTGATCCTCGCCCCGCGCGACGACCTCGCCGTGCACGCGCCCGACCCGGTCGCGGCGGCCGCGCTGATCGCGTCGGGCACCCCTCATCTGTACGCCGGCGTCGTGGAGGCCACGGGTGTCGTGGGTCCTCTCGTCCTGCCCGGCCAGACCGGCTGCGCCGAGTGCCTGCACCGGGGCCGTACGGACCGGGACGAGACGTGGCCGCGCCTGGTCGCCCAGTGGCGGTCCGGCAGGCGGCGCCATGTGCGCCCCTGTGACCTGGCTCTCGCCACGACGGTCGCCGGGCTGGCGGCGGCCCATGCGCTCGCCTTCCTGGACGGGGAGTCGCCCTCCGGCGCGGGTGTCCGCTGGGAGGTGTCCACGCCCGGCCTGAACTGGCGCGCGCGGCCGGTGTGGCCGCATCCGGACTGTCCGTGCGGAGCCGCGCTGAAACCCGTGGCGGAGGACACCTCAAACAAGGGTGCGTCACGCGAGACAATGGCTGGGCAACGGCCGTCATCGACGCCCTGCCGACGGGCAGACGCGGCGCGGCTTGCTGGGACTTGGAGGGCGCATGTCTGATCTTCCCCGGAAGGCGGTCACCCGGACCGCCAAGCTCGCCGCGCTCCCGCTCGGCTTCGCCGGGAGGGCGACCTGGGGACTCGGCAAACGGATCGTCGGTGAGTCCGCGGAGCTCGTCGGCCGGGAGCTGCAGCAACGCACGGCCGAGCAGCTGTTCAAGGTGCTGGGCGAGCTCAAGGGCGGGGCGATGAAGTTCGGGCAGGCGCTGTCCGTCTTCGAGTCCGCGCTGCCCGAGGAGGTCGCCGGCCCCTACCGGGCGGCGCTGACCAAGCTCCAGGAGGCCGCTCCGCCGATGCCGACCCGCACCGTGCACGCGGTGCTGGAGGAGCGGCTCGGCGCGGACTGGCGTGAGCTGTTCGAGGAATTCGAGGACAAGCCGTCCGCGGCGGCCTCGATCGGGCAGGTGCACCGGGCGGTGTGGCACGACGGCCGCGAGGTGGCGGTCAAGGTGCAGTACCCGGGCGCCGGCGAGGCCCTGCTGTCCGACCTGGGGCAACTGAGCCGGTTCGCGCGCCTGCTGGGGCCGCTGATCCCGGGCATGGACATCAAGCCCCTGATCTCCGAGCTGAAGGACCGTGTCTCCGAGGAGCTGGACTACGGCCTGGAGGCGCAGGCTCAACAGTCTCACGCGGAGGAGTTCGCGGAGGATCCCGACGTGGTCGTCCCGGCCGTGGTCCACCAGCGCGACCAGGTGCTCGTCTCCGAGTGGATCGACGGCATCCCGCTGTCCGAGGTGATCGCGGACGGCTCCCGTGAGCAGCGTGACCGGGCCGGCCAGCTGCTGGCCCGCTTCCTGTTCTCCGGCCCGGCCCGCACCGGTCTGCTGCACGCCGATCCGCATCCGGGCAACTTCCGTCTGCTGCCCGGCGGGCCCGACGGCGAGGACGACTGGCGCCTGGGCGTGCTGGACTTCGGCACCGTCGACCGCCTGCCCGGCGGTCTGCCCACGCCGATCGGGGAGTCCCTGCGGATGACCCTGGACGGGCAGGCCGAGGCGGTCTACGAGCTGCTCTGCGAGGAAGGCTTCGTGAAGGAGTCGATCGAGCTCGACCCGGACGCGGTCCTCGACTACCTGCTGCCGATCATCGAACCGGCCCAGGTGGACGAGTTCACCTTCACCCGGAGCTGGATGCGCAACCAGGCGGCCCGCATCGCCGACCCCCGCTCCCCCGCCTACCAGCTGGGCAAGCGACTCAATCTGCCCCCGGCGTACCTGCTGATACACCGTGTGACGCTCAGCACCATCGGGGTGCTGTGCCAGCTGGGGTCGACGGTGCGGCTGAGGGAGGAACTGGAGGAGTGGCTGCCGGGCTTCGTGCTGGAGCCCGAGGACGTCCTGGATCCCGAGGATGTCCTGGATCCCGAGGACGTCCTGAACTCCGAGGACGTCCTGGAGTCCGAGGACGTCCTGGAGTCCGAGGCCGAGGAGTCCGCCGTCGAGGCCTGAGCGAGGCGCGGAGGCAGGATCGAGGAGGGCCGAGCCGGGAGTCCGGCGGGATCACCACCAGGCCGAGTCGAGTCGGCTCTCGATGGAACGGAGGTTCTCCCGGGAGCAGGCGTCGCAGAAGTAGCAGCGGACACCGTTCTCCACGGAGCAGGTCCAAGTGGGGGGAAGGACCTCGGCCGGGGTGGCGCAGCGCGTGCAGACCACGGGCGGGCGCTGCGCGGTGGGGCCACCGTGGCCGGGTTCCGCGGGAAGACTCGTCACCCGGCGACGATACCTCCGCCGCCCTGGAACGGCGCGTGCAACGCACCGCGGGGGCAGGTCCGCATATCAACGGACCTGCCCCCGCGGGAGAGTTCACCTCCCGGTCGGGAGGCCACCGCTCGGCGGTGTGGGCGGTCAGTGCATGACCGCCATGGCAAGCGCACGGCGGGCGCGCAGCGAGGCGCGCTCGGCGCGGCGCTGCATCCGGCGGGCGGCCACCAGACGCATGGCCTGGCGTTCCTGCTCCGCCTCCCGCAGGCGTTCGTGCATATGCGCACGGGCCATGGCTTCGGGGATGAGTTGCATCTCTCGGGTCCTGTTCTGACGCGAGTCGTTCGCGCCGGTGGTGGTGACGTCTTCGGTCGCGGAGCCTGCGGGCTCGCTGGTGGACGGCTTCATCGGGGCCTGCTTCTGGGGGTCGTGCGTGAGGGGGCGGTCGATCGTTCCTGCGGTGTTCATGCCATGACCGGGTTCTTGCGCGGGCGGCCACGCGGCCGCTTCCGGGCGACGACAACACCCTGGACGAACAGCTCGCCACCCCAGACGCCCCAGGGCTCACGCCGCTCCTTGGCGCCGGCGAGGCAGGCCTCGATCAGCGGGCAGGTGCGGCAGAGGGACTTGGCGTACTCCACGTCCGCCGGCGACTCGGCGAAGAAGACCTCCGGGTCGTAGGAGCGGCACGGGACGGGTACGCCGAGGTTCTCGATGGCGTCGTCGAGCGCGGTGAGCGCGGTGAGCGGGATCAAGGTGGGGTCCTCCGTGAGACCGGGCTTGGGGATCGTGTCGGAAGGCGGTACGGACGGGGCGTGCGCTTCGAGTTGCACGGTTCGTCTTCCTCGTCTGGTCGGTCCGGCCGGTCGGCCGGGTGTCGGCTGGGTACCGGGTTCTTTTCTTGTCCCGAGGCCCCTTCGGTCCGCCGTCCCCGTTCGGGGAAAACAGAAGGGCCGCGGATCCCGGATGGGGTTCCGCGGCCCTGAAGGCGCCGGCCTGATCGGCGATCAGGCTGGATCACTCCAGGGTTTCGGCCCACGGAAGGCCCACATCAGGTGGTGCTGCGTCGTCTGCTTCCGGACTCCGGCACCGGCCGCCGTAAAGGCATAGGCCTGCGCCTGTGCCGCTACTGCTTCCAGTGCCTTGGTCGGTCGCTCATTGCGCTCACGGATGGGAAGACCCGCGAGAGACACAGGGGACGCCGGACGCACGGCACGAATGCCGGACAGACCGGTGCCCTGGTCCGAGACGCCGAGCATGCACAGGGAGGCGACCGAGCGATCGGTCATTTTGGCGGTGCTGAAGAAGCTGCTCTTGATGCTGATCACTGGACTCGCCTCCTCTCGGCGTCTAGGGGACTGGGGTGAGCCAGTCCGTTCGGATGTGCAAGTACAACACGGAATCAGGGCCTCAGGAAGACCACTGTTCCCGTGACCAAGAACCTATGGGGATTGACGGGGCGTGCGCAAACTATTTTTTCGACGAGTTCGTATCAGTCCTCAGCCTCTTCAGCCGCACACGGCCGGCCTGCGCAGATGGCGAGAACATCGGCCCCGTGACGGCGCAGCTTGCGCATGCCGACCCCGGGGATGCGCGCGAGCTCCCGCTCGTCGTCCGGGACCGCCTCGGCGATCGCCATCAGGGTCCTGTCGGTGAAGACGCAGAACGCGGGCTGCCCGGTGCGCCGGGCCTGCTCCTCCCGCCACTCGCGCAGCCGCTCGTAGAGGCCCTCGTCCATGTCGGAGGGGCAGTCGTCGCAGCGCATCAGCTTCATCTCGCCGGCGTCGGTCAGCGTGCGGCCGCAGACTCGGCACCGGGCCGGGGACCGCTGGACGCGCCGCGGCACCGCCTCCGGCAGTCCCGCGGTTCTCCCGGACACGGCGGCTCCGCGCTCGATGCCGCCGGTTGCGCCGGACGTGGCACGGCCGGCCGTGGCGGCGGACCCGGGACGCAGTCCGTCGAGGAAGCGGCTGGGGCGGCGGTTGGGACGGCCGCCGGGCGAGCGGCACAGCGACCAGGAGACGTGCAGCCGCTCGCGGGCACGGGTGACGCCGACGTAGAGCAGGCGCCGCTCCTCCTCGACCTGCTCGTCGGTTCTGGCGTAGCTGATCGGGACCATTCCCTCGGAGACGCCGACGAGGAAGACAACGTCCCACTCCAGGCCCTTGGCGGAGTGCAGGGAGGCCAGGGTGACGCCCTGCACGGTGGGAGCGTGCTGGGCGTTCGCCCGCTCGTCGAGTTCGGCGACGAGATGGGCGAGGGTGGCGCCAGGGTGGGCGGCGGCGAAGTCCTGCGCCAGGTTCACCAGGGCGGCCAGCGACTCCCAGCGCTCCCTGACGGCGCCCGAACCGGCCGGGGGCCGCGGGGTCCAGCCCTCGCCGGAGAGGACGGCACGCACCTGCGACGGCAGGTCCACGGTCTCGTCGAGCAGGGAGTCGTTGGACCCGAAACGGGCGGCGCCGCGCAGGGCGACACCGGCCTTGCGCACCTCGGGGCGGTCGAAGAAGCGCTCGGCGCCCCGCAGCTGATAGGGCACGCCGACGTCGGCGAGGGCCTGCTCATAGGTCTCGGACTGGGAGTTCGTCCGGAACAGGACCGCGATCTCGCTCGCCGGGACCCCGGAGGCGACGAGGTCCCGGATGCGGCGGGCCGCGCCCTCCGCCTCGGCGGGCTCGTCGGTGTACTCGGCGAATTCGGGCTCCGGTCCGGCGGCCCGCTGGGAGACCAGTTCCAGCCGGTGGTCGGCGGCGCGCCCGCGGGCCTGGGCGAGCAGTCCGTTGGCCAGGTGCACCACCTGTGGAGTGGAACGGTAGTCGCGGACCAGCTTGACCACGGTGGCGCCGGGATGGCGGGCGCGGAAGTCGAGGAGGTGGTCGGGGGTTGCGCCGGTGAACGAGTAGATGGTCTGGCTGGCGTCGCCGACGACGCACAGGGTGTCCCGGCCGCCGAGCCACAGCTCCAGCAGGCGCTGCTGCAGCGGGCTGACGTCCTGGTACTCGTCCACGACGAAATGCTGGTACTGCGCGCGGACCTGTTCGGCGATGTCGCGCCGGTCCTGCAGGATGGCGACGGTCAGCAGCAGGACGTCCTCGAAGTCGATGACCGAGCGGTCCCGTTTGAGGTCCTCGTAGACGGAGTAGAGCTGGGCGATCTCGGCCGGGTCGCGGGGGGCCTCGCGGCCGGCCTTCGCGGCTGCGAGGGCGTAGTCGGCCGGGACGGTCTGGGTGACCTTGGACCATTCGATCTCCGCCGTGACGTCCCGCAGCTCGCCCCGGTCCAGGCGGATGCGGCAGGCGGCGGCCGCGTCCGCGACGAGCTGGATCTTGCGGTCCACGAGCCGGGGCATGCCGCCACCGACGGCTTTCGGCCAGAAGTACTGCAGCTGGCGCAGGGCGGCCGAGTGGAAGGTGCGGGCCTGGACGCCGTGTGCGCCGAGCTGACGCAGCCGGCCCCGCATCTCGCCGGCGGCGCGGTTGGTGAAGGTGACGGCGAGCACGCTGGAGGGCTGGAGGATCCCGGCCCGCACCCCGTACGCGATGCGGTGGGTGATCGCGCGGGTCTTGCCCGTGCCGGCGCCGGCCAGCACGCACACCGGACCGTGCAGCGCCGTGGCGACCTCGCGCTGCTCGGGGTCGAGCCCTTCGAGCACCGCGTCGGCAGAGTCCGGTACCTGCGGGAAGAGGGTGGAGTGCGTTGCTGCTGTCACATGGCCATGCTGCCAGGTCGCCCGAGACGGGTGAGCCGGTTGTCCACAGGTGGGCCCTTCCGGTCGTACTAATGCGACAGGCCTCACGCGGCCGAGCCCCATACCCCCGGCGGGAATGCCGTGCCCATGTCGTACGTTCCCTCACTGCGACCATGACGTCCCGACCCGCCGAAGGAGCGCGAGACATGCCGGGCACTGTGACGATGTACAGCACCACGTGGTGCGGCTACTGCCGCCGGCTGAAGAGCCAGCTGGACCGCGAGGGCATTGCGTACACCGAGATCAACATCGAGCAGGACCCGGAGTCCGCGGTCTTCGTCGAGAAGGCGAACGGCGGCAACCAGACGGTCCCGACCGTGCTCTTCGCGGACGGTTCGACGCTGACGAACCCGTCGCTGGCGCAGGTGAAGCAGAAGATCGGCGTCTGAGTCCGGCGCCCCGGACCAGGTGACAAGGCGGCCCCCGAGAGTCTCGGGGGCCGCCTTCGTCGTGGTCCCTCAGACGACGCTCCTGGTGGGCAGGGGCTTGCCGTACCAGAGTTCGATGAGCCGGGCCGCGATGGAGATGCCGTACGGGGGCAGGACCTCGCCGGAGTCGAAGGCGGCGGTCAGGTCCTCGCGGGAGAACCAGCGGGCCTCGTGGATCTCGTCACCGTCCACGTCGATCTCGGTGGAGGTGGCACGGGCCATGAAGCCCAGCATGAGGCTGGAGGGGAACGGCCAGGGCTGGCTGGCGACGTACTCGACCTGGCCGACGGCGATGCCGACCTCCTCGTGGACCTCGCGGCGCACCGACTGCTCGATGGACTCGCCGGGCTCCACGAAACCCGCGAGCGTGGAGAAGCGGCCCTCGGGCCAGTGCACCTGGCGGCCGAGGAGGATGCGGTCCTCGTCGTCGGTGACGGCCATGATCACCGCCGGGTCGGTGCGCGGGTAGTGCTCGGCGCCGCAGGCGGGGCAGCGGCGGATGTGGCCGGCGGCGGCGATCACGGTGCGCTCGCCGCAGCGGGAGCAGAAGCGGTGCAGCCGCTGCCAGTTCTCCAGAGCCACCGCGTGCACCATCAGGCCCGCGTCGCGGGGCGGAAGCAGCAGTCCGGCCTCGCGCAGGCCCGCCGGACGGGCGGACTGGTCCATGCGGCCGGGCAGGGAGTCCTTCTGGAGCGCGAAGTAGCTCACGCCCTCCTCGTCGGTGCCGAGGAAATAGCGGTGCGCCTCGGTGAGAGGGGCCTCGAAGGACGGGGTCATGACGAGTTCGGTGCGGCCGTCGGGCGTCTCGTCGATGAGCACCTGGCCGCCGGAGACCACGAAGCAGCGGGTGGTGGGGTGGCTCCATGCCGCGGCGAGCCAGGCCTCGTCGAGCCGGTGGTGGGCGGCCCGGTCGATGCCGCTGGGTGCGGTGAGCGAGATGGGTCGGTCGGCGGTGTGGTCGGTCCAGGTGGTCACGAGTGCTTCCAACTCCCCCGGTGCAACGGTGGTTTCGGCGACGGTTCAGCGGGACGTACGGCGGGAGGCGACCGGGTCCGGCGGTGCCTGGAGGTGCAGGGCGGCCTCTCCAGTGTGCCCCGCGCCGGAGGGTGCCCCGGACGGCGGCCGCCGGTCAGGGCGCATCGCGCCAGTGCTCGGCGAGGTCGCCCCACAGGTACGCGCTGGTCTCTACGCCCTTGAGGAGGAGGTCGAGCTCGACCTTCTCGTTCGGGGCGTGCCAGCCGTCGGACGGGACGGAGATGCCGAGGAAGAGAACGGGTACGCCGAGGACCTCCTGGAGGTCGGCGGCCGGTCCGGAGCCGCCCTCGCGGGTGAAGCGGACCGGGGTGCCGAAGGCACGGCCCATGGAGCGGGCCACGGACCGCAGTGCCGGATGCTCCAGCGGGGTCAGGCAGGGGCGGGTGGCCGCGCCGAACACGGTCTCGTGCCGGATCCCGTCGGGCACCTGTTCGTCGACCCAGGCGTGGACGGCCTTCTCGATGTGGTCGGGGTCCTGGCCCGCGACCAGGCGGAACGACAGCTTCACCATCGCGGTGGACGGGATGATCGTCTTGCTGCCGGGGCCCTGGTAGCCACCGCCGATGCCGTTCACCTCGGCGGTGGGGCGGGCCCAGACGCGCTCCAGGGTGGAGTAGCCCTCTTCGCCGTGGGCGGCGTGGGACTTGGCGGTGCGCAGCCACTGGTCCTCGTCGAAGGGCAGTTCGGCGAAGAGTTCACGCTCGCGCTCGGTGAGCTCTACGACGCCGTCGTAGAAGCCGGGGACGGCCACGCGCGCGTGCTCGTCGTGCAGGGCGGCGACCAGGCGGGCGGCCGCGGTCGCCGGGTTGGGCACGGCTCCACCGAACGAGCCGGAGTGGATGTCCTGGTCGGGGCCGTACAGCCGGATCTCGCACTCGGCGAGACCGCGCATCCCGGTGCACACCGTGGGGGTGTCCTCGGACCACATGCCGGTGTCCGAGACGATCACCGCGTCGGCGGCGAGCCGGCCGGCGTGGCGCTCGACCAGCGCCCGGAAGTGCGGGGAGCCGGACTCCTCCTCGCCCTCGATCAGCAGCTTCAGGTGCACGGCGGGGGTGGTGCGGCCGGTGGCGGCGAGGTGCGCGCGGACACCAAGTGTGTGGAAGAACACCTGTCCCTTGTCGTCGGCCGCCCCTCGCGCGTAGAGGCGGTTTCCCCGGACGACCGGCTCGAAGGGCTCGCTGTCCCAGCCGTCCTCGCGGGCGGCGGGCTGCACGTCGTGGTGGCCGTAGACGAGAACCGTGGGGGCGTCGGGGTCCTCGGAGGGCCATTCGGCGAAGACGGCGGGTGCGCCCTCGGTCTGCCAGACCTCGGCGGTGGTGAAGCCGGTCTCCTTGAGCTTGGTGGCGAGCCAGTCGGCGCTGTGCCGTACGTCGGGCGCGTGGTCGGGCTGGGCCGACACGGAGGGGATGCGCAGCCACTCGACGAGCTCGTCGAGGAAGGCGGTGCGGTGCTGCTCGATGTACGCGCGGACGGCGCTGTCCGGGGTCTGGCTCATGGTCCCGAGCCTATCGGCACGCGATGACATCCTGTTCGGGCGGTTCGTCACACTGTGGCTCGCCCTGCGGTTCCTCCAGGAGCAGCCGCTCCAGCGCGGCCCGGTCCGGCAGGCCGTCCGGTCGTACGACCTCGCCGGTGCGCACGTACAGGAACGCGGCACCGACCCGCTCCAGGGGGATGCCGTGCCGCTCCGCCCAGGCCAGCCGGTACACGGCGAGCTGGAGCGGGTCGGCGGTGCGCCCCCGGCCGGTCTTCCAGTCCACGATCTCGTACGTCGCCTCCTCGCCGTCGCCCTCCTTGTAGACGGCGTCGATCCGGCCGCGGACGACGCGGCCGGCGATCTCCAGCTGGAAGGGGGCCTCGACGCGGTGGGGCGTGCGGTGCGCGTACTCGGTGCGTTCGAAGGCCTCCTTGAGGGCCTCCAGATCGCGTTCGTCGGCGACCTCCGCGTCGGAACCGGGCAGCTCCTCGGGCTCCAGCATGGGCAGCGTGAGCTCTTCGAAGCGGGTCTCGACCCAGGCGTGGAAGCGGGTGCCACGGCGCGCCGCGGGTTGCGGGGGGCGCGGCATGGGGCGCGCGAGCTCCCGCGCGAACCCGTCCGGGTCGGCGGCCAGACGCAGCAGCTGCGAGGCGGTCAGGGTCGTCGGCAGGGGCA
Source organism: Streptomyces sp. MK7 (assembly GCF_032658145.1). Lineage (NCBI taxonomy): Bacteria > Bacillati > Actinomycetota > Actinomycetes > Kitasatosporales > Streptomycetaceae > Streptomyces > Streptomyces sp. MK7. Next base: position 129,178 of record NZ_JAVACL010000019.1, read on the forward strand.
CGTCGGTGACGCGCTGCCGGGCGCGCCGGAGCTCCCCGGTGAGCGCGTCGAGGTCGCGGTCCCAGGAGGCGACGAGGCGGGTCTCCTCGGGGGTGAGCGGCTCGGGCTCGGGTACGGGTGCGGGTGCCGGCTCGGGTGGAGCGGAGCGCGGTGCGGGCGCATGCCGGGCCGGTGCGGCGGCCTGACGGTCCGGTGCGACGGAGTCCGGCGATGCGGCGGCCTGACGGTCCGGTGCCGTCGCCTGGTGCGGGACCGTGGGCAGGTGGGAGGCCGCGGGGCGGTCGCTGCTCCAGGAGTCCCAGTCGCCCGGGTCGTCCTCGAAAGGGACGTCCTCGTCGTGGGGCGGTTCCTCGCCGTAGGGCGGTTCGTCGTCCTCCGGGGGCGGGGGCCAGTCCGGGTCGTCGTGGGACTCCGGGTCGTGTACGGCCGGACGGTGGCCGTCCGCGCGCGTGGCGAGGTCGTCCAGGTGGGCCAGGACGGTCGCGGCGGCGGCGCGGCGGCGGGTCAGGGCGGCCTCGTCCAGGGGCAGCGGCCAGACCTGGTCGGCGCCGGCCTGCCGCAGGGCCGGGTTCTCCTCGTCCTCCCCGGGCTCCTCCGCCCAGGCCTCGATCTCGCCGTGCCCGGCGGCGCAGTGGTCGTAGAGGGCCTGGAGGAACTCGGAGGGGCCGCGGGGCTTCTTCTGGCTCGGGCCCCACCAGTGGCCGGAGCCGAGCAGCAGGGAGCGGGGGCGGGTGAACGTGACGTAGCCGAGGCGCAGCTCCTCGGTGTGCTGGTGGTCCTTCATCGCCTCGTGGAAAGCCTTGAGGCCGCGCGCGTCCCAGCTGTCGACGTCGGGGAGGGTGGCGGCGTCGCCGCGCAGGGTGTGCGGCAGGACCTTGCCCTGGCTGGTCCACTTCTCGCGGCCCTGGGCGCTGGGGAAGGTCCCGGTGACCAGGCCGGGGACGGCGACGACGTCCCACTCCAGGCCCTTGGACTTGTGCGCGGTGAGCACCTTGACGGTGTTCTCGCCGCCTGGCAGCGCGTTGTCCAGGCCCTTCTCGTACTGGGCGGCGGTGCGCAGGAACCCGAGGAAGGCGAGCAGGGTCGCCTGGCTCTCGTTGGCGGCGAAGGAGGCGGCGACGTCCAGGAAGTTCGACAGGGTCTCGCGGCGGCGGGCGGCCAGGGCGTGCGGGGACGCGGACAGCTCGACCTCCAGGCCGGTGACGGCCAGGACCCGGTGCAGGACGTCCATGAGCGGGTCGGACAGCGAGCGGCGCAGGTCGCGCAGTTCGGCGGCGAGCCGGGCGAACCGCACGCGCGCCTCCGGCGAGAACGGCAGCCCGTCGTCGTCTCCCCGGCCGGGTGCGCCGTTCAGGGGCGTCTCCAGGAACGTGTCGAGGGCGTCGGCGAGCGAGATCACCTCGGCCGGGTCGACGCCCTCGACCGCCGCCGCGAGGCGCCGGTCCGGATCGTCGTCGGCGCCCACGCGCGCGTGTGCCACGAGCAGTCTGGCCCGGCGTCCCAGGAGTGCGAGGTCGCGTGGGCCGATCCGCCAGCGCGGGCCGGTCAGCAGCCGCACCAGGGAGGCGTTGGCGCCGGGGTCCTGAAGGACCTCGCAGACGGCGACGAGGTCGGCGACCTCGGGCAGGTGCAGCAGCCCGGACAGGCCGACCACCTCGACCGGGACGTCCCGGGCGACCAGGGCGCCCTGGATCTCGGCGAAGTCGGTCGCCGTACGGCACAGGACGGCGATCTCACCGGGTGCCTTCCCCGTCCGTACGAGGTGGGCGATGGAGTCGGCGGCCCATTCGATCTCCTCGGCGTGGGTGCGCAGCAGCGCGCACCGCACCAGCCCGTCGCGCTCGGCTCCAGGGGCGGGGCGCAGGGCCTCCACGCCCGCGTGCATGGCGCGCAGGGGCGCGGCGAGTCCGTTGGCGAGGTCGAGGAGGCGGCCGCCGCTGCGGCGGTTCTCGCTGAGCGCCTGGCGGGTGGCGGTGCGGCCGTCGGCGTGCGCGAAGTGCTCGGGGAAGTCGTCGAGGTTGGCGACGGAGGCGCCGCGCCAGCCGTAGATGGCCTGGCAGGGGTCGCCCACGGCGGTCACGGGGTGGCCCGTGCCGCCGCCGAAGAGGCCGGCCAGCAGGATGCGCTGGGCGACCGAGGTGTCCTGATACTCGTCCAGGAGGACCACCCTGAAGTCCTCGCGCAGGATGCGGCCGACCTCCGGGAGCTGGGCGAGCCGGGCCGCGAAGGCGATCTGGTCGCCGAAGTCGAGCAGGTCCCGCTCGCGCTTGGCGGCCCGGTAGCGGAGCACCAGCCCGGCGAGTTCACGGCGGGCGGCGGCGGTCTCGGGAACCTTGCGCAGGTCGGCGTTGGACAGCTTGGCGCCTTCGAGGCTGCGCAGCAGCCCTGCGTCCCAGGTGCGCAGGTCCTCGGGGGTCACCAGGTGTTCGGCGAGCTCGGCGTCGAGGGCGAGGAGGTCGCTGACGAGGTCGGGGAAGGAACGGGTCAGCGCCGGGTACGGGCCTGGTGCCTCGCGCAGCACGCGCGCGGCGAGCTGGTAGCGGGTGGCGTCGGCGAGCAGGCGGGTGGTGGGTTCGAGCCCGATGCGCAGGCCGTGGTCGGTCAGCAGACGCCCGGCGAAGGCATGGTAGGTGGAGATCACCGGCTCGCCCGGCGGGTCGTCCGGGTCCGACCAATAGGTGTCAGCGCGAAGCGCTGTCGTTGAGGGGTGGTGGCCGGGTGACGGGTGGGCGTCGGGGTCGGTGACGCCCGCCTTGATCAGCGCCTTGCGGACGCGCTCGGCGAGCTCTCCGGCGGCCTTGTTGGTGAAGGTCAGACCGAGGACCTGTTCGGGGGCGACCTGGCCGGTGCCGACCAGCCACACCACGCGGGCCGCCATCACGGTCGTCTTCCCGGACCCGGCTCCGGCCACGATCACCTGCGGGGCGGGCGGCGCGGTGATGCAGGCCGTCTGCTCCGGGGTGAACGGAATCCCGAGAAGCTCCTTGAGCTGCTCGGGATCGGTGATACGGGCGGGCACGTCGAGAAGGCTAGCGGCGGCCACTGACAACCGATGCCCGAGTCACTTCCGGAAACGGAGAAAGCACAGGTCAGCACGCGTGGTGCCGTGCGTCACATACGTCACTCGACGACGTGGCGTCCCTCAGGCCGGGCGCTGCACGAGGCCCGGAAGGCGCAGTGCGCGCAGTGCTGGCCGGAGGTGGGGGTGAACCGTTCGTCGAGGACCTTTCCGGCGGCGGTGGCCAGCAGCTCGCCGACCCACTCGCCCTCCAGCGGCTCCTGGGCCTGCACCTTGGGCAGGCTGTCGCCGCCGTCCCGTTTGGCGGCGCCCTGGCGCAACTGGACGAGTTCGGCGCCGCCCGGCTCTGGGCGCCCGCCGTCGAAGGCGTCGTCGACGGCGCCTTCGCGGACCGCCAGCTGGTAAACGGCCAGCTGCGGGTGGCGGGCCACCTCGGCTCCGGTGGGCGCCTGTTTGCCGGTCTTGAAGTCGACGACGTAGGCGCGGCCGTCGCGGTCGGCCTCCACGCGGTCCATGGAGCCGCGGATGCGCACCTGGTAGTCACCGGCTCCGAGGGTCACGTCGAAGTCGTGCTCGCTGGCCACCGGGGTGCGGCCGGCGCGCTCCAGGACATGCCAGTGCAGGAAGCGTTCGAGCGCCACGCGCGCGTGCTCCTTCTCCTGGGCCGACTTCCAGGGCGCGTCGAAGGCGAGCGCGTTCCACACCGTCTCCAGGCGTTCCATGAGGACGGCGAGGTCGGCGGGGGTGCGTCCGGAGGCGACCTCGTCGGCCAGGACGTGCACCACGTTGCCGAAGCCCTGGGCGGCGGTCGCGGGGGCGTCGGCCTTGACCTCGCGACCGAGGAACCATTGCAGGGCGCAGGTGTTGGCCAGCTGGTCGAGGGCGCTTCCGGACAGCACGACGGGCTGGTCGCGGTGGCGCAGCGGCACCTTGCTCTCGGTCGGCTCGGCCATGCCCCACCAGCGGTAGGGGTGCGCCGAGGGAACCAGGGGCCGGCCCTCGTCGTCGGCGAGCGCCGCGAGCCGGGCCAGCCTGCGTGCGGCCGCCTGCCTCAGGGCGTCGGACACGCGCGGGTCGACGGTGGTGGCCCGCAGTTCGGCGACCAGTGCCGCCACGGACAGCGGACGGCGGGGGCGCCCGGTGACGTCCTTGGGTTCGACGCCGAGTTCGGTGAGGAAGCGGGACGGCTGGTCGCCGTCGTCCGCGGGTGCCTTCACCGCGGTCACGACGAGCCGGTCACGCGCGCGCGTGGCGGCCACGTAGAACAGCCGGCGCTCCTCCGCCAGCAGGGCCCCGGGCGTGAGCGGCTCGGCGAGGCCGTCGCGGCCGATCCGGTCGGCCTCCAGCAGGGAGCCCCGGCGGCGCAGGTCCGGCCACAGGCCGTCCTGGACACCCGCGACGACGACCAGGCGCCACTGGAGGCCCTTGGAGCGGTGGGCCGTCATCAGGCGCACGGCGTCGGGGCGTACGGCGCGCCGCGTGAGCGTGTCGGCGGCGATGTCCTGGGCGTCGATCTCCTCCAGGAAGTTCAGGGCGCCCCGGCCCCCGGTGCGCTCCTCTGCACGGGCGGCCGTCGCGAACAGCGCGCACACGGCGTCCAGGTCCCGGTCCGCGTTGCGGCCCGCCGCGCCGCCGCGCCGGGTGGCCCGTTCCAGGCGCTCGGGCCACGGCGTGCCCTCCCACAGGTCCCACAGCGCCTCTTCGGCGGTGCCGCCGCCCGCCAGGCGCTCCCTGGCCTTCCTGAGCAGTGCGCCGAGGCGCTGGGCGCCCCGCGCGTATGCCGGGTCGTGCGCGACCAGGCGCTCGGGTTCGGCCAGGGCCCGCGCCAGCAGTTCGTCGGAGGGCGGCGGTGGCGGGTTGCCCGCGGCCCGTTCCTCCTCGCGCAGCGCGCGGCCCAGGCGGCGCAGGTCGGCGGCGTCCATCCCGGCGAGCGGCGAGGCGAGGAGGGTGAGGGCGGTTTCGGTGTCCAGCCAGCAGGCATCCGCTTCCGGATCCCGGTCACGCTGGTCCGTGTGCGCTGTCCGCTCGGTCTGCTCGGCCTCGGTCGTGTCCCCGTCGGAACGTCGTGCCGCCTCGGTCGTGTCCCCGTCGGAACGTCCTGCCGCCTCAGTCGTGTCTCCCTCGGGACGCCGCGCCGCCTCGGTCGAGTCCCCTTCGGGACGCCAGGACGCCTCCGCCGTCGCCACCGCGCGCAGCGCCGTCAGCAGCGGTGCCACCGCTGGTTCGTGGCGCAGCGGCAGGTCGTCGCCGTCGACCTCCAGGGGCACGCCCGCGGCGGTCAGGGCGCGGCGGAGCGTCGGTATGGTGCGGGCGCCGGCGCGCACCAGGACGGCCATCTCGCTCCAGGGGACGCCGTCCTCCAAGTGGGCCCGGCGCAGGATGTCGGCGATGTTGTCCACCTCGGTGCCCGGCGTCGGGTACGTGTGGACCTCGACGCGGCCGCCCTCCCGTGCCGGGATCAGCTCCCGGTGTGCGCGGACCTTGTCGGCCGGGAGCCGGGTGAGCGGCATGCGCTGGGTCAGCAGGCGGGTCGCGGCCAGCAGTGCCGCGCCGGAGCGGCGGGAGGTGCGCAGCACCGCGACGGGCGCGGGGCGGCCGTCCGCGCGCGGGAAGGTGCCCGGGAAGTCGAGGATGCCGTTCACGTCCGCGCCCCGGAACGCATAGATCGACTGGTCGGGGTCGCCGAAGGCGAGCAGGGTCCGGCCCTCCCCCGCCAGTGCCCGCAGCAGGCGGACCTGGGCCGCATCCGTGTCCTGGTACTCGTCGACGTAGACGGCGTCGTACTGCGCGGCGAGCTGCTGGGCCACCTCCGGACGGCGGGCGAGGAGCACCGCGCGGTGGACGAGTTCGGCGTAGTCGAGCACGCCCTGGAGGTCCAGGACGTCGAGGTACTCGGCGAGGAAGGCGGCCGCGGCCTGCCAGTCGGGGCGGCCGATGCGGCGCGCGAAGGACGCCAGCGCGTCGGGGCCGAGGCCCAGTTCGCGGCTGCGGGCGAGGACGGCGCGGACCTCGTCGGCGAAGCCGCGGGTGGTCAGGCAGGCGCGCAGCTCGTCGGGCCAGCGGACGTGCGCGAGACCCAGCCGCTCCAGGTCGACCTGGCCCGTCAGGAGCTCGCGGACGGTCACGTCCTGTTCGGGGCCGGACAGCAGCCGCAGCGGCTCCGCGAACAGGCCGCTGTCCTGGTGGGCACGGACCAGGGCGTAGCAGAAGGAGTGGAAGGTGGTCGCCCGGGGGGCGCGGGCGGCCCCGGTGCGCAGCGCCATGCGGTCGCGCAGTTCCATGGCCGCCTTGCGGCTGAACGTCAGCACCAGGATCCGCTCGGGGTCCTGGCCGCGGGCGATCCGTGCGGCCACGGACTCGACCAGGGTGGTGGTCTTGCCGGTGCCCGGGCCGGCGAGGACGAGCAGCGGGCCGGCCCCATGGTCAACCACAGCGCGCTGTGCGGCGTCCAGACGAGGGGGATCCGGCTTGGCCGGCGGGGTACGCACCAGTCGGTAAGCGCCACGGCTCCCCTGTCGCACCTGGGGGTGCGACAGGCGACTGGTGGAGGAAGAGGAGCTCACGTGGTTCGCCGGTCCTGGTGGGTGTGCTGGGGTCTGTCACTGCCGGCGCGGGGCGCCATGGTCGTGGGGGCGGGCCGCCTGCCGCGGAGGGCGGTGGTCGCGCAGTGAGGGGGACACGTCCAGCCGACGCTACGCCGACGCCCGGTGCGGAAGCAGGACTTCCCCTTCTTCCCTCGGTGCACTGGGGGCGCTGCGGACGCTGCCGTCACGTGTGTCCCTCGACGCACGAACGTACGGCATTGCACGTGCGTGCCCGGATTCGCCCGTACGGATGGCCGCGGGCTCCCCGTCGGCCCGTCGGATGGCGGAAGCTGTCAGGTGTGACCCTGCTCACGTTCGCCGCCGTCGCCGTCCCAGCGGGCCCGCCTCATGTCCAGCCGCGGCAGGTGGCCCTCGGCCGCCCTGCTCGCCTCCTTCAGAGGCGTGCCCTCCGTGCGGTAGTGCGCGAGCGCCCGCAGTTCGTGCCCCGGCAGCAGGACACCGTCGGCGCGCACGACCCGCCACCACGGGACGGCGCCGCCGTAGAGGGCCATCACGCGGCCGACCTGGCGGGGGCCTCCCTCATCCAGCCATTCCGCGACGTCCCCGTACGTCATGACACGGCCCGGCGGAATCAGCTCGGCGATTTCGAGAACACGCTCGGCGTACTCGGGCAGCGCCTCACCCCGCTCGGGGCGGCCGTCGTGCGGAAGGCTCACTTCGCTCATCCGTCCCATCCTGCCCCACCCCACCGACAGTGTGACCGGTTCGTGACGCGGTGTGCCCCTCGCTCCCGGACGGCGCTTGGGGCAGACTGTCGGACCCCGCATATGCACCCTCATGTCCCCGTGTGTCGGTGGGGCATGCCACCATCGTGCGGACGGTGACCGGTGATACGAGACCAAGAAGAGACCATGAAGCAGCAGGGTGTGCACCCCGACGACGCGGAGGGCACCTCTGGCGCTTCATCGCGCCCGGACACCGAAGGCACGGACGGCCGGGACGGCGCGGACACCACCGACGCCCAGGCCGGCCGTGGACGCGCGGGCTCCCCTGAGACGGCCGCGACGGCTGCGGCGGACGCGGCCGCTCCGGCGGAGAAGAAGCCGGACGGGACCGCCGACGTGGCCCACATCGACGAGCTGGAGGGCGACGAACCGCTGCTCCCCGCGCGCGTGCACCGTCCCTCGGACCTGATGCGGCTGCTGGTGGGCGTGCTCGCCGTCGTCGTACTGCTCGCGATCGCCGCGTTCGCGCACGGCACCACCTCGGGCCTGGAACAGGACATCAACAAGGGCACCGGCCAGGCGCCCGACCTGCTCATCAAGATCGCCGGACTGGGATCCAGCATCGCGATCCTGCTGGTGCCGGTCGCCTTCGCGATCGAACGGCTGATCAAACGGGACGGGCTGCGGATCGCCGACGGCGTGCTGGCGGCGGTCCTCGCGCACGGGGTGACGCTGGCCACCGACCTGTGGGTGGCCAAGGGAGCCCCGCACTCGATCCAGGAGGCGCTCACCCAGCCCTCCCCCGGCGACATCCACGCGCTGACCGACCCCGTACACGGCTACCTCGCCCCCGTCATCGCGTACATGACGGCGGTGGGCATGTCCCGCAGACCGCGCTGGCGCTCGGTGCTGTGGATGGTGCTGCTGCTCGACGCGTTCTCGATGCTGGTCACCGGCTACACGACACCGTTCTCGATCATCCTGACCGTGCTGATCGGCTGGTCCATCGCCTACGGCACGCTGTACGCGGTCGGCTCACCGAACGTCCGTCCCACGGGACGGACGCTGATGGCGGGGCTGCGCACGGTCGGCTTCCACCCGGTGAGCGCGGCCCGCGAGGAGGTTCCGGAGACCGCGGACAGCGCAGACCGTGGCCGGCGCTACTTCGTCACCCTGGAGGACGGCCCGCCGCTGGACGTCACCGTCGTCGACCGTGAGCAGCAGGCGCAGGGCTTCTTCTACCGGGTGTGGCGCAACCTCACACTGCGCGGCTTCGCCACCCGCAGCAGCCTGCAGTCCCTGCGCCAGGCCCTGGAGCAGGAGGCGCTGCTCGCGTACGCGGCGATCGCGGCCGGCGCCAACGCCCCCAAGCTGATCGCGACCTCCGAGCTCGGCCCCGACGCCGTGATGCTCGTCTACGAGCACACCGGTGGGCGCACGCTCGACTCGCTGCCCGACGACGAGATCACCGACGATCTGCTGCGCCACGCCTGGCACCAGGTACGGGCTCTGCAGTCCCGGCGCATCGCGCACCGCAGACTGGCGGGTGACGCGATCGTGGTGGATCGTTCCGGCAGGGTGATCCTCACCGATCTGCGCGGTGGCGAGATCGCCGCCGGTGACCTGCTGCTGCGCATGGATGTCGCCCAGCTGCTGACGACGCTCGGACTGCGGGTGGGGGCGGAACGCGCCGTGGCGTCCGCCGTCGGCGTGCTGGGGCCGGACGCGGTCGCCGACTGCCTGCCGATGCTGCAGCCGATCGCGCTGACGCGCTCCACGCGCGCGACGCTGCGCAGGCTGGCCCGGGAGCGGGCGCAACGGGAGCGCGAGGCGGTCCTCGAGGCGTCAGGGAAGGACAAGCAGGCCCGGCTGGAGCAGGCTGCCCAGGACACCACCGGAAGCGTCACCGGGGTCGTCCTCGACAAGCCGGACAGGAAGACGGAGAAGAAGGCCGAGCGGGCCGAGGCACGGGCGCAGAAGCGGGCCATGGACGAGGCCCTGGACGAGGCCCGCGAGGAGGATCTGCTCACCCAGATCCGCCACCAGGTGCTGCGGATCAGGCCGCAGGCGCCGGTCGAGCCGGCCCGCCTGGAGCGGGTGCGGCCGCGCACGCTGATCAGTTTCATCGCCGGTGCCATCGGCGCGTACTACCTGCTGACGCAGCTCACGCACATCGAGTTCGGCACCCTCTTCGCCAACGCGCAGTGGGGCTGGCTGGCGGCCGCGGTGCTGTTCTCGGCGTTCAGCTACGTGGCTGCGGCCATGGCGCTGCTGGGATTCGTGCCGGAGCGGGTTCCGTTCCCGCGGACGGTGGCGGCCCAGGTCGCCGGGTCGTTCGTGAAGATCGTGGCGCCGGCGGCGGTCGGTGGTGTGGCCCTCAACACGCGCTTCCTGCAACGCGCCGGCGTACGACCGGGGCTCGCGGTGGCGAGTGTCGGCGCGTCGCAGCTGTTCGGGCTCGGCTGTCACATCCTGATGCTGCTGTCGTTCGGCTACCTGACCGGCACCGAGAAGACGCCGTCGCTGTCGCCGTCCCGGACGGTCATCGCGGGGCTGCTGACCGTCGCCGTGCTGGTGCTGGTGGTCACCTCGGTGCCGTTCCTGCGCAAGTTCGTCGCCACGCGCGTACGGTCGCTCTTCGCGGGTGTCGTGCCGCGCATGCTGGACGTGCTGCAGCGGCCGCAGAAGCTGATCACGGGCATCGGCGGCATGCTGCTGCTGACCGCCTGCTTCGTGATGTGCCTGGACGCCTCCGTCCGGGCGTTCGGGGACGAGTCGACCTCACTGAGCATCGCCAGCGTCGCCGTCGTCTTCCTGGCCGGCAACGCGCTCGGCTCGGCCGCCCCGACTCCTGGTGGCGTGGGCGCCGTCGAGGCGACCCTCACGGTCGGTCTGATCGCCGTGGGTCTGCCCAAGGAGGTGGCCGCTCCCGCGGTACTGATGTTCCGGCTGCTGACGCTGTGGCTGCCGGTGCTGCCGGGCTGGCTGGCCTTCAACCATCTGACGCGCAAGGGATCCTTGTAGCTCAAGAGCTTCCTGTAGCTCTAGGGTTTTCTGTGGCTCAAGGGCTTCATGTAGCTCCAGGGTTCTCTGTCGCTCAAGCCTCTTGTGGCTCAAGCTCCTTGTGCCTCAAGGGCTTCCCGCGACTCAGGATTCGTTCTGTGGCAAGCGGGTCGTACTTACTCCGGACGGCTCGCGTCGCGGCGCGGGAGACTGCCCTCGGCGCGAGGATGGAGACATGCAGAGCCCCCGCGGGCTGCGCGCAGCCGCCCTGACCGCAACCGTCGTCCTGCTCTCCGCCCTTGCGACGGGCTGCGACGGCGCGACACCCGAGGAAGGCCCCGACGAGGGGGATCTCACGGCCCAGAAGCTTCAGTGGACGGACTGCCCCGCCCCGTCCGGGTCCGAGGGCGGCGGCGCGGCTCCCTCCCCGCTGCCCGGCGGCGCCAAGTGGCAGTGCGCGACCATGAAGGCTCCCCTGGACTGGAGCAAGCCCAAGGGCGACACGATCGACATCGCCCTGATCCGGGCGCAGGCGAGCGGACCCGGCAAGCGCATCGGGTCGCTGATCTTCAACTTCGGCGGTCCGGGTGGATCCGGTGTGAGCGCGCTGCCCTCGTTCGCCCAGGACTACGCCAAGCTGCGCACCCGCTATGACCTGGTCAGCTTCGACCCGCGTGGGGTGGGCCGCAGCGCGGGTGTGCGCTGCGAGAGCGACGCGCGGCTCGACCAGTACTTCCAGCAGGACGCGACGCCCGACGACCAGGCCGAGCAGAACACGTACCTGAAGAACATCGAGCAGTTCAACGCGGGCTGCGAGAAGAACTCCGCGAAGATCCTTCCGCATGTGCGCACCACCGACGCGGCCCGCGACATGGATCTCATGCGCCAGGTCCTCGGCGACCCCAGGATGTACTACTTCGGCATCTCCTACGGCACCGAACTCGGCGGTGTGTACGCCCACCTGTTCCCCCGGCACGTGGGCCGCGCCGTGCTCGACGCGGTCGTCGACCCCACCCAGACCCCCGAGCAGACCTCGCTCGGCCAGGCCCGCGGTTTCCAGCTGGCCATGGACAACTTCGCGCGCGCCTGCGTGTCCGACACAACCACGAAGTGCCCCATCGGGAACTCCGCACAGGACGTCCAGAACCGCGTCGCGGCGCTGCTCAAGAAGCTCGACGCCAAACCGATCCCCGGTATGTTCCCGCGCCAGCTGACCGAGAGCGCCGCGACCAACGGCATCGCCCAGGCCCTGTACTCCAAGGAGCTGTGGTCACCGCTCACCGAGGGACTGCAGCAGGCCTACGCCGGCGACGGCAGGATCCTGATGCTGCTGTCCGACGCGCTGAACGGCCGCAACGAGAACGGGGAATACAGCAACCTCACCGCCGCGAACGTCGCCATCAACTGCTCCGACGACAAACAGCGGTACGACACGGCCTATGTGGAGCGGAAGCTCCCCGAGTTCCGGGCCGTCTCCCCGCTGTTCGGGGACTTCCTGGCCTGGTCCATGCTCACCTGCACCCACTGGCCGGTGCCCGGCGCGGCCGACCATCCCGATGTGAGCGCGCCCGGGTCGGCGCCGATCCTCGTCGTCGGCAACACCGGCGACCCCGCGACCCCGTACGAGGGAGCGAAGAAGATGGTGGACGCGCTGGGCAAGGGCGTCGCCGTCGAACTCACCTACAAGGGACAGGGACACGGCGCGTACGACAGCAAGAACAAGTGCGTGCAGAACGTGGTGAACGCCTACCTGCTCGACGGCAAGGCCCCGGCGGCCGGGACGGTCTGCTCCTAGCCACAAAAGACCAGGTCAGAAGGTTATCCACAGGGTTCCACGGATGTGGTGGCGGCCGCCTACCATGGCCTGACGTGCTTACCCGCGGCCGATCCGCGGGAGTTGGGGAGGGGGGATGCGCCATGTCGCGTCTCATGCAGTGGACGGCCGTGGTCGCCGCCGCGGTGCTGTTGGCCGGGTGCGGCAGCGGATCAACCGGTGGAGGCGGGGACACCGGCGAGGGCAAGGGGAAGGGCCGCTCCGGCCCGGCGGCCACACCGACGGCGTCACCGGACGACGCCGTGTCGTCCCGGCCGCTGCCCGCCTCGCTCACCGCGCAGCGGCTCGACTGGGGCCGCTGCAAGGCCGGCTCCGGCTCGCCCGCGCCGGGCGGCGACTGGCGGTGTGCGACGCTCAGGGCGCCGCTGGACTGGTCCCGGCCGGACGGCGAGACCATCGGCATCGCCCTCATCCGGGCGAAGGCCACCGGTGAGCGCACCGGTTCGCTGCTGTTCAACTTCGGCGGTCCCGGCGGCTCCGGCGTGGCCACACTGCCGGCGTACGGCTCCGCGGTCGGCGCCCTACGGCAGCGATACGACCTGGTGAGCTGGGACCCGCGCGGGGTCGGCGCGAGTGAGGGCGTCCGCTGCCGCGACGACCGGCGGATCCGGGCCGCCGAGGCGATCGACGCGACACCGGACACCCCGGCTGAGGAACGGACCTACCTCGAGGACGCGGCCGACTTCGGCAGGGGCTGCGCCAAGGCCGCCGGAAAGCTGCTCGCACACGTCTCCACGATCGACACGGCCCGCGACATGGACCTGATCCGGCAGGTCCTCGGTGACCGGACGATGCATTACTTCGGCATCTCCTACGGCACGGAACTCGGCGGCGTGTACGCCCACTTGTTCCCGCGGCACGTGGGGCGGCTGGTGCTGGACGCGGTCGTCGACCCGACCGCCGACTCGGTGGGCCACGCCATGAACCAGACCCTGGGCTTCCAGCGGGCGCTGAACGACTACCTGAAGTCCACCGGCGAGGATCCCGAGGGGGGCTCACGGAGGATCGCCGGCCTGCTGAGGCGACTCGACGCCAAGCCGCTGCCCACACCTTCCGGGCGGAAGCTGACGCAGACACTGGCACTGACCGGCATCGTCACCCCGCTGTACAGCAAGAACAGCTGGCCGGCGCTGACCGGTGCCCTGGACGCGGCGGAGAAGGGGGACGGCTCCGGACTGCTGTCGCTGGCCGACGCCTACAACGAGCGCGACACCTCGGGCCACTACGGCACGACGACCCACGCCCAACGGGTCATATCGTGCCTGGACGACAAGCAGCGGCCGACCCCCGAACAGACGAGGAAGCTGCTGCCCCGATTCGAGAAGATCTCGCCCGTCTTCGGCGAGTACATGGCCTGGGACACGGCCGGCTGGTGCCACGACTGGCCGGTGCCCGGACAGTACGACACCCCTCAGGTCAGCGCGCCGGGGGCGGCCCCCATCCTGGTGATCGGCAACACCGGGGACCCGGCGACCCCCTACGAGGGCGCGAAGAAAATGGCGGACGAACTCGGCAAGGGCGTCGGAGTCGAACTCACCTGGAAGGGCGAGGGCCACGGAGCCTACGGCAGCGGCAGCGACTGCGTGGACTCGACAGTGAACGCCTACCTCCTCTACGGCTCGGTACCGAGAAACGGCAAGGTCTGCTCCTGACGACGGCGGGGGCCGCGGACACCCCCTGGCACCCACGTCCCCCCGCCGGCAGCGTCACCCCGATCCACTCGTGCACGGCCGGAAGCCGGAGAGTCGCGGACGAAGCCGACTACCACCGGAACCAACAAGAGGGGCGGCATCAGCTGATGCGATGCCAGGCCGATGAGCATCATCCAGCAGACCACTACGCCCACGAATCCGGCCGTGCGCCGTAGCAACAGCCGCTGCGCCGCATCCTGGCCGGTGTGCGGTCGCTCTCCGGCGCTGTCGATCCGCACGGCATGCTCGAACGCTCGGCGCAGCCGGCCGGGGACGTCGGACAGCATCGCGCCCGTGCCACGTCAAGCAGCGACTCGCCGACACTTCCCGGCGGCCCACCGCCACAGCGGGTGAGCAGGCGTCAGAAGATCACCTGTAGGGGCTAATTGCCATTCAATTTCCCCTGTGGCAAAGGATTTTGACGGTCAATCATTTCTTCTTCGGAGCGGTGTAGAGGGCCTCTGCACACCCGATCAGCCCCACGAAGCCGGGGGTCCCGATTTGCTCGATATGACAGCAATAGGGGGTGTTAGTACGTTCAATCACGCACCGGCTGTCACTGCGGGCCTGCCTCTGCATCTGAGAAGGAGAGAAAAGAACATGATCATGACCCGTTCCCACGCGATCGCCACGGCAGTCGCGGCCGTCGCGGCACTGACCGCGACCGGCATCACCTACGCCACCGCCGCTCCCGCCCCCCAGGCGCAGGTGGCCCCGACCGCCATCGCCGCCCAGGCACCCATGGGCGGAGAGGGCGGCAACACCGGCAAGGGCAACGAAGGCAACGAGCACGGGGGCAACGAGCACGGGGGCAACGAGCACGAGGGCAGGCGCCATCACAAGGAGGGCAGGATCCACATCAACGAGCGTGAATTCTCCGGCCGCCCCGACGGCTGCATGGTCGTCATCAGCGGCCTGGGCTCCACGAGCTTCAACATTCGCAACGACAGCCGCAACACCGTCGAGTTCTTCCGCGGGGTCACCTGCGACAACGGCGCCCCCATCGCCACCGTCGGCCCCCACAGCGAGGCCAACAACGTCTGCCCGAAGATCCATGACGAGGACGAGGACGAGAACTGCGAGGAGGGCAGGCACCACGACGAGGACGAGCGCCACGACGAGGGCAGGCACCACGACAAGGGCAGGCACCACGACAAGGGCAGGCACCACGAGAAGGGCGAGCACCACGACGAGGACGACGTGAGAGGCGGCGTGAAGGTCAGGAACGGAGTCGTCGGCAGCTTCCGCGTCGTCAAGCGCCACGACGGGGGCGGATACGACGGCGGATACGACGGCGGATACGACGGCGGATACGACGGCGGATACTAAAAACAGCAACCGCGTGATGCACATGCTGGACAACCCCGGCCCGCCGTAATCGGGCCGGCGCCCTCCGGCCAGGCGCACAACACAGAATCCCGGCCCGCCGTAATCGGGCCGGGATTCTCGTCTGGACCCCGGCCCAAGGACATCCCTTCCCGGAACATCCAGAAGGGCAGGCTGGTCCAGCGGCAGCCGCCGGGCCGTCTCCGGGCCGTGCGACGCCGCCCGACGACGACCGACGGCGACCGACGACAGAAGCCCACGGCATCTGAGCTGGTCAGAGCCGTGGGCCTCTGGTGTTCCGCCGGCCAGCGGAAAGAATGATCAGTACACCGGCTTGTGCGGTTCGATCTGGTTGACCCAGCCGATGACGCCGCCGCCGACGTGGACGGCGTCGGCGAAGCCCGCGGACTTCAGTACGGCGAGGACTTCCGCACTGCGGACGCCCGTCTTGCAGTTCAAGACGATCTTCTTGTCCTGCGGGAGGCTCTCCAGGGCGGTGCCCATGAGGAACTCGTTCTTCGGGATCAGACGGGCGCCCGGGATGGCGACGATCTCGAACTCGTTCGGCTCGCGGACGTCGATGAGCTCGATGTTCTCGCCGTCGTCGATCCACTCCTTGAGCTGCTTCGGAGTGATCGTGGAGTCGGCGGCCGCCGCCTGGGCCTCCTCGGAGACGACGCCGCAGAAGGCCTCGTAGTCGATGAGCTCGGTCACGGTGGGGTTCTCGCCGCAGACCGCGCAGTCGGGGTCCTTGCGGACCTTGACCTGGCGGTACTGCATCTCCAGGGCGTCGTAGATCATCAGGCGGCCGACCAGGGGCTCGCCGATCCCCGCCAGGAGCTTGATGGCCTCGTTGACCTGGATGGAGCCGATGGACGAGCACAGCACGCCCAGGACGCCGCCCTCGGCGCAGGAGGGAACCATGCCGGGGGGCGGGGGCTCCGGGTAGAGGCAGCGGTAGCAGGGACCGTGCTCCGACCAGAAGACCGAGGCCTGGCCGTCGAAGCGGTAGATCGAACCCCACACGTACGGCTTGTTCAGCAGCACGCACGCGTCGTTGACCAGGTAACGGGTCGCGAAGTTGTCCGTGCCGTCGATGATCAGGTCGTACTGGCTGAAGATGTCCATCACGTTGTCGGCCTCGAGCCGCTCCTCGTGAAGGACGACGTTCACGTACGGGTTGATGCCCGTGATGGTGTCGCGCGCGGACTCGGCCTTGGAGCGGCCGATGTCGGACTGACTGTGGATGATCTGACGCTGCAGGTTCGACTCGTCGACCTCGTCGAACTCCACGATGCCGAGCGTGCCGACGCCCGCCGCGGCCAGGTACATCAGCGCCGGCGAGCCCAGGCCACCGGCGCCCACACAGAGCACCTTGGCGTTCTTCAGCCGCTTCTGCCCGTCCATCCCGACATCCGGGATGATCAGGTGGCGGGAGTACCTGCGGACCTCGTCTACGGTGAGCTCATCAGCTGGCTCGACCAGGGGTGGCAGCGACACGGGGACTCCGTTGGTCGGTCAATCACTACGGTTGTTCTTCTCGTAACACTGCCACGGCCTCCTTCATTCCGAGACACCTGGTCCGACCCGCGAGACGATTTCGTCCCAGTAGCCGGGCAGGTTCTCCCAGGCGTCGGCCCGGCCGCCGCGGTCCGTGCGGTCGGTGAGCCAGATCGTCGCCGCACCCTGCCAGCGGGCGATGCGCAGCGCCTCATCCAGATGACCGCGCGGGACGCCGTGCACGAAGTGGCAGAAACGCTCGGGCGGATAGTCGGCGGTCCACTCCGGCGCCTGCGAGAAGCGGTAGTCGCTCCAGGCCCCGCTGAAGGTCACCAACTGGTCGGCGTTCTCGGCGTAGCCGGGATGCGGATGGGTGCCGTGGCCGAGGACGATGTGGGCATCGTCAGTCAGCGCCCGGAGCGAGGTGACCGTGCGGCGGGTCTCGGGCAGCCCTGTGCGGTCGACGGGGCAGCGGTCCAGGAGGAAGCCGTCGACCCGGTACCACTCGAGGTAGCGGTGGGCGTCGGCGATCACGTCGATCCGCGACCGCGCGCCGTGGGCGCCGTCGATGCGGCCGAGGACGCGGACACCCGCGTTGCGCAGGCGTCCGGCCACGTCCAGGCAGTGCGGGTCGGGCTGGACGCCGGGGCCGTCGGCGACGTCGAGGACGACCCAGTGCAGGGGCGTGCCCGGCCGGGTGAGCGTGTTCCACTCGGCCGGGGCGAGCAGGGGGTGGGCACAGCCGGGGGCGCCGAGGCCGGTACGGACGTCGGTGCTCGAGGTGCCCGGTGGAGTGCTGGTCAGATACGGCATGCCGCTTCCATCCAGATGTCGGCGAGGGACTCTTCGAGGCTGATCCGGGGCCGCCAGCCGAGCCGGTCCCGCGCGGTGCGCACATCGGCCTGCTGCCAGCTGCCGCAGCCGTCGGGGTACGGGTACGCGGCCGGGGAAGGGTGCTCCGGGTCGGTGCGGGGGTGCCCGATCGAGGACCTGAGATGGCTGCCGTGCGGGGCGTCGAGTTCATGGAGCGCACCGCCGTATCCGGCCACGCGGGCCAGGACCGAGGCGGCGTCGCGCAGCCGGACGGCACGCCCCGAGCCGATGTTGATGACGCCCTGGGCGGCCGAGAGCGAGGCGGCGTGCACGGCACGGGCCACGTCGCGTACGTCGACGAAGTCGCGCTGGGTGCCCAGCCCGCCCAGCTTGAGGTCGCCGTCGCCGGCCTGCATGGCGCGGCGCATGGCCTCGGCGAGCCGGCCGAGCGGCGAGCCGGCCGGGGTGCCGGGCCCGGCGGGCGAGAACACGCGGAGCACGACGGCGTCGAGGCCCGAGCCGAGGACCAGTTCGGTGGCGGCGAGCTTGCTGACCCCGTACGGGCCTCCGGGGCGCGGCACGGCGTCCTCGGCGGTGGAGGATCCGGGCTGGCTGGGGCCGTACTCGGCGCTGCAGCCGATCTGCACCAGGCGGGCACCGCAGCCGCTGCGGCGCAGCGCCTCGCAGATGGTGGCGACGGCGACGGTGTTGTGCCGGGTGAGTTCGCGGGCTCCGCCCCGGGTGGCTCCGGCGCAGTTGATGACGACTCCGGGGTGGACCGCGTCCAGGAAGCGGGTCAGGGCACCGGGGCTGCCCGTGGCGAGGTCGAAGCGGACGTCGGCGTCGTCGCCGCGGCCGAGGGCGGTGAGCTGGACGGCCGGGTCGGCGAGCAGGCGGTCGGCGACGAAGCGGCCGAGGTATCCGTTGGCTCCGATCAGCAGAACCCTCATCGGGCGGCTCCCGGGGTGTGCGCTCCGGTGGCTCCGGATGCTCCGGACGCTCCGGATCGGGCGGTGGTCATGTGGTGTTCTCCTTCAAGAGGGTGGTGCGTTCGGCTCCGGCTGTGCGGCCGGACGCCCGCGGCCGGCAGGCCGGATCTGCCTGCGGCTCCGACCTGGTGCGATCGCGTCCATGGGTACGTCGGTGTGGGTGGGCCCCGCACCGCGCGGCGTCCGGGGCCCGCCGGGTCCGCCCGGAGGCAGGACGCGGACGGCCGGGGCTGTGCGGGGTCGGCCCGGTGCTCGTCACGGCTGTCCCTCCGCTCGGGCATGTGCCGAGGCCCTGCTCAGGGCCCGGGTCGCGTGAACCAGGAGGGCCAGGGCCGCGGTGCCGCAGGCGAGGGCGGGTACGCAGCCAGGACCCCAGGCGGCGACCAGGGTGTCGACCGGGGTGGCGAACGGGCCGCAGCCGGGGAGACGGGCGGCGAAGACGCTCGCCTGGGCGACCGCCTCGACCGTGGCCGCTGCCGCCAGGGCCACGGCCGGGGCACGGGTGAAGCCGTGGATGGTGAGGAGCCGGGCGAGCAGCAGCAGAGCGCCGAGCGTCAGGGCCGGGGCAGGCTCGGCGGGCTGGTGCAGGACGGCACCGCACACGGCGAGCAGGGCGGCCAGGGCGCCCAGGAACAGTCCGAACGCGGCCAGGAGCAGAGGGCGTACGGACGCGGCGAACTCCTCCAGGCCGCGGCTGGCCGCCAGCCGGCGCCGGGCGCGTACGGCGAAGAGGTGCGCGGCCCAGGCCGCCGGGGCGCAGCCCAGCGCGAGGGCCAGTGCGGGGGCGATGCCCAGGGGCCAGGGGCCGGTCGCGGTGCCGTCGGGAAGTCCGTCGGGACCGCCGGTGACGGCCGCGCCGAGCAGGCCGTCACCGAGGACGGCGTAGGCGATCAGCCAGTACGTCCAGGCGCGTGTGCCGGGCGTGGAGGTGCCGGCCGGTGTGTGTACGAGCGTGCCGAGGGGGCCGCGGCGGAGCAGGGCGCGTACGCCCAGGGCCACGCCGAGGACTCCGGCCACGGCCACCGCCAGGCGGGTCCGGCACTCGGTCAGACGCAGCCCGGTCACCGCTGCCGCGCACAGGGCGCCGGGCAGCAGGCTGAGCACGACCCGGTCGACGGCCATCCTGGGTACGTCGGTGGTTTCGGGGGCCGGCGGTGCCTCCGGGGCACGGGAGACGCGGGCGTACATCTCCTCGGCCAAGGAGAAGACGTCACGGTGACGGAAGCGGGCGGCGGTGCGGTCGGTGACGCCGTGCGCCTCGAGACCGGCCGCGATCTCCAGGGGGTCGACGGCTCGTTCGCACAGGTCACGGTGACGGTGCAGCAGCGCCTTGACGGGATCGACGGCACCGCGCCGAGCGGCCCCGGGCACGCGCCGCTCGGAGGCGGCCCCGGAGTCGGGTGCCGCACCACCGTCAGCCGCACCGGCGCCGAGGCGCGATGGTTCACCGAGGCCGGGGGCGGAGTGAGGGTGCGTGCCGACGGCCGTGACGGAGCGATCCTGCTCGCCGGCGGCGGAACCGGGGCGTAACCCCTCGGCGTGGTCGGGGGCCGGGCGCGGCTGTGGGGTGGCGGGGGTGAACGGGTGGCCGGGTTCTCCGGTTGTGGTCATCGGGCGGCCTCCGTGGTGGATGTGGGGGCCGCGGGCCGGACGGAGGCGGCGTTCGCCCAGGCGGGGCCCGGGCGGGGTGCGGCCGGGGCCGTGGGGGCTGCTGGGGCGGTGGGGACTGCTGGGGCCGTGGTGGGTGCTGAGGCGGCCGTGCCGGTCCAGTGGCCGGGGACGTGGGCCTCGGCCGGGGTGGCGAACGGGAGCGGTTCGCCGGAGTCGTCCAGGACGACGCGCCGGACCGGGCAGCGCGAGACGATCTCGAGGTAGATGCCGTGAAACGCTGCGATGTTCTGCTCGACGGTGAACAGTTCGAGTGCGCGGGCGCGCGCGGCGGCGCCCAGGCGGGCACGGCGCTCCGGGTCGCGCAGGAGTGTCACGCACGCCTCGGCGAGCGCCCGCGGATTGCGCGGGGGCACCACCAGCCCCGTACCGCCGATGACCTCGACGACCGCACCGACGTCCGTGGAGACGGTCGCACAGCCGCAGAACATGGCCTCGACGAGACCGACCGGGAAGCCCTCGACGACACTCGACAGGACGGTCACGGCGCCCGAGGCGTACGCGTCGGCGAGGGTCGGGGTCTCTGGTCCGCCGATCTCCTCGAAGGACACCGGGTTGTCGCCCACGGTGTGCGGCCCCTCGGCCTCGTCGGGGAACAACTGGGCGGCCAGTGCCTTGCAGTGACCCAGGTAGGCCACCCCGTCGGGGCCGGACGCCCCGCCCACGATGCGCAGCCGGGCCTTCGGCTCGGCCCTGCGGACCTCGGCGAAGGCGTGCAGCAGCGACACCAGGTCCTTGGCGGGGTCGACACGGCCGACCCATACCAGCGTGTCCGCGTCGACGGCCTCCGGTTCCTCGCCGACCTCGGCGAACGCGGCGGCGTCCATGCCGGGATGGACGGTGCGCAGCCTGGCGCGGTCGGCGCCGCAGCGCTCCTGCCAGCGCCGGGTGTGGGCGTTTCCGTGGGTGATGACGGTGGCCTGCCGGTAGACCTCGGTGGCGAGCCTGCCGTGGAAGGCGGCGAGCAGCGCCCGTACGGCCGGAGCGGTTCCGTCGGCGCCGGTGGCCAGGTAGTGCGCGCGCAGGGGCACGCCGTACTCGGTGACCAGCAGCGGGACGTCGCAGAAGTGGCGGGCGAGCAGGCCCGGCAGGGCCGCGGTGCCGCCGGCCGCGGCGTGGCAGAGGTCGGCGGCGCCGAGGCCGTCGTCCTCGTACCAGTCGAGCGCGAGGGGGCGCAGGGCGTGCTCCAGGTGCGCGGCGACGGCGAGCAGATCGGGTACGCGCGCCTCGCGTGCCGCACGCATGGCGCCGGGCGCGCGACAGGCGCGTTCCAGCGCCCGGACGGCGGTTTCCGAGTGCAGCGTGCCCACGAGGCCGCCCTCGTCCCGGGCGAGTTCCGCCAGTCCGTACAGCGCACTGGCGAAACGGTCCGCCTCATGGTCCGGGCCGCCCGGACCGGCCGCGTCGCCTTCAGGGCCGCCTTCCGCGCCGCCGTCTTCGGTGCCGCCCGCCCCGGACAGGGTCGCCGCCAACTCCCCGTAGCACTCGGTGAAGCGCCGGCGCGCCCGGCGCCCGTACCGCACACCGTCGTCCTCCGCCGTCCACAGGGGGGCCGTGCGGACCCGGCCGACCTGCCGCGGCAGCGGAACCCAGCCCTCGTCCTCCTGCTGCCGGGTGCGGCTGAGCGCGTAGAGGTCGAACTCGTGCTGCCCGAGCCCGTGCACGAGCCGTTCGCACCAGAGCCCGGCGTCACCGCTCACATATGGATAGCCACCCTCCGTCACCAGTCCGATGCGCACGCGTGCACCCCCGATCTCTTCCGTCTCCGCCTACCGGGAGCCGCCGTCGCGTCGGCGGCTCACAACGGGACGAACGTATGCGGACATGCCGGTGGCGGGGGGGGGGGGGGGGGGGGGGGCGCCCCAACCACGGGGGCCGGTGGAAGA
>NZ_JAVACL010000020.1:0-150628 GCF_032658145.1 Streptomyces sp. MK7
GATGGCGTGGGCCTTTCTGCGTTTATGCTCGACTGCATGCGCTATGACCTCGTCATCTTCGACAACGACGGCGTCCTCGTCGACAGCGAGCCGATTTCCAACCGGCTGCTCGCCGCCTACCTGACCGAGCTGGGGCACCCCACCTCCTACGAGGACTCCATCCGCGACTACATGGGGTCGGCCATGCACCGGGTGCACGACCTCGTCCTGGAGCGGACGGGCAGGCGGCTGCCGGACGACTTCGACGACGTCTTTCACGCCCGCGTCTTCGCCGCGTTCGAGCGGGAGTTGAAGCCGGTCGCCGGTGTCACCGGGGTGCTGGAAAAGCTGGCGGCGGACGGGGTGCCGTACTGCGTGGCGTCGTCGGGCAGTCATGAGCGGATCCGGGTGGGGCACCGGACGACCGGACTCGACCGGTGGTTCGAGGAGGAGCGCATCTTCAGCTCGCAGGACGTGGGACGCGGCAAGCCGGCGCCCGACCTCTTCCTGTACGCGGCCGGACGGATGGGCGTAGAGCCCGAGCGGTGTCTGGTCGTCGAGGACTCCCCGCTCGGCGTGGAGGCGGCCGTGGTGGCCGGGATGGACGTGTTCGGGTTCACCGGGATGACGCCCGCGACCAGGCTCGCCGCGGCCACACAACTCTTCTCCGCCATGGGCGAGTTGGCTGACCTGCTGATATGACCGGGGCCATCGGCTCGGGGCTGACATTTGTCATGCGGACCTCCGGACGATCGTTTCTACTGGAGGACCCCTCTCAGCCGCGAAGCTGAGGACATGACGACGAACACGAAGCGCGCGAAGCTCGGCCCTCTGCTGGTGGACGTGGCGGTGCCGGTCGGTGGGTACTACCTGCTCAAGGACGCGTTCGGGATGAGCACGCTCGCGGCCCTGGGGTGGAGCAGTGTGGTGCCCGCCCTGCGGACCGGGTGGAGCGCGGTCAGGGAGCGCAGGGTCAACGCGGTCGCCGCGCTCATTCTCTTCGTCAACGTGGTCGGGTTGCTGCTCAGCCTCGTAGCCGGCGACCCGCGGCTGATGCTCGCCAAGGACAGCGGGGTGAGCAGCGCGATCGGCATCGGGATCCTGGTGTCGGTGGCACTGGGCAGGCCGATGATGACCGAGGGCATGAAGCCCTGGCTGCTGAAGGGGGACGCGGAGCGCGAGGCCGCGTGGGCGCGGCTGGTGGGCGGCTCGGCGGAGTTCCGGCGCGCCGAGAAGGTGTTCTCGCTGGTGTGGGGCGTGGTGCTGCTCGGTGAGTGCGTGGTGCGCGTCGTGGGGGCCTACACGCTGCCCGTGGACACCATGGTGTGGCTCGGGAACGTGATCATGATGGCCGCGATGGTGATCGGGTTCCTCGTGAGCGGGGCGCTCGCCGCCGGGCCGATGGCGCGGATGCTCCTCGCGGAGACCGGTCGCACCGCGTCCACCGCCACCGCATCCACCGCCACCGACCGCGCGACTGTGACCCCGCCCTCCGCTTCCGCCCTCACGGTGGCCGGTGCCGCCGCCGAGTGACCCGGCGAAGCTGAGCAGAATTCATCTTTGACCGGATCTACCCACCGGTAGCCCGGGGCCCTACGCTCGCCGCCATGACAGAAGTGCTGCGGCGCGGTAGGGCCTCGTTGGCGTTCGGCTTCTTCGCCCAGGGCGTCACCTTCGCCCTTCTCGTGACGCGCATTCCCGCCATCCAGGACCGTTACGGCGTCTCCGACGCCCTGCTGCCGGTCTTCCTGGCGGCCGTGCCGATCCTCGCCGGAGTCGGCAGCGTGACCACCGAGCAGCTGGTGAGGCGGGTGCGGCCCAGCCGGTTGCTGCGCTGGTCCCAGCCGGTGGTCCTGCTGGCCCTGCTCGGGGTGGGGGCGGGGGACCGCCTCGCCGGGATGGCCGCCGCCCTCGCGGCGTTCGGGCTGGCCGTGGGCGTGCTGGACGCCTCCATGAACATGCTCGGGGTGAGCCTCCAGCGGTCGTACGGGCGCAGCATCATGCTCAGCTTCCATGCCGTGTACAGCCTGGGCGGGATCCTGGGGGCCTCGCTGGCCTGGGTCGGGGCGCACTGGCATCTGGCGCTGTGGGTGTCGTATCTGCCGGTGGTGGCGGTGCTGCTGCCGGCGACGCTCGTGGGGAGCCGCTGGTACGTGGACGGGGATCCGGCGCCCCCGGAGGAGCCGGGCACCAAGGGCGGGGGTGTCGTCTTCAGGCTGCTGCTGCCGCTGTGCCTGGTGATGACCTTCGCGTACATCGGGGACTCGACCGTCTCCAACTGGAGCGCGAAGTATCTGAAGGACGTGCTGGGCAGCTCGGAGCAGCTGGCGACGGTGCCGTACAACGTGTACATGGTGACCACGCTGCTGGGGCGGGCCATCGGGGACTTCGGGGTGCGGCGGTTCGGGGCCGTGACGGTCGTACGGCTCGGGACGCTGGTGGCGGCCGGCGGGTTCGCGGTGGTGGCCTCGGCGCCCGGGGCGTGGGCCGGGATGCTCGGGTTCACGCTGCTGGGCCTGGGGCTGTGCGTGCTGGTGCCGCAGACGTTCGCGGCGGCGGGACGGTTGTTCCCGGGGGCTTCGGATGCGGCCGTCGCGCGGCTCAACATCTTCAATTACGTCGGCTTTCTGATCGGTTCGCCGTTGGTGGGGGCGCTGGGCGACGCGTGGAGCTATCGCGGGGCGATGCTGGTGCCGATGGTGTTGGTGCTGGTGACGTTGGTGTACGCCAGGTCGTTCGAGGCTCAACCGGACCGATACGGTGGCGGGCATGAGCGGCCGCGCACAGCTGATGTGGGACGAGGCAGTAACGGGGTATGACTTCGGGCGGGACCATCCGATGGATCCGGTCCGCCTGGCCCTGACCCGGACACTGGTCGGCGCCCTCGGGCTCGACCGGGAGACGCAGGTGGTGGCGGCCAAGCCGGCCGGGGAGTCGACGCTGCGGCTGGTCCACCGGGAGGACTACATCGAGGCGGTGAAGGCCGCGTCGGTGGATCCGGCGTCGGCGGACGGGTCGTACGGGCTGGGGACGCTGGACGATCCGGCCTTCGCCGGGATGCACGAGGTGTCCGCGCTGATCGCCGGGCAGTCGGTGGGGGCGGCGGAGGCGGTCTGGCACGGGGACGCGTCGCACGCGGTGAACTTCGCGGGCGGGCTGCACCACGCGATGCCGGGCTCGGCCTCGGGGTTCTGCGTCTACAACGACGCGGCGCTGGCGATCGCGCGGCTGCTCGAACTGGGGGCCGAGAGGGTCGCGTACGTCGATGTCGACGTGCACCACGGGGACGGCGTGCAGGCGGCGTTCTGGGAGGACCCCCGGGTGCTGACGGTCTCGCTGCACGAGCATCCCCGGACGCTGTTCCCGCAGACGGGCTGGCCGGAGGAGACGGGCGCCGAGCGGGCGGAGGGGTCGGCCGTGAACGTCGCGCTGCCGGCGGGGACGGGGGACCGGGGCTGGCTGCGGGCGTTCCACGCCGTGGTGCCGGAGCTGCTCGCCGACTTCCGGCCGCAGGTGCTGGTGACGCAGCACGGCGCCGACACGCACTTCGAGGACCCGCTGGCGCACCTGGCGGTGTCGCTGGACGCGCAGCGGGCGGTGCAGCTGGCCTGCCACGACCTGGCGCACGAGTACGCGGACGGGCGGTGGGTCGCGCTGGGCGGGGGCGGGTACGCGGTGGTGGAGGTCGTACCGCGCTCGTGGGCGCATCTGGTGGGGATCGCGGCGGGGCGGCCGGTGGAGCCGGAGACGGTGATCCCGGAGAGCTGGCGGCAGGAAGCGTACGCGCGGACCCGGCAGTTGGGGCCGATGCGGATGACGGACGGGCGGTGGCCGGTGTCCTGGGCGGACTGGGAGGCGGGGTACGACCCGGCGGACCGGCTGGACCAGGCGATCCTGGCGACTCGGCGTGCGGTGTTCCCGTTGCGCGGGTTGCTGGCGTAGGCGGTCGAGTCCCTGCCGTCATCTCTGTGTTAGGCCGACCGTGGGGTGTTCCGTGGTTCCCGGTACGCCCCCGCTCTCCCTCCGCCACCATCGCACTCGTGTTGAACACCGCCGCACTGCGTGCCCATCTGGTGGGTGCCGGACTGGCCGGGGTCGTGGCCACCACCCGGGAGGCCAGCCTGCGCAGCTATCGGCTGTTCGCGGCCCGGGACCCCCGGACGCTGATCGGAATCGATCCCGAACGGGCGTGGGGGCACCGGGATCTGATCGAGCTGATGGCGCGAAGGTGCGGGGTCTCGGCCGATCCGCGGCACACCGTCGGCCGTGACGTGATCGACCCGGAGCTGACGCTCGTCGCCCTGGGGGCCTTCGCGGACCGGCTCGGGGCGGTCGCCCGACGCGGCGCGTGCGTGCTCCTGGGCACCGGGCACCCGCATCGGCTGCTCGGCTTCTACGCCGCGCTGGCGGACGCGTTGTCGGCGGCGGGATGTACCGTCCTCACCCCGGCGCAGGGTCGCTGTGTCGACATAACGACCCGGTTCGGTCTACGCACGTTCCGCCTCGCCTACGTACGAGGCGTCGGGCTGGTGCGGCCGGCCGGGAGCGAACGCCCCGGTTGTGAGCCCGGCGCACACTCGCACTCGCCGCTCCCGGTTCGGCTGGCGCTGGAGGCGGCCGCGGACGCCGGCGGCCCGCTGCCCGAGCTGGTGATCGGGGACCACGGCTGGGTCTGCGGAGCAGGTCAGCTGGGGTTCGAGGCCATGGGGCTGGCCGATACGGACGACCCCGCGTTGTTCGTGGGGCAGGCGGAGGGGCGCGTGTCCGTCGTCGTTCCGCTTGATGACGGGGTGCGGGCCGCCTACTACCGCCCGCTCGCCCGCTACGTGCTCGATCGAGCGTGTCTGTCGCAGTAGGCCGCCGATGGGTGCACCTCTTCCCCACTTGCATCACCCGCCCCTAGTCTGGGGAGTGAGCACGCAGCGACGAAGAGTCACCGGAAGGGGAAGCCGGTGGCCGTCGAGTGCGGAAGGTGCAGGTGTGTCATGGCTGCAGCTGGCGAGAGGCCTCTGAACGAGGTTCAGTTCCTTACCGTGGCGGAGGTCGCCTCGGTGATGCGAGTGTCGAAGATGACCGTGTACCGGCTGGTGCACAGCGGTCATCTGCCCGCGATCCGGGTCGGGCGGTCCTTCCGCGTCCCGGAGCAGGCGGTTCACGAGTACCTCCGTGAGAGCTATGTGGGGGTGGAAACCGCCTGACGGCGAGCGACCAGAAGATTGCCCGGAGGGATCCGTATCGGCAGTACAGGGCACCTCCGGGTCCCTCCGGACACCTCGATTAACAAGAGCGGCGCTCCTGCGGGTAGGCTGACCCCTCGTAGGTCGTGTGGGCCCATGGCGCCCAAACACCGAGTGATGAGAAGTGAGCGAGGGTAGTCGTGGGCTCTGTTATCAAGAAGCGGCGCAAGCGGATGGCCAAGAAGAAGCACCGCAAGCTGCTGAAGCGCACGCGCGTCCAGCGT
The DNA here is from genome assembly GCF_032658145.1 of Streptomyces sp. MK7. Lineage (NCBI taxonomy): Bacteria > Bacillati > Actinomycetota > Actinomycetes > Kitasatosporales > Streptomycetaceae > Streptomyces > Streptomyces sp. MK7. The sequence goes on from NZ_JAVACL010000020.1 coordinate 5,441, forward strand.
CGCAACAAGAAGTAGTGACGTCCGTCGCGCCGTGATCCAGTGAATGATCCAGTGCGCGGCATCGCGAGAGCGTGACCGCGGCCCCCCACCTCACCGGGTGGGGGGCCGCACGCGTTCCTCACCTGGTGGGGGCATTTTCGTCACTTCGTGCAGCCGGCGGTCATCACAGCGCAACACCGACCCGATAGGTTGGCGTACACGGGGAACGCGGTGTGCGACAGGAAGGCGCTGATCGTGGGACAGGTCGTGCTGGTGACCGGAGTGGCCCGCCGGCTCGCGGGCCGGTTCGTGCGGCGGATCCAGCGAGATGCGCAGGTGGACCGGGTCGTCGCCGTGGACGCGGTCCCGCCGGAGCACCATCTGGGCGGCGCCGACTTCGTCCAGGCGGACATCCGTCAGCCCACCATCGCGCGGGTTCTCGCCGAGACCGGCGCCGACACGGTCGTCCACATGGACGTCACCGGCACCGCGCTGGGCGGCGGCAGCCGGGCGACGGTCAAGGAGACCAACGTCATCGGCACCATGCAGCTGCTCGGCGCCTGCCAGAAGTCGCCGAGCGTCAAGCGGCTGGTGGTGAAGTCCAGCACCAACGTCTACGGCTCCGCCTCCCGTGACCCGGCGGTGTTCACCGAGACGACTCCGGCCAAGTCCCTGCCCAGCGGTGGCTTCGCCAAGGACGCGGTCGAGGTCGAGGGATACGTCCGCGGCTTCGCGCGGCGGCGGCCGGACGTGGCCGTGTGCGTGTTCAGGTTCGCCAACATCCTCGGGCCGACCGTGGACACCCCGCTGGCCTCCTACTTCGCGCTGCCGGTGCTGCCGACGGTGTTCGGCTACGACCCGCGGCTGCAGTTCGTGCACGAGGACGACGTGATCGAGGTGCTGCGGATCGCCTCGCACGAGGCGCGCCGGGGCACGCTGAACAGCGGCACCTTCAACATCGCCGGTGACGGTGTGCTGCTGCTCTCGCAGTGCTCGCGGCGGCTGGGCCGTCCCACGGTGCCGCTGCTGCTGCCCGCCGTCACGTGGGCGGGCTCGTTGGTGCGTACGCTGGGTATGACGGACTTCTCACCGGAACAGATCCGGCTGCTCACCCACGGCCGGGTCGTGGCCACCGATCAGATGCGCGAGACGCTGGGCTTCACACCCAAGTACACGACCGCGGAGACGTTCGCGGACTTCGTCCGCAGCCGCGGCCCCGGACTGCTGCCGCCGGAGGCCCTTGCGGGGGCCGTCGACCGGATCGCCGCGCTGTCCCTCCGGGGCAGCGGCCACCCCCCGACGCAGAGCGCCAACTGAGGAGCGCAGCAACGATGGCGGACGCCAAGGTCATTCCGTTCGACGACGACCGGTCCCGCGGGGGCGGCGGAGCACGGCCGTCGCGGCGCCGGAGCGCGGGGAGCCGGCGCTCTGGCGCCGAGCCCGCGGTCGTCCGGGAGGTGCAGCCGCTGCCGGCCAGGGCGGCCGCACCGGAGGGCGGTCCCCGGTCCGGCGAGGGTCCGCAGGACCGGCCGGCGCTTCAGACGGGGCCGTCGCGCTCGTCGCTGCCGTCGCCGCCGGCGCGCGAGCCCGGGGAGGGCGAGGGCGTACGCGGCGGCCTGGAGCGGCGTGTCGCGAGCGGCCTGTCGTTCCTGCGCCGGCGCCTGACCGGGGAGTACGACGTCGACGACTTCGGTTACGACGCCGAGCTCACCGACCAGGTGCTGATGTCCCTGCTGCGGCCGGTGTACGAGAAGTACTTCCGGGTCGATGTGAAGGGCATCGAGAACATCCCGAAGGAGGGCGGCGCGCTGATCGTCGCCAACCACTCCGGGACGCTGCCGCTGGACGGGCTGATGATGCAGGTCGCCGTTCACGACCACCATCCGGCCGGGCGGCATCTGCGGCTGCTCGCCGCCGACCTGGTCTTCGTGCTGCCGGTGGTCAACGAGCTCGCCCGCAAGCTGGGCCACACGCTCGCCTGCACGGAGGACGCCGAACGGCTGCTGGGGCAGGGCGAGCTGGTCGGGGTGATGCCGGAGGGGTTCAAGGGCATCGGGAAACCTTTCAGCGAGCGCTACAAGCTCCAGCGGTTCGGCCGTGGCGGTTTCGTCTCCACGGCGCTGCGGCAGGGCGCGCCGATCATTCCCTGCTCGGTCGTCGGGGCGGAGGAGATCTACCCGATGATCGGCAACGCCAAGACCCTGGCCCGTCTGCTCGGCTTCCCGTACTTCCCGCTGACGCCGACGTTCCCGTGGCTGGGCCCGCTGGGGGCGATCCCGCTGCCGACGAAGTGGACGATCCAGTTCGGCGAGCCGATCCGGACAGACGGGTATCCGCCGGAGGCGGCGGAGGATCCGATGCTGATGTTCAACCTGACCGACCAGGTCCGTGAGCAGATCCAGCACACGCTGTACAAGCTGCTGGTGCAGCGCAGGTCGGTGTTCTTCTGAGTTCCGCGGTGCCACGACGACGGGGCGCCCTCGTGCTGAGGGCGCCCCGTCGTCGTGGACCGGTCTTCACCTGTGGCGTACGCCTTCGCCGTACGCCTACTTCGCGTCCTCGCTGTCGATGCCGAGGCCGGGGAGGAGGCCCGGGAGCAGAGGCGGGATGGTCACGTCCGGACCGCCGGCGGGCGGCTTGCTCTCGGAGGGTGAGGCGCTGCCGCTGGCCTTCGGCGGGTCGAGCAGGCCGCCGGTGGTGCCGCCGAGCAGGCCCTCGCTGCTCTCGCCGCCGGAACCGGCCGAGGTGCTGGGGCTGCCGCTGTGGGACTGGTGGCCGCCCGAGGGGGTGCCGGTGCCGGGCCCGGCGGACCGGTGGGAGCCGGGCGGCTCGGAGGAGGCCCGAGCACCGCTTCCGTGCTGCGCGCCGTCGCCGTCGCCGTCTCCGGAGGCGGGGGGCTGGGGGAGCAGTGACTGGAGCGGGGCGACCTCTTGGTCTATGGCGTCGAACACCGACGACACCTGGTCACTGACGTCGCCGAGCTGCACCGGCAGCTTCTCGCGCAGGGCGCCCCAGGTCTCGCGGTGGGCCTTGGAGAACGTGGAGAGGGCCTGGATGGGGCCGAGGTGGTCGGGGTCGCGCTCGTACGCCTCGTGCAGCAGGCGGTGGCCTTCGGACGCGTCGTGCTGCATCCCGCTCAGGGTGCGGCGGATCTCGCCGAGGGACTCGTGGTCGAGGTGGCCGCCGCGGCCGCGGTCGAGGAGCCGGCGGGCCTCGTTCAAGCGGGTCGAGGCCAGGTCGAGGTAGGCCTGGCCCTGCTCGTCGGCGCCGTCGGTCAGGTAGTTGAGCTTGAAGTCCTCGATGCCGCGCTTCAGGCCGTACAGCGAGTCACCGGGGAGGGCGTCGGAGCTGGCGGCGGCCACACCGCCGAAGGCTCCGGCGGCCACACCCACGCTGAGTCCGCCGGCCGCCAGGCCCTTGGTCAGCCGCGTGCGCGGCCGCAGTTTCCCCAGGCCGCTCGCCCGATGGGCGCCTTTGCCCCGATGAGATCTCTGGCCGGGCACTGACAGGTCACTCGCCTCGCCCGCCGCGGTGCCCTCCTGCATCATGGCCTCCATCGCGGCCACCAGTTGGGCCCGCTGGACGACCTTGACCTCGGGGTCCAGCTCCGGCCGGGACAGCGCGCCCAGACCGTCGGCGAGAGCCAACAGGCGGCCCTGCTCGGTCTGTTCCGCGGCTGCCGGGGCGGGAGCCGGTCCTTCGGACTGCTCGGCCGCCGTGCCCCGGTCGGACAGCTCCTCCAGGGCCTGGGCGAAGGCGTTCGCCCGCCGGTGCGCCGATACGTTCGCGATCACTGGCGGCACCTCCTCTCGTCATGACGGTCGACTCCCCCGGGGTCCTGGGGGTTGCCCGCCCACGTCCACACCACCCGAACGAGTGATCAGCGTGGGCCAAGGCGTGACCACAGGGAGCCTGTATCACGCACAACGAGCGGCTCGGCACTTCGGTTACGGACTCCGGAGCATCCGATCGGTAAGTCAACGTGCCGTGACGGAGCGTGAGTTGGGTGTCGCCGAGCGTGGGCCGGTCAGCGGGCGTCGTCCGGCAGGAGCCGGGCGAGGGTGCGCACGGCCCGGTACTGAAGGGTCTTGATGGCGCCCTCGTTCTTGCCCATCACGCGGGCGGTCTCCGCGACGGAGAGGCCCTGGAGGAAACGGAGCGTGACGCATTCCTGCTGCTGGGGGTTGAGTCGTCGTACGGCGTCGAGGAGGGCGGCGTTGGACAGGGACTCCAGGACGGAGTCCTCGGGGGAGCGCTCGACCTCGTTGGCGTCGAGCATCTCGCCGGTGGTGACCTCCAGGCGGAAGCGGCTGGACTTGAAGTGGTCGGCGACGAGGTTGCGGGCGATGGTGACCAGCCAGGCGCCGAAGTCACGGCCCTGCCAGGTGAAGGTGCCGATGCGGCGCAGGGCGCGCAGGAACGTCTCGCTGGTGAGGTCCTCGGCGGTGGCCTTGCCGCCCACGCGGTAGTAGATGTACCGGTACACGGTGTCGCTGTACTGGTCGTAGAGGCGGCCGAAGGCCTCGGCCTCGCCGGCCTGGGCGCGCTCGACGAGGTCCATCATCCGGGCGCTGTCGCTGTCCGCGGCCGGGCGGCGGGCGGTCGCCCCGGCGGACGGGCGCCCGCGTCTGCCCACGGCGGCGGCGCCGCCCTCGGCCAGCGCGTAGCACGGGCCTACGGGGGCGGCGGTGGCGAATGCGGGGCCGGCGTACGCGGTGGGGACGAGGCCGCGCAGCAGGTCGAGGACCGTTGCGCGGAGCGTAGCCAGGCCCGAGGCGTCAACCCCGACGTGTGGGTACACGGGACTCCCAGAGGCAGAGCTTCCATCACGTGCAGTGCGGAACCGTTCACCCGTCGTGGCGACGGAGGGGTACCGGTTTGCGTCTGAGGAGAATAACGCTTCGTGCAGGCACTGCTACACCGAGTTGCTCAAATCATCGATTACGTCGCTTCCGTAACCGATTGACGCCCTATCAAGTGCCGCAGAATGACCGTTTGTTGACCGGTCTGGTCCGGGTTCGGTGTCGGTCGGGGGCGTGTTGTGGCGGTGTACCGCCAAGGGGAATGGCCAGAGCGGTGCACGGGTATGTTCGGTCGTTTGATCGGAATCCGGGTGCGTCGCACATGCGTGAGCATTGCGGGGCCCTCCGGGGGCTTCGGGTTCCGTCTCGGGTGGCTCTGGTTACTCTCTGTGCAACCGCTACCGGCGGCGACGGTGGAGGGCGATGGCGGCCGCGGTGCCGCCGGCCACTGCGCCGACGCCCGCGGCGGCGGGGATGCCGACCTTGGCGGCCTTGCGGCCGGTGCGGTAGTCGCGCAGGCGCCAGTCCATCTCGCGGGCGTGGCGGCGGAGTTTGGCGTCGGGGTTGATGGCGTAGGGGTGGCCGACCAGCGACAGCATGGGAATGTCGTTGTGGGAGTCGCTGTAGGCGGCGCAGCGGGACAGGTCCAGGCCCTCCGCCGTCGCCAGGGCGCGCACCGCCTCGGCCTTGGCCGGGCCGTGCAGCGGTTCGCCGACCAGGCGTCCGGTGTAGACGCCGTCGACCGACTCGGCCACCGTGCCCAGTGCGCCGGTCAGGCCGAGGCGGCGGGCGATGACCTGGGCGATCTCCACCGGCGCGGCGGTGACCAGCCAGACCTTCTGGCCGGCGTCCAGGTGGGCCTGGGCCAGCGCCCGGGTGCCCGGCCAGATCCGCTCGGCCATGTACTCGTCGTAGATCTCCTCGCCGATGGACTTCAGCTCGGCGACCCGGTGCCCCTTCACGATGGACAGCGCCGAGTCGCGGGCGTCCTGCATGTGCTCGGGGTCCTCGACGCCGGCCAGCCGGAACCACGCCTGCTGCCAGGCGAACCGGGCGAGGTCGCGGGTCTCGAAGAACTTCCGCTTGTACAGGCCCCGGCCGAAGTGGAACAGCGCCGCGCCCTGCATGACGGTGTTGTCCAGGTCGAAGAAGGCCGCGGCGCGTTCGTCCCCGTGCACCGGGAACTCCGCCTCCTGCGGGGGCGCTACGACCTCCGCCTCCTGCGAGGACTTGCGCGCGGCCTCCGCCGAGGCCTCGCCTGCCAACACGCTCCGCGCGGTGGCGGAGCGCCTACGGGGGGTGAGCCATGCGAGAGCGGCCATGGCGTGAGCATAGCCAGTCTGTTCGGTGGTTCCGGAGCCATGAGGTTCGCGGGCTGTGAACTCTGCGCGTCCGTGTCGTTAAAGGGATCGTGGGACCGGGCCCGCGGGAACTGGTGAAAGCGGTCGTGGGAAGCGGTGGGGACGTGCCGGGGGAGGGGCGACAATGGCCGACATGAGTCCCCTCTTCCGCCGTAAGCCCCCCGCCCCCGGGGACCGGCTCGTCACGCTCGTCCGCAAGCCCGGCTGTCATCTGTGCGACGACGCGCAGGCCGTCGTCGAGAAGGTCTGCGCCGATCTCGGCGTGCCGTGGGAGCAGAAGGACATCAGCGAGGACGCGCGGCTGTACGACCAGTACTGGGAGCAGATCCCCGTCGTGCTGATCGACGGGGATCAGCACACCTTCTGGCGTGTGAACGAGGAGAGGTTGCGCAAGGCGCTGACCGGCGGGTCCGTGTGACGGCCCGGTCCGGGAACTGACCGACGAGTACAAACTGGCCGGAAGTCGCTTAGGATCGACGGCGACCTGGTCTCGGGGGTGGGGATCGTAGAGGAGCGTGTGCGGTTTTGCCCCCGACAAAGAAGGAACGCGGGTGTGAGTGCGCCGGTTCCCCGCGCGTGCGCCGGGGGCGCGTGACCCCGGTCACGTTGGCCGGGCAAATCGGACACAATCTTTGTGCACGCGTTCACAAAGACATAGCCTGCTGTCGACGGGGCGGTCTGGGGACGTATGACCGCCCACAGCCCCGCTCTACCCGCAGGAGCACCGTGGCAACTGGCCGAACTCACCGACCGGCGACCCGTAGCCGAGGGATTCCCGAGGCCACCGTCGCCAGGCTTCCGCTGTACCTCCGAGCCCTGACCGCGCTGTCGGAGCGCTCGGTACCCACGGTCTCCTCCGAGGAGCTCGCGGCCGCGGCGGGTGTCAACTCCGCGAAGCTGCGCAAGGACTTCTCCTACCTCGGTTCCTACGGGACCAGGGGCGTCGGCTACGACGTCGAGTATCTCGTGTACCAGATCTCCCGTGAACTGGGGCTCACCCAGGACTGGCCGGTTGTGATCGTCGGTATCGGTAACCTCGGCGCCGCGCTCGCCAACTACGGCGGCTTCGCCTCCCGTGGCTTCCGGGTCGCCGCCCTCATCGACGCCGACCCCGCGATGGCCGGAAAGCCCGTCGCCGGCATCCCGGTCCAGCACACCGACGACCTGGAGAAGATCATCCAGGACAACGGTGTGTCGATCGGCGTGATCGCGACCCCCGCGGGCGCCGCCCAGCAGGTCTGCGACCGGCTCGTCGCCGCCGGGGTGACCTCCATCCTGAACTTCGCGCCGACCGTGCTGAACGTCCCGGACGGCGTGGACGTGCGCAAGGTCGACCTCTCCATCGAGCTGCAGATCCTCGCCTTCCACGAGCAGCGCAAGGCCGGCGAGGAGTCCGCCGCCGACACCCCACTGCCCGGCGCCGCTGCCGCCGCCCGCAAGGCGTCCGCCGACCAGGGGCCCGACGGGGACGTCCCCGCCGTGATGCCGGCATGAGTCTTCTCGTCGTCGGACTGAGTCACCGCAGCGCCCCGGTCAGCGTGCTGGAGCGGGCTTCGCTGAACACGGACGCCCAGGTCAAGCTGTTGCAGGACACCGTCGCCGCGGAGCCCGCCACCGAGGCCGCGCTCCTGGCCACCTGCAACCGCATCGAGCTGTACGCCGACGTGGACAAGTTCCACGCCGGTGTGGCCGAGCTGTCCACCCTGCTCGCCCAGCACGGCGGCGTCGGCCTGGAGGAGCTCACCCCCTACCTCTACGTCCACTACGAGGACCGGGCCGTCCACCACCTGTTCTCGGTGGCCTGCGGGCTGGACTCCATGGTCGTCGGCGAGGGCCAGATCCTCGGCCAGATAAAGGACTCCCTGGGCCGTGCGCAGGAGCTGCACACCGCCGGGCGGCTGCTGAACGACCTGTTCCAGCAGGCCCTCAGGGTGGGCAAGCGCGCCCACTCCGAGACCGGGATCGACCGTGCCGGACAGTCCCTGGTCACCTTCGGCCTGGAGCAGCTGTCCGCGGGCACGGCCGTCACCGACTGGGCCCGCGGCAAGAAGGCCCTGGTCATCGGCGCCGGCTCGATGTCGTCGCTGGCCGCCGCCACGCTGGCGCGCGCCGGGGTCGCCGAGATCGTGATCGCCAACCGCACCCAGGAGCGCGCCGAGCGCCTGGCGCTCCTGCTCGAAGAGCAATACGGACAAGGTCTCACCGAGGGCGACGACACGGACGTGCTGGCCCGCGCGGTACCGATGAACGCGGTGCCGGCCGAGCTGACACGTGCCGACGTCGCCGTCTCCTGCACCGGCGCGACCGGACTGGTCCTGACCGCGGAGTCGATCGCCGCCGCGGTCGAGGGCCGCACGGGCGCACCCGCCGCGGAACTCGACGGCGAGAGCCTGGACGGCGAGAGCCCGGCCGAGGACGCCGGGGAGCGCCGTACGGCCGTGAAGACGGACGTACGCGAGACCCCGCTGCCGCCCGCCACCCTCGGCGCCGAGGAGGGCTGCCCGCTCGACCTGGCCTCCGTGGAGCCCGGTTTCTCCCTGCTGGGCGAGTCCGCCGTCGCCGGCATCGACGCGGCCACCCTGGAGCAGCACGGCACCTGGGTGGACAACGGCACCGTGGACCGCCGGGAGCACGCCGACCGGGCCGTCGAGGCCGACGCCGAGCTGATCACCGCGCTCGCCGCGACCGTCGCCACCGTCGGCCGCGTCCCCGAGCTGCGCAGGCCCGAACCGGTCGCCGTGGCGCCGCGCCCCGAGCCGGTGCTGTTCCTGCTGGACCTGGCCATGCCGCGGGACGTCGACGCGGCCGTGCACCGGCTGGCCGGGGTGCGCCTGGTGGACATCGAGTCCCTCGCGGAGGCCTCCGCGGACGCGCCCATGGCGGCCGACGTCGACCAGGTCCGCCGTATCGTCGCCGGCGAGGTCGCGGACTTCGCGGCGGCCCAGCGGGCGGCGCACATCACGCCCACCGTCGTCGCCCTGCGCACCATGGCCGCCGACGTCGTGGCCAGCGAGATCGCCCGCCTGGAAGGGCGGCTGCCCGGCCTGGACGGCAAGCACCGGGCGGAGATCGCCCAGACCGTGCGGCGCGTCGTCGACAAGCTGCTGCACGCGCCGACCGTCCGGGTCAAGCAGCTCGCGGCCGAGCCCGGCGGCGCCGGGTACGCGGACGCGCTGCGCACCCTGTTCGACCTCGACCCGGAGACGGTGGCCTCCGTCTCCCGGGCCGACGAAGACTCCGAGAAGAACGGCAAGAACCGAGGGCCGGCATGAGTACCAAGGCACTGAAGCTGGGGACCAGGCGAAGCAAGCTCGCCATGGCCCAGTCCGGGCAGGTGGCGGACGCCGTGAGCCAGGTGACCGGACGGCCCGTCGAGCTCGTCGAGATCACCACCTACGGCGACGTCTCCCGCGAGCACCTGGCGCAGATCGGCGGCACGGGCGTGTTCGTCGCGGCGCTGCGCGAGGCGCTGCTGCGGGGCGAGGTGGACTTCGCGGTTCATTCGCTCAAGGACCTGCCCACCACGCAGCCCGACGACCTCGTCCTGGCCGCGATACCCGAGCGCGAGGACCCGCGTGACGTGGTCGTCGCCCGGGACGCGCTGAAGTTCACCGACCTGCCCCGCGGGGCGCGGATAGGCACCGGCGCGCCGCGCCGCATGGCCCAGCTGAACGCGTACGCCCGCGCCCACGGCCTGGACATCGAGACGGTCCCGATCCGGGGCAACGTCGACACGCGTATCGGATACGTCCGCGGCGGCGAGCTGGAGGCGGTCGTGCTGGCCGCGGCCGGACTGAACCGGATCGGCCGCAGCGACGAAGTGACCGACTTCCTGTCGGTCGACACGGTTCTGCCCGCCCCCGGCCAGGGGGCCCTGGCGATCGAGTGCACCGCGGGCAACGCGGAACTCCTCGCCGCGCTCGCCCAGCTCGACGACCCGTTCACGCGGGCCGCCGTGACGGCCGAGCGGTCACTGCTCGCCGCCCTGGAGGCCGGTTGCAGCGCCCCTGTGGGCGCCTTGGCCGACCTGCTGGCCGACGGGCAGATTGTCAAGGAAATGCGCCTGCGCGGCGTCGTCGGTACGACCGACGGCTCCACGCTGGTGCAGCTGTCCACCACCGGTCCCGTGCCCCAGACGCACGACGATGCGATGGCGTTCGGTCGCGAACTCGCCACCGAGATGCTCGCCCAGGGCGCGGCCGGTCTGATGGGGGAGCGAGCACATTGAGCCCCACCACCCTTCCTGCCGCCGGTCCGGAGCACGGGCACGTCACCTTCCTCGGTGCCGGACCCGGAGATCCGGGACTGCTGACATTGCGCGCCGTCGAGGCGCTGGCGAACGCGGACGTCCTCGTCGCCGAGCACGAGGTGCTCGACGTCGTACGCACGCACGCCCGCCAGGGCGTCGCCGTCGTGCACACGGACGCGGATCCCTCGTCGGACCCCGTTCCGGGCACGGGCACACCCCAGCTCACGGTTGTTGACAGCACGTCAACAACCGTCGGAGCCCCCGCGGTGCGGGATGCCGCACATCTTGTCATGGAGGCTGCGCGGGGCGGCAGGCGGGTCGTCCGTGCGGTGTCCGGGGACCCGGGACTTGATACGGACGCCGCCGCCGAAATGCTCGCCTGCGCCGCGGCCGGGGTGCCCTTCGAGGTCGTCCCCGGCATCGCGACCGCCGTCGGCGTGCCCGCGTACGCCGGTGTGCCGCTGCGCGACGCCGAGGGCACCGACGTACGGTTCGTCGACGCCCGCACCGCCTCCGACCGCTGCTGGACGGAGGTCGGCGCCTCGGACGGCACGGTCGTGGTGTCCACGACGCTGGACTCGGTGGCCGCGGCGGCCGGCGAGCTGGTGTCGGCCGGCCGCAAGCCGGACACCCCGATGACGGTGACCGTCGCCGGTACGACCACCCGTCAGCGCACCTGGAGCGCCACCCTCGGCACGGTCGCGCAGACCCTGAAGCAGGCCAAGGTCCTGCCGTCCCCGGACGGCGGCCGGCCGGTGATAGCGGTGGTCGGTGAGCGCGGCGCCGCCGCGCAGCGCGACCAGCTCTCCTGGTTCGAGTCCAAGCCGCTGTTCGGCTGGAAGGTGCTCGTGCCGCGCACCAAGGAGCAGGCCGCGTCGCTCTCCGACCAGCTGCGCTCCTACGGCGCCGTGCCGCACGAGGTGCCCACGATCGCCGTGGAGCCGCCGCGCACGCCCCAGCAGATGGAGCGCGCGGTCAAGGGCCTGGTCACCGGCCGCTACGAGTGGATCGCGTTCACGTCGGTCAACGCGGTCAAGGCGGTCCGCGAGAAGTTCGAGGAGTACGGCCTGGACGCCCGCGCCTTCGCGGGCATCAAGGTCGCGGCGGTGGGCGACCAGACGGCCAAGGCCCTGATCGCCTTCGGCGTGAAGCCCGACCTGGTGCCGAGCGGCGAGCAGTCGGCGGCCGGCCTCCTGGAGGACTGGCCGCCCTACGACCCGGTGTTCGACCCGATCGACAGGGTCTTCCTCCCGCGCGCCGACATCGCCACCGAGACGCTGGTGGCGGGCCTGATCGAGCTGGGCTGGGAGGTCGACGACGTCACGGCCTACCGGACCGTGCGCGCCTCGCCGCCCCCGGCGGAGACCCGCGAGGCGATCAAGGGCGGCGGCTTCGACGCGGTCCTGTTCACCTCGTCCTCCACGGTCCGCAACCTGGTCGGCATCGCGGGCAAGCCGCACAACGTGACGGTGATCGCCTGCATCGGCCCGGCGACGGCGAAGACGGCGGAGGAGCACGGCCTGCGGGTCGACGTCATGGCCCCGGAGCCGTCGGTGCACAAGCTGGCCGAGGCCCTGGCGGAGTTCGGCGCGAAGCGCCGGGCCGCGGCCCTGGAGGCCGGCGACCCGGTGACCCGCCCGAGCGAACGCCGCCCGGGGGCGCGGAGGCGTCGCTCGACGACCTGAGGCGAGTCGAGGCGGTTGGAGCACCCTTGCGGGGCGCTCCAACCGCCTTTCAGCGCTCGGTGGCGGCGTACGGCAGGAAGGTCGCCCAGGCGGTGGGGGTGAGGGCGAGGCGGGGGCCGGTGGGGTTCTTGGAGTCGCGGACGAGGACGTGCGTCTCGTCGGGGGTGGCCACCTCTACGCAGTCGGGGCCGTCAGGCGTGCTGTAGCTGCTCTTTATCCACTCCAGCTTCATGTCTCTCCAAGCACTTTCTCGATGAAGGCCAGTGACTCCCGAGGGGTGAGAGCCTGTGCGCGGATGATCCCATAGCGGATGTCCAGCACCTGAACCTCTTTCGGCTCGGTGATCATGCGGCTGACGAGTTGGACCTCGTTGTGTCCGACAGTGCTGCCATCCCGTAGCCGCAGCAGCCTGAACGAACCTGCCAGACCGGCGTTGTCCTCCCGGTCCAAGGGCAGGACCTGCAAGTCGATGTTCCTGAACCGCCCGGCGTCCAGCAGGTGTTCGAGCTGCCTCCGCATGACCATCCTGCCACCGACAGGGCGCCGCAGCGTCGACTCGCATTGGACGAAGCTGAAGACCCGCAATGGTGCTTCAGTGAGGATCTTTTGGCGTGCCAGGCGGGCGGCCACCTGCTGTTCCAATTCCTCTTCCGTGAACGGCGGCCGCCGGGTGGCCATCGACGCGCGCACGTACTCCTCCGTCTGCAACAGCCCATGGATCACGGAGTTGTTGTACGCACACAGCTCGACCGCATCCGCCTCCAGCCTCTTCAGGTCCCGCACCCTCTTCGGATACCGGACCTCCGCCAGATCCCCCTTCATCGCCGCGATCCGGCCGCCTGCGCCCAACACCTCATCCGCGTTGTCCAGGTACTCCGGCCGGGGAATCCGCCGCCCTCGCTCCACCGAGGAGACCAGCTCCTCCCCGTAACCGATCGCCGCCCCGAACTCGGCCTGGGTGAGACCGGCGGCCTCCCGCCACAGCTTCAGTTGCCGGGAGACCGTCCGCATCACGGCCCCGGCCTCGTCGTCCTCCAGCCCCGCGTCCCAGTCGCTCAAGTCCGCCGCCCTCCCGTCGCCAGTCACCCCGTACGGCCCGGACGTATCCGGACACCACGCGGACAGCCCTCCTCCGCACGGGCTGCCGTTCTTCACAGGCTAAGCACGCGCGGACACGCTGAGTGACGTGAACGAGCAAATCTCCACCCTCCAGATCCCGGCGCGTCAGTTCTGCGTCCCCCTCTCCGCGACCCGGCGCGGTGCCCGCCTCGGCCGGCTGCTCGCGACCGAGCAACTGCGCTCCTGGGAGCTGCCGTTGGATCCCGCTCGGCTGATCGTCGCCGAACTGACGGCGGACGCCGCGCTGCACGGCAGGGTTCCCGGCCGGAGCTACCGGCTCGCTCTCGAGGTGACGGTCGAGGGCGTTCTGCGGATCGAGGTCACCGACACGCGCGGTGACGTACTACCGTCCCGGCAGGCCACCACCGAACCGGCCGAGTCCGGCTACGGTCTGCTGCTGGTCGAGGAGTTGGCGGATCGCTGGGGCGTACGAACCGGCCCGGCACCGTGCAAGACGGTGTGGGCCGAACTCGACCCGGCCGGGCGGCCGTCGGACTTCGCACCGGAGCCGGGAAGCGTGTGATCCGGTGGGGCGGGACCCGGAGCTTCGGGCGGTAAAAGACCAAAGAACCCAGGGAAATAACCAACCAACCCAACCAAACCTCGCAGAGGTCACTCGGCCGGGTGAAACAGGCCGGTGTGGCTGGCGCATATGCGGTTCGGACGTGCAGTCTCGCCCCGAGGCACGTCACCGCCTCCACAAGCCCACACATGCATCGGCCCCCGCCGGGACGGCAATCCCAGTGCGAGGGCCTGACCATCGAGGAAGAAGAGGCCTTCCCCATGGCTGAGATGAAGCCTAACGCCGCCCTGCGCCCGATTCAGGGTCTTCGGCGATCCGCCACCCACTTCGGTGTCACCCACGTACGCACGTACCAGTCCGGTCAGTACGTCGTCGTCGGCAACCACCTCGCCCAGCACCGCGAGCTGTCGCTGACCGCCATCGGACTCGCGACCCATATCCTGTCGGTGCCCGAGGGCACCCCGGTCGACATCCGCAGCCTCGCCGAGCGCTTCCCCGAGGGCCGGGAGCGGATCGCGTCCGCGCTGCGCGAGCTGGAGGCACACGGCTACCTGGAGCGGGTCCGCGAGCACACGGAGGCGGGTCGCCTGGTGACGAGGACGTACGTCCACCACACTCCCGCCCCGGCCTCAGCCGCCGCTTCTCCCGCGCCCCTTCGCGTGGCCGGGCGCCCGGCGCCGACCCGCGCCCGCGACCGTCAGCCCGTGGCAGACGCGGATGCCCAGGCAGCGCCCGAGGAGGACGATCAAACCCCTCGGCGGCAGTCGCCCGAACCCGAACCCGAACCTGTGCCCGCAACGGCGTCGACAACGCCGAAGAGGCGCGGCCCTGGTGAGCAGGAGTACGACAGAGCCGCGGCCCTCCTCGCGGGCCTGCGCGGCACCGACAACCGCCTCATCCTCTCCCGCCGCGACGTGGACCGGCTCGCGCCGGCCGTCACCGCCTGGTTCGACAGCGGGGCGACAGCGGCCGTCATCCACCACGCCCTGACCGGCGGGCTTCCCGCCGAGCTGAGGAACCCGGCGAAGCTCATCGCCTACCGTCTCGCTGAGCTGCTGCCCGTACCGCTGCCCGCCCGTCCCACGCCTTCACCGGTGGTCGCGACGCAGGGCGGGACGACGGCCCCCCGGCCCGATCCGTTCCAGACCTGCGACGGCTGCGAGCGCGCCTTCCGCGCCCCACGCCCCGGCGGCCGTTGCCGCGACTGCCGAACCGCTTCCAGGGACACGAACGAGGTGGCGCGCGCGGCCTGAATCAAGGGACCCGGGCGCGGACGACGATGGTCCCCGGCCCCTGTTCACCAGGGGCGGGAAGGCATTCCGCCCGTACATCCGTGAAGCCGTGCCGGTGTGCGAGTTCGGCCCATGCCTCAGGTGGATGGCACCAGCGGTCGACCGTCGTCTCCCTGCCTGCGGGGCCCTTGCCGTACATGGGTTGTCGGCCGCGTAGATGGTGAGGGGTCTCGCCGTGGGAGAACGCGAACACGCCGCCTGGGCTCAGCCGCTTGGCGACGAGTGGGAACAGCTCGTCGGGCTCGGTGAACCACACGGCTCCCCAGATCGAGAACACCGCGTCGTACGCGTCCTCGGTATCGCGTAGGTAGGAGCAGGCCTCTCCCTCCACGAAGGTAAGGCCGGGAACGTCCTTCCACCACCTGCGAGCACGCTCGACCTGAACGGGGGAGAGGTCCAGTGCGGTGACGCGCACTCCCCGGCGGGCCAGCCAGGATGCTTCCCGGCCCTCAGCCGCGCCCAACTCCAGAGCTGTGCGCGGCCGTCCCAGTAGCTCGACTCCGGGACCGTGGCCCTCGTACTGCGTCCACTCGAAGGCGAGTACCTCAGGAGCCGGTGTCGGGCCAGCGCGGTCCGGTTTGTAACGATCCCAGAAGGCGACCGGGGTGTGTGGCGTGTTGGGCATGTGTTTCCTCGAGAGGACGGGGATCGGTGCCGGTGTGGCACCGTAGCCGTGACATCCCCTGCGACACGCCATGGAGACACGAACGGGCCCGGGTACCCACAGCGGGGACCCGGACCCGTACGGCGTGACCGATCAGTGGCAGTTCTCACCCGGCCTGCACGGACCGCACTTGGCGAAGTCGCGCTCCCACAGCTTCCAGTCCACGGGGAAGCCGTTCTCGGCGATGATGTGAGCCGTACGCTCCACCGAGCCGTCGTACTTGAACTCGATCTCCGGGATGTGCTCCAGGAACCGGCCGTCGAAGTGTTGGACGCAGAACTCACGGTAGTTCTTCGTGTCCAGGATGAAGACGTGGACGGCGATGTCGACCACTCGGCCGCAGCACATTTCCAGCCCCTGTCCCCACTTCTCCATCGCCGTGATCAAGTACGACACGGCCGCGCCGAACAGTCGCTCGGCCATGACCTCGTCGAACGGGTGGTCGCGCATCAGAAGCTGGATCTCCCGATCCCAGACCTCCGGCTTGACGTAGTCCCTGGGGTCCCGCCTCGCGGGAACCGTCTCCGGGATGCTCTCAAGGGCTGTTGCCACAGTGGGTCTCCTCCCGTGCGCCGTGTGCCCGCTCACTGCCGGCGGGCCGCACCACCACGGCACCACGCCACCAGCCGGCGCCATCGTCAACGGGCAGACCCCGCAGACGGTGTGCAGGAAATGCACGTCCTGTAGGCGTGCCGGTCTGCAACCCCTACCGTGGACAGACGGTCCTGCTCCTGCCGTGGGGGAGGCGTGATGCAGCGCACCACTGATCCGCTGTGGAACTCGTCCAGGGTCCGCTCGCTCGTGGCGCGGTGTGATCCGGGAGGTCTGATCAGGCTGGGCAGGATGTG
Organism: Streptomyces sp. MK7; assembly: GCF_032658145.1. Classification (NCBI taxonomy): domain Bacteria; kingdom Bacillati; phylum Actinomycetota; class Actinomycetes; order Kitasatosporales; family Streptomycetaceae; genus Streptomyces; species Streptomyces sp. MK7. The sequence continues at coordinate 21,963 of NZ_JAVACL010000020.1, forward strand.
TCGCGGCTGGCGTCAGGCCGACCTCGGCCGCCGACTTGGTTGCTCGGCGTCCACCGTCTCGCGGCTGGAGAGGCCCGGCCGCGTCAGCGATCTCCGGCTGTTACAGCGAGCCGCGTACGAGGTCGGCGTGCCGTCGGATGTCCTGGGAGCGGCACTCGGTCTCGTGGGCCTGCAAGCCACTAAAGTTGCGCCGAATGGTCCACATCACACCGAGGAGGACCCGATGCGACGCCGCACTCTGCTCGCAGCGGCAGGGCTGGCCGTCCCCGCGTCTGTTCTGCTCGGCGTGGAATCGGCCCTGGCGGAGATGCCTGCGCCTTCCGGCTCGCCCATGCCCATCGACGTGCGTCTGGCCCGTGCACGTGCGCTCTTCGACACCGGTGAGTACTCCGGTCTTCTGAAAGCGCTGCCGGACCTTCTTTCCACGGCGCATGACCGCATCCGGGACCGCGCTGAGATTGACTATGCGCGTCTGTCCGCCTGTTACTCGCTGGCGGCGCAGGTTCTGGTGAAGATCGGGCGTTACGACCAGGCACGACTCACCGCGGACCGCGCGAGTCTCTACGCGGACTTGTCCGGTTCCCCGCTGGCCTCGGCCGCGGCGGCTCGTGAGCTGAGCATCGTCCTGCGTCACCAGGACCAAGCGGGCACGGCACAGCGGCTCGTCCTCAACGCCGCGTCCAGAGTCGAAGCCACCGGGCTGAAGACCGAGGCCCAGGCGGCGGCATACGCGCAGGCTGCTGTGTACGACGTCGTACACAGCAGCCTGCGCGAATGATCGCGATCAGGCGCAGTCGATGATCCGCGAAGCGGCGCGGGCCTCACGTGACCTGCCGGCTGCCGCGCCGTCCGGTCGCCTCTTCGGGATCACCCCCGCATCCGTGTCCCTTTACCAAGTAGGGGTTCATTAGGCGCTCGGAGACGCCGGAGCCGCGATCAAGGCTGGCCTGCGGCTCCACCAGGACCAGTTCTCGACTGCGGAGCGCAGGGCCCGCCTCCACACGGACATGGCTCGCGCCTGGTGGCAGTGGGGGATGGCCGAACAGACGGCACAGTCGCTGTTGAATGCCTTCCGAGTGGCTCCCACAGAGGTCCGGGACCGGCCGAGCATGCGGGCGATCGTCACGGAGCTCCATCGCTCGCACCCGCGCGTCAGCGGAGTTCGTGAGCTTGCTCGTGCGGTCGTCGCCGAATAGGCGGTGCGCCCGGCCGGGCCGAAGTGTGCTCGGACGCTGGTGGATGCGCACCGCCAGGCCGGTCAGACCTGCGTGGTGATGCAGAACGGGTGGCCGGCGGGGTCCAGGAGGACTCGCCAGCGGTCGGGGGACGGCTGGTGGTCGGGCTTGGCGGCGCCCAGGGAGAGCAGGCGGGACTCGGCGGCCTCCAGGTCGTCGACGCCCAGTTCGAGGTGGGCCTGGATCGGCTGGGCGGGGTCCGGCCAGGTGGGGCGGCGGTAGTCGGTGAGGCGGTTGAAGCCCAGGCCGGGCGTTCCCTCCTGGGCGAGGAAGACGAAGTCGTCGGTAGAGAAGGCGACGGGCAGGCCCAGGGCCTCGCCGTAGAAGCGGGCCAGTTCCGCGGGGTCGGGGCAGTCGAAGGTGACCGCCGCGTAGCGGAACGTGGGGGCGGAGTCGGTGTTCTCAGCGCTCATGCTTGAGGACGGTAGAAGGTGACCCGGACAGTTCCGGTCCTGGTTCTGCCCGGTCCGTGGAAAACTTCGGAAGGTGATCAGTGCCTCCGCCCGTCTGCTTCGGCTGGTCTCCGTCCTCGCCGCCCGGCCGTCGTGGACCTGTGCCGAGCTGGCCGAGCGGATCGGGGTCACCGAGCGCACGGTGCGGCGCGACATCGCCAGGCTCCGCGAGATCGGCTACGTCGTCGAGTCCGAGCCCGGTCCGTGGGGCGGTTACCGGCTGCGGGCCGGCTCCCGGGTGCCGCCGCTGATCCTGGACGACGAGGAGGCCCTCGCCGTGGCGGTAGGGCTGCGCGAGGCGGCGCTGAGCGGTGCTCTCGGCGGTGACCAGGCCGCGCTGTCGGCGCTGCTGAAGCTGCGGCAGGTGCTGCCGCGGCGGATCGCGGACCGGCTGGGCGAGATGGACGCCGCCTTCGTGCACACCCCGAGAGCCAGCGAGCCGCAGATCACGCCGAACATGCTGCTGGAACTGGCCGCCGCGTGCCGCCGGGGCGAGCGTGCCCGCCTGTCGTACCGGGACGTGAAGGGACGGGCCACCGTCCGGGACGTCGACCCCTACCGTCTCGTCCACACCGGACGCCGCTGGTACTTCGTCGCCCGGGACGTGGCACGGGGCCAATGGCGTACGTTCCGGGCCGACCGCGTCGCGCGGCTCCAGCCGACCGGGCAGCCGGTGGACCTGGCCGACCCGCCCGACCCGGCGCAGCTCGTCTCCCGCTCCACGGCGAACGGCCCCTACCCGCTGAGCGCGACGATCCGGCTCCCCCTGCCCATGGACGAGGCACTGCGAGTGATCCCGGCGACGGTCGGCACGCACCGGCCGGACGGCCCCGACGCCACGGTCGTCGACGTCGGCGGACCCGACGCGGACGGGCTCGCCCGGTACCTCGTCGGCCTGGCCGTACCCCTGCGGGTCCTGGCCCCCGACGCCGTACGCCACGCCCTGGTGCGCCGTACCCGGGACCTGCTGGAGGTCAACGCGGACGACGGGGCGTGTGCGGGCGACCGACTCGGCGTCGGCAAAGGCACGGGACCGGCGGGCGTAGCGTAGAGGGCATGACGAAGTACGGATCCTTTCCCGGTACGCGTCCTCGTCGGCTGCGCACCACTCCCGTGATGCGCCGCATGGTCGCCGAGACACGGCTGCACCCGGCGGACCTGATCCTGCCCGCGTTCGTGCGGGAGGGCGTGAGCGAGCCCGTGCCGATCGAGGCGATGCCCGGGGTCGTGCAGCACACTCGGGACAGCCTGAGGAAGGCGGCCGCTCAGGCGGTGGCGGCCGGGGTCTCCGGGATCATGCTGTTCGGCGTGCCGGAGGAGTCCAAGAAGGACGCCCTCGGGACGGCCGGGACCGATCCGGACGGGATTCTCCAGGTCGCGCTGCGCGACGTACGGGCCGAGGTCGGGGACGAGCTGCTCGTCATGTCCGACCTGTGCCTGGACGAGTTCACCGACCACGGGCACTGCGGCGTGCTGGACGCCGAGGGCCGCGTCGACAACGACGCCACGCTGGAGCGGTACGCCGAGATGGCCCAGGTGCAGGCCGATGCCGGCGCCCATGTCGTCGGGCCCAGCGGGATGATGGACGGGCAGATCGGTGTCGTCCGTGACGCGCTGGACCAGATCGGGCGGGAGGACGTCGCCATCCTCGCCTACACGGTCAAGTACTCCTCCGCCTTCTACGGGCCCTTCCGGGAGGCCGTCGGTTCCTCGCTGAAGGGCGACCGCAAGACCTACCAGCAGGACCCGGCGAACCTGCGCGAGTCGCTGCGCGAGCTGGCCCTCGACCTGGAGGAGGGGGCCGACATGGTGATGGTGAAGCCGGCCGGGCCCTACCTCGACATCCTCGCCCGGGTCGCCGACGCCGTGGACGTGCCCGTCGCCGCCTACCAGATCTCCGGCGAGTACTCGATGATCGAGGCCGCCGCCGAGAAGGGCTGGCTCGACCGGGACCGGGCGATCCTGGAGACCCTGACCGGCATCAAGCGGGCCGGCGCCCGGAACATCCTCACCTACTGGGCGACCGAGGTCGCGCAGAAGCTGCGCTGAGCCGGGGCGGCGGCCGCGGCGGGGCACGGCCGCCGCAGCGTGTGCGAGGGGCCCTCGTCGCGCAGGCCCTCGCCGTCGTGACAGGCCGTCAGACTGCCGGCCGCGAGGACGGCGAGAGCCGCGGCCGCGGCCAGCCGGCGGGTACGGACGGTGCGTGCGGGCATCGTTGGGGTCAGAGGTCGTACGAACATGCGGTCAGCCTCGCCTGTGGCCCGCCCGGCGCGCCACAGGCGGCCGCGGATGTGGGACGGCGGGACGGCCGAACCAGCTTTGAGCTGCGGGGACATCCTCCCACTCGAACGCGTTCCGGGACGCCCGCAGCGCCGGACGCGGCAGTCACCGGCGACCGACTCGGACCCGCGCCGACGGCCGGGCCCCGGCCGCCCCTGGGAAAGGGGTGGCCGGGGCCCGGTGGTGTGCGCGGGGTCAGCCGAAGGCCTTGATCGCGTTCCAGTCCACCGACAGGACGACCCGCACGGGTGCGTTGGTGTTCGTCCGGGACGGGTGGTAGATCCGCGTCTGGCCGTCGGAGGAGAAGCGGGCCCAGATGTCGGGGATGCCGTCGTCGTTGACGTCCGGGATGCCGATCGCCGTCGGGACGTTGGTGTCGGTCCAGCTGGTGCCGTAGGGCTCGTCCTTCCCGGTGAGGGAGTCGGCGGCCAGCTTGAGCGACTCCAGGTCGGCGCTGCCGGAGACGGAGCCGGGCTTGCCCTGGCGGAGGTACATGTTGCCGTTGTCCAGGTTGCGCCACAGCACGTCGGGGACGTTGTCCCCGCTGATGTCGGTGACGTTGACGATCTCCCGGCGGGCCCAGGCGTCGGCGTTCATCTGCGTCGCCGTCTGGAAGGAGGCACCGGTGTAGCCGGACAGCGTCCACCACTCGGCGCCGGCCCGCAGCATCAGGTCGGGCAGCTTGTCGCCGGTGATGTCGCCGGTGGCCCTGATCTGGGTCCAGGTCGAGGGCGCGGGGGCGTCGGAGGGCAGGCGGACCTCGAGGCGCCGGTCCACGTCGAAGCTGCCGTAGCCGTCGCCCGGGTAGAGGTAGAAGTGACCGTCCGGGGTGACCGTGAACAGATCCGTGGAGCCGTCGCCGGGGTAGGTGTCCTGCCAGTGGGTGATCAGTGCGGCCTTGCCGGTGGCCGGGTCGTACCAGTGGCCCTGCGGGTCGGTCTTCTTGCTGTCGTCGTAGGAGGCGACCAGGCAGCCGTACAGGTCACCGTCCGGACCGCCCACGCAGTTGCGCAGGTTGCCGTTGGTGTCGACGATCAGCAGGTCGGGCATCTCGTCGCCGCCGGTGTCGAAGGGGGCGTCGGCCTTGTCCCGCGGCGGTACGTAGAAGTTGTAGTCGGTGCGCACGCTGGCGTTGCCGACCGTGTCGTACGCGTACACCTGGAGCCAGTTGGGCCCGGCGTGCGCCGGGGGCAGGTCGGGCACGGTGGCGGTGCCGTTGGTGGCCGTCACGTACACGGGGTTGTTGCCCTCGATGGACCAGCGGAACTTGACCGCGCCCTCGGAGGTGAAGGTGACCGAACCGGTCTGCCCGAACTTCTTCGCCGACCAGGTCTGGCCGTCGGGCGTGGCCTCGGGGAAGTCGGTGCTTTCCACGGTGGGCTGCGGCGGGGCGCTGGCGTCGACGGTGAGCCGGCACGGGTCGGTGCCGGGCGGGAAGTACGTCGAGACCAGGCCGCCGGAGTCCTCCGCGCGGACGTCCCACGAGTAGGTGGTCTTGTCCTCGAGCGGGAACGTGGTGGGGATGGTCAGCGTGGCGGTACCGCTGGAGTTCGGGGAGACCAGGGTGCCGGACGGGACCGTGCCGCCGGTCTTCCAGAAGCGGAAGCGCAGCTTGCTGAGGTTGCCGTCGGGGTCCTTGGCGGTGGCCGACAGCACGATGTTGGTCTTGCCGACGGTCGGGCCCGAGCCTCCGACGGAGCAGGTGCCGCCGGGTGTGGACTTGCCGCCCGTGGGCTCGGACGGCGCCCGGTTGTAGACGACCTCCAGGGTGGCGCTGGTCGCCTTGAACTTGCGCCAGGTCTGGGTGTCGGTCTCGCTGGTGGCGCGCATGCCGAGGGTGATGTTCGACCAGCCGTTGTCCGCGCCCTTCTGGGCGGCGGCCTTGACGTCGAAGGACTCGTACTCGTCCGGGCAGGAGGTGGAGGACCAGCCGTGGGCGAAGGACTTCTTCTGCAGCAGGGTGGACCAGCTGGGCTGCTTGTTCCAGGTGGTGCCCGAGGAGATGGCCCCGGTCAGATAGAACTGGAACTCGCGGGTCGTGCAGGACCAGGAGTGGTTGTTGAGCACCTTGAAGGTCGCGGAGGAGACGGTCGCGCCCTTCAGGCTGGTGCTGTAGTTCATCCGCCAGAAGGAGCGGGCGGTGCCGCCGGTGTCGCTCTCGTGGCCGACCCGGGCGTCGGAGGTGCCGGAGGAGAAGTTGGTGCCGTTCCAGAAGCTCGTGTTCGGGTACGGCTTGTAGGCGACCGTCCAGGCCAGCCAGCCGCTGTTGAGCGTGGGGTCGACGAACACCGGGTACTGGACGTCGGCGTCGGTGAACAGGCCGGTACGGGCGGCGTGCAGGTCCAGCCGGGCCCTGCCGGTTCCCTCACCCTCCAGCTCGACGGGCATCGGGGCCTGGTGCGCGCCCGGCTCGATGCCGGTCAGCCCGGACAGCTTCAGCACGTCGGCCGGCGTGGCGACCGAGATACGCGGCGTGCCCTGGCCGGCGTCGAGCTCCGGGTCACGACCGGCCGAGTCCCAGGCGAAGGGCGTCGGGATGGAGCCGATCTCCTTGCCGGAGCGGTCCCGCACCAGGATGCGGCCGCTGTCCTCGTCGTGGTGGAAGACGGCCGTCTTCGAGCGCAGCCCGTACGTCACGGTGGCCAGCGCCTTGCTCTGCGCGGCTCGCTTGTTCTTGACGACGAGCAGCTGGGCGAAGCCGCCCTCCTCGCGGGCGACCAGCAGCAGGTCGACGCCGGGCAGCACCTCGGAGTACAGCGCGCGCGGGCCGTCGAGCACGGGCTCGGGCAGGGTGCCGGGCCAGGTGTAGGCGACGGTGTGGCCGTTGATGTCGACCTCGGCGAGCACCGCCTCCCGGGCGCTGGGCCCGTCGGCGAGCGGCCCGCGGGCGAAGGAACGGTCGGCGTGAGCTGCCTCGGTGCCGCTGGAGAAGCGGATGGGCTGGGCGGCGTTGACCGGCTGGACGCCCAGATTGCGCGGGGCGTTCTTCACCCGCCGCAGCCGGTTGTCGATCGGAGCCCACTTCCCCGTCGCGGTCTTCGCCTGTGTCGGCGTGGCCGTGATGCGGGTGTGCAGCTTGCCGTCCGGCCTGGCCCACGTCCGGGACGTGGGGGTGGTCGCGGTCTCGACCAGCACCTCCTTGTGGGTGCGCTTCGCCTCGGCCTGGGCGGTGGCCTCGTCGCGTGGGTCGGTGGCGACCGGACGGGCGTCCGTGGCCCTGCGGGCCTCAGGTGGTGGTGAGACGCCGTCGGATCGCCACCAGGGCAACAGAGTTGCGGTCAGGGCGGCCAGGACGAGGCCGAGAGTGGCAGCCAGCCTGGTGCGCGTGCGCACGAAGGGGCTGAGAAAACGAGGCGGCGCGGACACGGCGGCGGTCTACTCCCGTGTGAACCAGGCGGACAAGGACAGCACGAACAGCCCCGGTCGGCAGGCCGCGGGGCATGATCGCGCACACGATCACACGTTCGGCACATCCGGTCCACACATGAAGAATTTATGAAGTTGTGACGACTGGTTGGTGAATCCTTGACTCCGCTTTGAATGTGCGTCATGTGCGGCTTTTGCCGCACCAAGTGCGTCCGTTGGGGCCGCTATCGGCGATCTTGTCGGCTTGCCACCCGAGAGTGACGTTCAGTCAACTCTTGTTCCGTGCTGGAGATCACATCAACTCCGGGAACCTTTGGAGGGTGATCTTGAATCGTGTGGCGGTCATGACAGAGGGTGCGGACTCCATCTGTCGTTTTTCTTGCATGCCTTGGTGGGGTCGACGCATATGCGTGCTCAAAGTCCACCGTCGTGGCTGAGGCGGGCACGCCCAGCGACGACGGAGTCACAACGACGGCGCCGCCGGCAAAGCCGCGCGGCGACCGTCCTTTTGTTGTCCACGGCCTTGTTGGTGAGCAGTCTCGGCACGGAGGCCTGGGCGATACCCGGCCCCGGCATGAGCCGCGAGGAGGTCAAGCTCCCCGACCTGCCGAAGAGTACGGCTCTGGAGGCGGACCAGGAAGCCGAGAAGAACCTCACCACCGCGCCCGAGGTCCCCGTCGACCCGTACGCGCCGACCGCCGTCACGCCCTGGACCGAGGACAGCGGCACCGCGACCCTGACCTCCGACACCCAGCCGGGCGACACGGTCCCGGTCAGCAACGGCCTGCCCGTCGCGGTCGGCGTACCCGCCGGCACCGACCCGGCCGCGATCGACGGTGACTGGAAGGTCGACCTCGCCTCGCCGGCCACGTCCCAGGACGCGGGCGTCTCCGGCATGATCATGCAGGTCACGCCGCCGGCCGACGCCGACCCGGCCGCGCAGGTCTCCATCGCGGTCGACACCACCGGTTTCGCCGACCTCTACGGTCCGCAGGCCGCCGACCGTTTCGGCCTCGTCCTGCTGCCCGACTGTGTGCTGAACGCTCCCGACAGCGGTGACTGCGCCGCCGACAGCGGTGTGACGACCATGTCCGGCAAGGCGGACGAGCACGCCGAGCGGCTGCGCAGCACGGTCGAGGTGGTCCCCGCCAAGAAGGCGCCCACCAGGTCCAAGGCCGCCAAGAAGGCCAAGGCCCGCAAGATCCTCAGCGGTTCGGTCCCGGTCGGCAAGCTGATCGGCGGTGACACGACCGGTTCGAAGGCGTCCGGCGCCTCGGTGCGCACCGCCTCCTTCCGCGGCGGCGACGGCGTCCTGCCGGTCGTCGACGCCTCCGGCCCGCAGGTCATCGGCGCCATGGACACCGGCGCCTCGGCCAGCGGCGACTACACCGCCACCCCGCTGCTGTCCTCCGGTTCCTGGTCGGCCGGCTCCTCGTCCGGCGCGTTCACCTACTCGTACGACGTGCAGGTGCCCGAGACGGCCGGCGGCCTGATGCCGAAGGTGGCGCTGAGCTACTCCTCGCAGTCGGTCGACGGGCGCACCTCGGCGACCAACAACCAGGCTTCCTGGATCGGCGACGGCTGGGACTACAACCCGGGCTCGATCACCCGGACCTACGCCAACTGCCGTGAGGACTCCAAGAAGGCCGGTTCCAACAACGCCACGCACCGCACCGCGGACCTGTGCTGGGGCTCGAACAACGCGACCCTCTCGCTGGGCGGAACGACCACCGAGCTGGTCTGGGACAAGGACCAGGGCAAGTGGTTCACCGCCAATGGCGACGGCGCCAAGATCGAGCGGCTCTTCGACTCCGGCGACGACAACGGCGCGCACAACGGCGAGTACTGGGTCGTCACCACCCGTGACGGCACCCGCTACTACTTCGGCCTGAACAAGCTGCCGGGCTGGACGTCGGGCCAGCCGGTCACCGACTCGGTGCTGACCGTGCCGGTGTACGGCAACCACCCGGGCGAGGACTGCTACAAGAGCGGTGACTGGCCGGGCTCCTGGTGCACCCAGGGCTGGCGGTGGAACCTCGACTACGTCGAGGACATCCACGGCAACGCCATGTCCCTGTGGTGGAAGAAGGAGAAGAACTACTACGCCCGCAACTTCAACTTCAAGGCACCGGTCGTCTACGACCGCGGCGGCTGGCTCGACCACATCCACTACGGCCAGCGCAAGGACACCGTCTTCTCCGCGGAGGCCCCGGCCCGCGTCAGCTTCACCGTCGTCGAACGGTGCATCGACGAAGCCGGCCTGACCTGCTCGGACACCAACTTCGAGGACAAGGACCCGGGCAAGTACCGCATCTGGTACGACACCCCGGCCGACCTGAACTGCAAGCAGGTCACCTCGACGTACACGAGGAAGTGCTGGAACGCAGGCCCCTCCTTCTGGAGCCGTAAGCGCCTGGTGCAGATCCAGACCTCGGCGCAGCGCCGAACCGACACCACCGCCCGCCAGGTGGTGGACCGCTACGCGCTCACGCAGAACTTCCCGGTACTGAAGACCGGCCCGAACACCGCCCTGTGGCTGGAGTCCGTCCAGCGCACCGGTTACGCCCGCAACGGCAGCACGGACAAGAGCGTCACCATGAACGCGGTGCGCTTCGAGTCCAACGCCGAGGACATGCCCAACCGGGTCATGCGCGGCACGACCGACCCGCGCCCCGGTTTCTCCCGGCTGCGCGTCGCCCGTGTCATCAACGAGTACGGCGGTGAGACCGTCGTCACCTACAAGCAGCCCGAGGGTGACTGCGCGACCGGCACCAACCTGCCGGGCAAGACCGACACGGCGGCGCTGAAGGCCAACACGCGGCTGTGCTACCCGTCGTTCTGGAACCCCGACCCCGAGGTCGAGGACATCGACTGGTTCCACAAGTACGTGGTCGACTCCATCGAGGAGCTCCCCAACGTCGACGGCGAGTTCGCCACCAAGACGGCCTACTCGTACAAGAACGCCGGCTGGAAGCTGGCCGAGGCGGAGTTCACGAAGAAGTCGACGCGCACCTACTCGCAGTTCGCCGGGTTCGAGCAGACCACGGTGATCACCGGAGCCGACGACGCGTCGATCGGCTCCAAGCGGTCCAAGGCCGTCACCCGCTTCTTCCGCGGCATGGGCGACACGGTCTCGGTGAAGGACATCACCGGCACCGAGATCGCCAAGGACCTGGAGCCGTTCGCCGGCCGCATCGCCGAGGAGCTCGACTACGACAGCGCGGACGACGCCGACACCGACTGGGTCTCGCGCTCCGTCACGGTCCCGGAGGCCACCGAGCTGGCCCACCGGGACCGCGACGACGGCCTGAGCCCGCTGATCGCCTGGCGGGTCACCGAGCCCGACGAGATCGCGTACACCAAGTCCTCCGGCACCAACACCGACGACACCCGCACCGAGCGCGTCGTCAAGACCCACACGACGTACGAGTCGACGTACGGTCTGCCGGTCCTCGTGGAGTCCCTCGGCGACACCGGCAAGAACGGCGACGAGTCCTGCACGAAGTCGGAGTACATCCACAACACCGCCAAGAACCTCATCGGTCTGAGCAGGCAGGTCCTGGTCTCCCCGACCACCTGCGCCGCGGCGGACTTCACGGACCTGTCGACGCTCAGCGGCGGCAGCCGCACCGCCTACGACGGTCAGGCCTACGGAGTCGCGCTCGCCGACACCACCAAGGGCGAGGCGTCCGAGAGCTGGTCGATCAACGGTGCCGGCACCGGCTGGCAGTCCAACGGCACGACCGAGTTCGACGCCATCGGCCGCGTGGTCAAGCAGACCGACCCGAACGGCAAGTCGAGCACGATCACCTACACGCCGTCGACGGGCCAGGTGTTCACGGTCGTCGAGACGAACGCTCTCGGGCACTCCGAGACGCGTGAGATCGAGCCGGGCCGCGGCACGACCCTGAAGTCGACCGACGCCAACAACCACGTCACCCAGGCCGAGTTCGACCCGCTGGGCCGGCTCGAGAAGGCCTGGGCCGCGGACCGCACCCCGTCGGACACGGCCGTGCCGGACTTCCGGGCCGTGTACACGGTGCCGGAGTACAAGGAGGGCGAGGACCGCAAGCCCTCGTACGTCACCACCTACACGCGCGGCTACAACGACCGCGTCGAAAGCTCCGTCACCCTCTACGACGGCCTCGGCCGGGAGCGGCAGACGCAGGAGGAGGCGGACGGCGGCGGCTGGCTGATCACCGACACGCTGTACAACAGCTCCGGCGAGGTCTGGCAGACCAACAACGCCTACCTGACGTACGAGGCCAAGCCGGGCGAGCTGTTCACCCCGCAGGCCGACACGCAGATCCCCAACATCACGCGCTACACCTACGACGGTTCCGGCCGCGTGCTGACGGAGACGCCGGTCCTCAAGGTCGCGGATCCGCTGACCGGTGAGGCTTCCTCCCAGGAGGTCCCGGCGCGGGCCATCCACTACGAGTACGGCCTGGACTGGTCCAAGGTGGACAACCCGCAGGGCGTCTCGTCCTACCGGGTCTTCACCGACGCCCTCGGCCGCACCCAGCGGGTGGACACCTTCAACCCGGAGGCCCCCGGCGGCTTCACGTCGATGAAGTACGACTACGACACCCGCGGCCAGCTGGTGAAGGCGACCAACTCCGCCGACGCAGCGCACCCGTGGACGTGGACGTACGACAAGCGCGGCCGTATGGAGACCGCCACCGACCCGGACACGGGCACCACGCGGACGACGTACGACAACCTCGACCGGCCGCTGACCACGACCAACGCCCGTGGCGTCACGGTCTGGAACGGCTACGACGCCGTCTCCCGCCCGACCGAGCAGCGCCTGAACAGCTCCACCGGCACGCTGCTGTCCCAGTTCACCTACGACACGGCGCCCGGCGGCAGGGGCATGCCCGCCACCGCCACCCGCTACACCGACGGTGAGGCATACGTCCAGAAGGTCAACGGCTACACCAAGGACTACCAGCCGACGTCGACCACGCTGAACCTGCCGTTCACGGTGGCCGCCACCTGGGGCCTGGACCAGTCGTACACGTACTCCTACAAGTACAGCGACAACGGCATGCTGGAGGAGTCCACGCTGCCGAAGGTCGGCAGGTTCGACAGCGAGAAGCTGGTCGTCCGCTACAACAAGGACGGCAAGCCGCTCTCGATCTCCGGCAAGGACTGGTACGGCTCCGAGACGGTCTACGACCCCTACGGCCAGGTGCTGCGCTCCACGCTCGGCGCCCAGCCCTACCGGGTGTGGACGCAGTCGACGTACGACGAGTCCAGCGGTGAGCTGAAGGACCAGCAGGTCTACCGGGAGAAGGGCGCGGACAACGGCGGGGACACTTCCCTGGTTCCCGGCAACCTCGTCTCCAAGCGGTCGTACACCTACGACCCGTCCGGCAACGTCACCTCCATCAAGGAGTCGGCCACCGGCATCGACGAGCGCCAGTGCTTCGCCTATGACCCGCTGGGCCAGCTGAAGACGGCCTGGACCTCCAAGGACCAGAGCGCCTGCACGGCTCCGAAGAACAGCGACGGCACGCTGAACGTGGCCGCCGGGAAGGACAAGTCCGGCTACTGGCAGGAGTACGAGTACGACCTGCTCGGCAACCGCACCAAGCTGACCGAGAAGGACCTCACCGGCGACACCGCCAAGGACGCCACGACCACGTACGCCTACGGCAAGGCCGACGGCACCCAGCCGCACACGCTGACCAAGGTGTCGAAGACCTACACCACGCCGGCCGGCGCGCAGGTCAAGGCCGAGGCGGAGCGGCTGTACGAGCTCACCGGCGAGACCAAGTCCGTCACCTCGATCCAGAACGGGGACAAGCAGGACCTGACCTGGACCTACGACGGCAAGATCGACCGGATCAAGGGAGCGGGCGCCGACGGAAAGACCCCCTACCTGGGTCTGGCCGACAAGTGCCTGGACCTCTCCGGTGGTCTGGCCACGGCCGGGAGGGCGATCCAGCTCTACGGCTGCAACGGATCCGTCGCGCAGAACTGGCGCTTCAGCCCCACCCCGGGCGGGACCGACCCCGACCAGGGCACGCTGAACGTCTACGACAACTGGTGCGTCCAGCCCGCCGCCAACACGGCCGGTTCGGCGGCCCAGCTGCAGAAGTGCGACGGCTCGGCCGGCCAGGAGCTCAAGCGGAGCGCCTCCGGGCAGCTGACCCACGTCGCCTCGGGCCTGTGCCTGTCGGTCAAGGACGCCAACTCGGCGAACTCGACGCCGATCGTGCTGGCCACGTGCGACAGCACGAAGGCCGAGCAGCAGTGGGCGGCGCAGAACGACACCCGTTACGTCTACGGTCCCGACGGCTCGACCCTGCTGACCATCAAGGGCAAGCAGGCCACGCTGATGCTGGGCGAGGCCGAGGTCACCGTCCAGCAGGGTGGCGTCCTGGTCAACACGCAGCGCACCTACGCCGCTCCCGGTGGCTCGGTCATGCGCTACGCCTACGGCACCGCGGGCGACCGGCTGGTCGCCGTGTGCGGTGACCACCAGGGCAGCCCGTACGCCGAGGTCGCCCTCGACGGCGGGATGTCGGTGCGGATCCGCAAGCAGGACCCGTTCGGCAACCAGCGCGGCACGGACACGCTCGCGGCCAACCGGCAGTCGCACACCGGGTTCCTCGGCGCGACGGACGACAACTCCTCCGGTTTCGTCCCGCTGGGCGCGCGGCTGTACGACCCGGTGGTGGGCCGCTTCCTGTCCGCCGACCCGGTGCTGGACCTGAACGACGTCCTGCAGTCCAACGGGTACGCCTACGCGCACAACAACCCGGTGACGTTCTCCGACCCGTCGGGTCTGGCGATCTCGCTGACCGCCTCCGAGCGGGCCGCGGCCCTGGCGGGCGCGGGTCTGTCGGCGGCGCAGGTGGCGCAGGCGCAGGCGATGCAGGGCAAGTCCCTGACCTCGGTGATCCTGGCCGTGGCGTGGGAGACGCTGAAGGACTTCATCGGCATCAACGACGCCATCGCCTGTTTCGGCGGTGACATGTGGTCCTGCATCAGCATCGCGATGGACGCGATCCCCTGGTCCAAGCTCGGCAAGATCCCGGCCGTGATGAAGGCCGTCAAGCGCACGATCAAGGCGGTCGAGTCCTTCCGCGCGGCGAAGAAGGCGGCCGAGATCGTCCTGAAGGCGGCGAAGGCGGCCGAGGCGGCGGCGCTACGGGCGAAGAAACTCGCGATCGAGCGAGCGAAGAAGCTGGCGGCGCAACGCGCCAAGAAGAAGGCGGCGGAGGCAGCCAGACGAACAGCCGACAAGGCGGCGGCAGCCGCCCGGAAGACGGGCAACCCCCGACAGAAGGCAGCCCAGGCCAAGGCAGCCCCGAAGTCGTCCTCCCACAGCAGTGGCGGCAAGGGCGGCGGAGGCAGCGGCAAGCCCGGCGGCAAGTCCGGCGGCTCCTCCAAGAGCAACGGCGGCACCAGCGGCAGCGGAGGCTCCGGCAAGGCCGAGGGCGGTAGCGGTGGCTCCTGCCCGGTCAACAGCTTCGTGCCGGGCACCGAGGTCCTGATGGCCGACGGAACCACGAAGCCGATCGAGAAGGTCAAGACCGGCGACAAGGTTGTGGCGACCGACCCGAAGACGGGCGAGACCCGCATCGAGACGGTCACCGCCGAGATCAAGGGCGAAGGCCTGAAGCACCTGGTCAGGGTCACGATCGACCTGGACGCCAAGAAGGGCGGCAAGACGGCCCGGGTCACCGCGACCGACGGCCACCCCTTCTGGGTCCCCGAGCTGCGCGAGTGGATCGACGCCACGGATCTGAAGGCCGGCGAGTGGCTGCAGACCAGCGCGGGCACGTACGTCCAGATCACAGCGATCGACCGCTGGACGGTCCAGGACACCACCGTCCACAACATGACGGTCTCGGACCTCCACACGTACTACGTGGTCGCGGGCAATACGCCGGTCCTTGTCCATAACGCGAATCTGCCTGACATGTGCGGGCCCGTCACCAGCGACACTCACTTCGCAGACGTGACGGTCGCCGACTCGGATGGAAACATTGTCGATCAGTACTCGCTCCAGAGCGGCTCGACAACGCCGGAGGAAGCCGCGCTGGGTGAGGCGAGGGCCAGACAGGCTGTGCACACGGAGAACCGGGCAGCGCGAGCCGCAGGCGGTGTCCCTACCGTAGGCGACGAGGTCATCGAAGACGACCCGTTCTTCCTGGCCAGCCCGGTTCCGGAAGACGGAACCGTCACGATCCAGGGAACACGCCCTCCGTGTTCGAACTGCAAGGGGGCGATGAACCGGGCCGCAGAGGACACCCAGTCGACATTCATTTACATATGGCTGGGCAAGAACGGCAATATGCGAACGTGGACTTCGGCCTCGGGCTGACCTGCTGAATGTGTCTTGAGGTGCGGGATTCCCCGCACCTCAAGACACGGCTAGAACTCGACGAGGCGGTAGTCGGATCGCGTGGTTCCGTATGGATCACGGGAAACAAGGCACGTGTAATGAAGGCCGAGGAGCGAACCGGCCTCGACTCCCAGATTCGCGGCGAGGACCCGACTGGGCAGTGGATGCTTGTCATTCGGGTCGTGAACCGCAACCGAATCGGCCAGCACACCGCGAATTCTGATCACCTGGTATTCGACCCGAGTTCCGAGATTCTCTTCCTCGTGATAATGGCCCGCGTCGAGCGGCCGGCCGCAGAGGCCACAGGTATTCACATCACTGGCACCATTGGTCATGCTCCCATGTTACCCGTGGTGACGAATTGCCCGGCGGGTCGCTCCGTGCGACGCGGCCTTTCGAGAATGTGCGCTTCGAGGGCGGTGCGGTACCCAGGGCTGCCGCGCGGTTGACTGACCTTGTGTGGGCGCCGGCCGGCCGGCGGCCCCTGGCTCTGATTCGCCGAAGCCGCCCGACCGGCGAGGGGCCCCTCCCGCTCAGGCCGGCTCTCGTTCGGTCGGGTTCGCCGTCTCGGGCACCTTCAAGGAGCCCCGGGAGTTACGTTGTTGACGATCAGTCGTATCTCTCAGGGAGGGGCTCCATGCCCGGTGACGCCCTCAGCCAGGACCCCGCCGAGCTGAGAAGGAGGATCGACACCACCAAGGCCCACCCCGCCCGGGTCTACGACGTCTTCCTCGGCGGCAAGGACCACTACCCGGCCGACCGCGCCGCGGCCGCCGCCGGACTCGCCGCCAACCCCCGCGGCTACCTCGACGTACGGCACAACCGCGACTTCCTGCGCCGCGCCGTGACCACGCTGGCCACCCAGGACGGCATCCGCCAGTTCCTGGACATCGGCACCGGCCTGCCGACCTCCGACAACGTCCACCAGATCGCCCAGCGGATCAACGCCGACTCCCGGGTGGTCTACGTCGACAACGACCCCGTGGTCCTCGCCCACGCCCGCGCGCTGCTCACCAGCGGGCCCGAGGGCCGTACCGACTACATCGACGCCGACCTGAAAAACCCGGCGCACATCCTCGAACAGGCCGCCAAGACCCTCGACTTCGACCAGCCGATCGCACTGTGCCTGGTCGCGATCCTGCACTTCGTCGAGGACGCGGAGGCGTACGGCATCGTGCGCGAACTCGTCGCCGCCCTGCCCTTCGGCAGCCGGCTGGTCCTCAGCCACCTCACCGAGGACCTCAACCCGGAGAACATCCGCGCGGTGCAGCGCACGTACACCGAGCGCGGCTTCACCTTCGTGCTGCGCTCCAGGGCGGAGGTCGAGCGCTTCTTCACGGACAACGGCCTTCAGCCGGCCGACCCCGGAGTCGTCCCCGTCCACCACTGGCGCCCCGACCACGCGGCCCCCGTCCCCGAGCAGCCGGAAGCCTCCTACCTCGCCGCGCTCGAGGACATCGAGAAGGTCCGCTACGCCGACATCAACGACGTGACGGACGCCGACATCAACGTGTACGCGGCAGTGGGCGGCAAGGCATAGCGAGGAGGGGGAGGGCCGGAGAGGCCGCCACCGGCGGTGACGGCCTCGGGTGACTCAGAGTCGCTCCGGCGTCCTGATGCCCAGCAGGGCCATGCCCTGGTGGAGGGTGCGGGCCGTGATGTCGCACAGGAAGAGGCGGTTCTCCACCTGCTGCGGCGTCTCGGCCTTCAGGACCGGGCACTTGTCGTAGAAGGACGTGTACAGGGACGCCAGCTGGTAGAGATAGGCCGCCAGCTTGTGCGGGGCGTACTCCTCCGCCGCCTCCCGTACCGTCTCCGCGAAGGCGTCCACGTGCAGGCCCAGCGCCCGCTCCGCCGGAGCCAGTTCCAGCTCCGGGTGCGCGGCCGGGCGGAGCTCGCCCGCCTTGCGGAGGATGGACTGGATACGGGCGTACGCGTACTGGAGGTAGACCGACGTGTCGCCGTTGAGCGAGACCATCTGGTCCAGGTCGAACTTGTAGTCCCGGTTCGCCGACGTCGACAGGTCCGCGTACTTCACCGCGCCGACGCCCACCTGGGCGCCCCGCTCGGCGATCTCCTCCTCGGACAGGTCCTGGGCCTTCTCGCGGACCACGGCCGACGCGCGGTCGATCGCCTCGTCCAGCAGGTCGACCAGGCGGACCGTCTCGCCCGCACGCGTCTTGAACGGCTTGCCGTCCTTGCCGAGCACCGTGCCGAAGGCCAGCTGCTGGGCCTTGACGCCGTCACCGAGCCAGCCGGCCCTGCGCGCCGTCTCGAAGACCATCTTGAAGTGGAGCGCCTGACGGGCGTCGACCACGTACAGCAGCGTGTTCGCCTTCAGGCCGAAGACCCTGTCCCTGATCGCGGACAGGTCGGTGGCCGCGTAGCCGTAGCCGCCGTCGGACTTCTGGACGATCAGCGGGACCGGGTTGCCGTCCGGGCCCTTGATGTCCTCGAAGAAGACGCACAGGGCGCCCTCGGAGCGGACCGCGACGCCCGACTCCTCCAGCAGCCGGCAGGTCTCGGCGAGCATGTCGTTGTAGCCGGACTCGCCGACGATGTCCGGGTCCCGGATCTCCATGTCCAGCTTCTCGAAGACGGAGAAGAAGTAGATCTTCGACTCGTCGACGAACTTCTGCCAGATGGCCAGCGTGTGCGGGTCCCCGGCCTGGAGATCCACCACCCGGCGCCGGGCGCGCGTCTTGAACTCCTCGTCCGAGTCGAACTTCTTCCGCGCCGCCTTGTACAGCCGGTCCAGGTTCGACATCGCCTCCTCGCCCGAGGCGGCCGTGTCCTCGGTGGACGCCTTGTGGTCCAGCTCGTGCGGGTGCTCGTCCAGATACTGGATGAGCATGCCGAACTGGGTGCCCCAGTCGCCGATGTGGTGGCGCCGGACCACGTTCTCGCCCGTGAACTCGAGGAGCTGGACGACCGAGTCGCCGATCACCGCCGAGCGCAGATGGCCGACGTGCATCTCCTTCGCCACGTTCGGCTGGGCGTAGTCGATCACCGTCGTGCCCGGCTCGTCCGCGAGCGGCACGCCCAGCCGGCCGGCCGGGTCCGTGACACGCGCGGCCAGGTTCTCGATGATCGACGCATCGGTGACGGTGATGTTGAGGAAGCCGGGGCCCGAGACCTCGATCTCCTTGATCACGTCACCGGTGACCACCCGGGAGACGACCTGGGCCGCCAGCTCCCGCGGGTTCGCCTTAGCCTTCTTCGCCAGCGCCAGGATCCCGTTGGCCTGGAAGTCCGCCCGGTCGCTTCGTCGCAGCAGCGGGTCCGCGTCGGCACTGGCCGGCAGGGCGGCCGAGAGGGCGTTCGCGAGGCGCTGGTGGACGGAAGCGGTGAGGGACGTGACCGAGGCCATAGGAATGGGTGCCGTTCTCCTCGTGGATGGATGGTCCCGGCCAGTATCCCATGCGGGGTATAGCGAATTTTCCTCCTCGGCGGGCCAACCCCGGCACGCGCCCGGCCGTCCAACGCGGTGATGAGGCGTTTTCGCGGATGTCGAACCGCCTGGGACAATGAACGTGGTCAGCCGTACGACGGTACCGGCTGTTCACGGAGAACCTGCAGAGAACCTTCAGACAAAGAGGACGTGCCGATCGTGGCTCAGAGCACCGAGACCACCGACTGGGTCTCCCGTTTCGCGGATGAGGTCATCGAGGAGTCGGAGCGTCGGGCCCCGGGCAAACCGGTCGTCGTCGCGTCCGGGCTCTCTCCGTCCGGCCCCATCCACCTGGGGAACCTGCGCGAGGTCATGACCCCGCACCTCGTCGCCGACGAGATCCGCCGCCGGGGCCACGAGGTGCGGCACCTGATCTCCTGGGACGACTACGACCGCTACCGCAAGGTGCCCAAGGGCATCGAGGGCGTCGACGAGGAGGCCTGGGCCGAGCACATCGGCAAGCCGCTCACCTCCGTCCCGGCCCCCAGGGGCTCGGAGCACGCGAACTGGGCCGAGCACTTCAAGGCCGCCATGATCGCCTCGCTCGCCGAGCTGGGCGTGGAGTTCGACGGCATCAGCCAGACCGAGCAGTACACCTCCGGCGCCTACCGCGAGCAGATCCTGCACGCGATGCGGCACCGCGGCGACATCGACGCCGTCCTCGCCCAGTACCGCACCAAGCCCAAGCCGGCCGACCAGAAGAAGCAGCAGGCCAAGCAGAAGCCGGTCGACGAGGCCGAGCTGGAGGCCGCCGAGGGCTCGGGCGCCGCCGCCGAGGACGACGGCAGCTCCGGCACCTCCGGCTACTTCCCGTACAAGCCGTACTGCGGCAACTGCGAGAAGGACCTCACCACCGTCAGCTCCTACGACGACGACTCCACCGAGCTGACCTACGCCTGCACGGCGTGCGGCTTCTCCGAGACCGTCCGGCTCAGCGAGTTCAACCGCGGCAAGCTGGTATGGAAGGTCGACTGGCCCATGCGGTGGGCGTACGAGGGTGTGATCTTCGAGCCCTCCGGCGTCGACCACTCCTCGCCGGGCTCCTCCTTCCAGGTCGGCGGGCAGATCGTCGGGATCTTCGGCGGCAAGCAGCCGATCGGCCCGATGTACGCCTTCGTCGGCATCTCCGGCATGGCGAAGATGTCGTCGTCCCGGGGCGGCGTCCCCACCCCCGCCGACGCGCTGAAGATCATGGAGCCGCAGCTCCTGCGGTGGCTGTACGCCCGACGCAGGCCGAACCAGTCCTTCAAGATCGCCTTCGACCAGGAGATCCAGCGCCTCTACGACGAGTGGGACAAGCTGGCGGGCAAGGTCGCCGAGGGCTCCGCCCTCCCCGGCGACGTCGCCGCGTACACGCGGGCCGTGGGCACCGCCGCCGGTGAGCTGCCCAAGACCCCCCGCCCGCTGCCGTACCGCACGCTCGCGTCCGTCGCCGACATCACCGCCGGCCACCAGGACCAGGCGCTGCGCATCCTCAGCGAGCTCGACCCGGACAACCCGCTCGGCTCGCTGGACGAGGCCCGCCCGCGCTACGACAAGGCCGAGGCGTGGATCAACACCCACGTCCCCGCCGACCAGCGCACCATCGTCCGCGACGAGCCCGACGCCGAACTGCTGAAGTCCCTCGACGAGGCATCCCAGCAGTCCGTACGCCTGCTGCTCGACGGACTCGCCGACCACTGGTCCCTCGACGGACTGACCCACCTCGTGTACGGCGTGCCCAAGGTGCAGGCCGGGTTCTCCGCCGACGCCACCCCCAAGGAGCTGCCGCCGGAGATCAAGACCGCCCAGCGGTCGTTCTTCGCGCTGCTCTACCACCTGCTGGTGGGCCGTGACACGGGTCCGCGCCTGCCCACGCTGCTGCTCGCGGTGGGGCAGGAGCGGGTGCGCAAGCTGCTCGGCGAGTAACCGCCGAAGGAAAGGGGCCCTCCTCCAAGGGCCCCTTTCCCGTGCGACGGGCGTCCTGCCCTACGCGATGTGGTCGTCCTCCAGCTCCGCGGTGTGGCGGTTCTGGAAGCGCATGACCATCTTCTTGGCCTCGGCATCGGGGACGGGGATGCCGTACGTCGCCTCGACGTTGTCACTGAACTCGCGCGGAGTCGGATAGCCGCTGCCGCTGATCGACTGCTTGAACACCTGGTAGTACGACTCCTCGTCCGGCGGCGCGGGCTCCGGGGTGCCGCCGCCCTCGCCCAGCTCGCGCGTACGGTTCGGGCCCACCGGAATGGGGAAGCTGCCCGTGTCCTCCATGGAGGGCTGCTCGAACCGCTCCGGCTGCTGCTCCTCGTACCAGTCCTCGTACACGGGCTCCGGGTTGTACGTCGGATCGTAGCCGCCGTGGTAGTCGACCTGCTGGGGCGCTTGGAACCAGGGGCTCTGGTCGTCCGGCGGCAACTGCTCCTCGTACGCCGGCCCACCGGGGTCCTGCTCGGCGACCAGCTGCGGGCGCTGCCCGGCGGCGGTCGCCGCCCGCTGCTGCGGGACGGGACCCGCCACGGCGGGCCGGCCGCCCACCGTCGTCTCGGCCTCCGGCGCCCGCGCAATCAGCGCCGGCTCGATCCCCGCCGCCGCCAGACCGGCCGGGGCCGTCTCCGCCAGCGGCACACCGTAGCGGGCCAGCCGCAGCGGCATCAGCGACTCCACCGGAGCCTTGCGCCGCCAGGCCCGGCCGAAGCGGGAGCGCAGCCGCGCCTGGTAGACCAGACGCTCCTGCTCCAGCTTGATGACCTGGTCGTAGGAGCGCAGCTCCCACAGCTTCATCCGGCGCCACAGCAGGAACGTCGGCACCGGGGACAGCAGCCAGCGGGTGAGCCGGACGCCCTCCATGTGCTTGTCGGCGGTGATGTCGGCGATCCGGCCGATCGCGTGCCGGGCCGCCTCCACCGCGACCACGAACAGCACCGGGATCACCGCGTGCATGCCCACGCCCAGCGGGTCCGGCCAGGCGGCCGCGCCGTTGAACGCGATCGTCGCCGCCGTCAGCAGCCACGCCGTCTGGCGCAGCAGCGGGAAGGGGATACGGATCCAGGTCAGCAGCAGATCCAGGGCGAGCAGCACACAGATGCCCGCGTCGATGCCGACCGGGAACACATAGCTGAAGTTCCCGAAGCCCTTCTTGATCGCGAGCTCACGGACGGCCGCGTACGAACCCGCGAAGCCGATACCGGCGATGATCACGGCGCCCGTCACGACCACGCCGATGAGGACGCGGTGCATCCGAGTCAGCTTCAGTGGCCCGGCCACTCGTACTCCCCTCCCCTTGCGTGTTGTTGCGCGGAACAGAGTGGCACACTCGTGCGACGCGTGGGCGGGCGGATGAGAATGCCCGACTACGGGCCGACTTGGACCCGCTCAGCCCCTCGACGCGGCCTTCGTCGACGACGACTTCGACGACGACGCCGACGGGGACTTCGACGGGGACGCGGACTTGGAGGGAGACGCGGAGCCCGACGCCGGCGAGCCGGCGCCACCGTCCCCGTTCGCCTTCGCCACCGCGGCCACCGCCTCCTTGGCCGCCGACTTCGCGTCCTTGGCGAGATCGCCGGCGTCCGGGCTCTTGTCACCGGCCAGACCGGCACCGTTGTAGTCCAGGGTGACGACCACGTTCTCCACCCGCGCCACGACCGTCTGCTGCTTGAAGGAGCCCTCCTTCTTCTTCAGGTCGTAGCGCACCGCGGTCGCCTCGTCGCCCGTCCCGGACACCGGCTCCGACTTGGTGTTCTTCGCCCCCGCCACGGACTTCGCGTCCTGGACCTGCTTCGCGTAGTACTCCTTGGCCTGCTCGTCGCCCGAACCACGGCCGGCGTCCGACTCGAAACGCAGCAACGAGACGTTCAGCCAGCGGAACTGAGAACCTTTGACCCCCTTGTTCTCCAGGCTGTTCCAGGAACAGCTGGCACGCGAGGAGACATCGCTGGAGGTGCCCTCCTTGGCGGACTTCGTCCCCTTCGGGACCAGTTCGCCCAGCGTCTTGCCCGACAGCACCTTGCACGCCTCCGGCAGCTTCGCGTACCTCGCCGCCTGCACCGTCGGGGACGCGCTCGCGGACGCCGTGGCGCCGTCCGCCGGCGTCTTCTTTCCGCCGCTGTCGTCGCCGGAGCCGGAGTTCGAGGAGCAGGCAGCCGCCAGCAGCATCACGGGTACGGCCGCCGCGCGGACAACGACGCGGTTCAGTCGCCGGGCACGCCGGGGTCGCTGGGCACGATGGTCTCGCTGGGCTGCTCGCTGCATGGTTCCTTCACTCATGAGGCTCGTGGTTCCTGCGGTCGGATCGGGTCCGAGGGGCCACGGTACGCGGTGAGACAGCCGTGCGGTTCGCCTTCCCGGGCATTGCGGCCCGGCACCAAGTGCACGACGACAGGCGTCAGCCGCCCAGCGAATCCGCCAGTCGCGCCGCCAGTTTCCGGGCCTTGTCCTGCATTTCCTCACTGTCCGGGACCACGCCGACGGCGGCCGGCTGCTCCTCGTATTCGATGGTCACGATGACGTTCGACGTGCGGAACGCCACAGTCACCGTCCGCTGCTTGGCCGTCGAACCGGAGCTGCTGAGCTGGTCGTCGAGGAACCCCTCGTCGCCGAGGTCGTCGAGGGTGCGGGGCTGGAGATCGGCGGGGTCCGAGACGGGCGGCGAGGCCGAGGAGGCGCCGGAGGAGGGGGTGGCGCCGGAGGAGGACGGCGAGGGCGCCCCGGAGGACGACGAGGGCGCCCCGGGCGAGGACGGCGGACTGCCGGAGCCGGATCCGGCTCCGGAGGTGGTGTCCGCCCCGGAGGGGGTGGTGGCGGGTACGGGCAGGTGGGCGTCCGCCTGCTTCGTGGCGAAGACCGACTGCGCCTGGCTGTCGTCGCTCACGGAGTTGTCGTAGGAGACGACCCGCTCGAGGTCGATGTGCAGCCGGTCGGTGGCTTCCGTGGAGTCCACCTTCCAACGGCAGCCCACCTTGCGGTCCGTGTCGTAGGTGAGCGTGGCCTCGCCCTGGTAGGCACGGTCCCGCTGGTCCGGGTCCGTGATCTGCTTGATGCCGGGCAGCAGCGAGTCGAGGGTGGCGTGGCCGACCGCGCCGCAGGCCTCCGGCAGCGTGTGGTACTTGCCCGGCTGGGCCTCCACCGTCGCCGTGCCGGGACCGTCCTGGTTGGCGTTGTCCGTCTGGCCGCCGTCCGAGGAGCCGTCGGTGCAGCCGGTCAGCAGCAGGGCCGCCGCGAGGAGCGCGGCCGCGCCGGGTACGTACGCCTTCCGCAGCACGGGCAGGCTCCTCTCGACGGTGTCGGTGCGTGTCGGTCCGCAGGCGGTGTGCCGGTCGGGGCCGGTCCCCGCTGGTTATTCGCTTGCCGGGCGGGGGCGGCTCCTGGAGACAATGTGTATCGCACGCACTGCCGTGGACGCCGGTCCGTTGTCCTGTTTCGTAGACCTTGGCGCCGGTATTGCCCTTAGCAACTTCTGAGAATTCTGTACGTTTTACGGGGGAATGAGGACGATATGTCGTACGTGGAGATACCGGGCGCGAAGGTCCCCATCCGCATGTGGACGGACCCGGCGGCGGTCGAGGGCGTGGCGATGCAGCAGCTCCAGAACGTCGCGACCCTGCCCTGGATCAAGGGCCTGGCCGTCATGCCCGACGTCCACTACGGCAAGGGCGCGACGGTCGGCTCGGTCATCGCCATGCGGGGCGCGGTGTGCCCGGCGGCGGTGGGCGTCGACATCGGCTGCGGAATGTCGGCGGTGAAGACGTCCCTGACGGCGAACGACCTCCCGGGCGACCTGTCCCGCCTGCGCTCGAAGATCGAGCAGGCCATCCCGGTGGGACGGGGGATGCACACGGATCCCGTGGATCCGGGGCGGTTCCACGGGCTGGGCACGGCGGGGTGGGACGACTTCTGGGGACGGTTCGACGGGGTGGCGGAGGCGGTGAAATTCCGTCAGGAACGTGCCACACATCAGATGGGAACGCTCGGATCCGGAAATCACTTCGTCGAGGTGTGCACGGACACGACCGGTTCTGTCTGGTTGATGCTCCACTCCGGCTCCCGCAACATCGGCAAGGAACTGGCCGAGCACCACATCGGCGTGGCCCAGAAGCTCCCGCACAACCAGGGGCTCATCGACCGCGACCTCGCGGTCTTCGTGGCGGACACCCCGCAGATGGCGGCCTACCGCAACGACCTGTTCTGGGCGCAGGAGTACGCCAAGCACAACCGCACGATCATGATGGCGCTCCTGAAGGACGTGATCCGCAGGGAGTTCAAGAAGGCGAAGCCCACCTTCGAGCCGGAGATCTCCTGCCACCACAACTACGTGGCCGAGGAACGCTACGAGGGCATGGACCTGCTCGTGACCCGCAAGGGCGCGATCCGGGCCGGCTCCGGCGAGTACGGCATCATCCCGGGCTCGATGGGCACGGGTTCGTACATCGTGAAGGGCCTCGGCAACGAGAAGGCGTTCAACTCCGCGTCGCACGGCGCGGGTCGGCGCATGAGCCGCAACGCCGCCAAGCGCCGCTTCTCCACGAAGGACCTGGAGGAGCAGACGCGAGGCGTGGAGTGCCGCAAGGACTCCGGCGTCGTCGACGAGATCCCGGGCGCCTACAAGCCGATCGAGCAGGTCATCGACCAGCAGCGGGACCTCGTCGAGGTGGTGGCCAAGCTCAAGCAGGTGGTGTGCGTGAAGGGTTGAAACGACGACCCGACACGCCTGTCGGGCTGCGCGGCCGGCCTCGAGGATTGGGAGCAGGCGGGCGTGGGTGCTTCGCCGGTCAGAGTTCCTCATCTTCGACGGGTTCCGGCGCGCGGACGTATGCGAGGTCGAGGACGTAGCGTTCGGTGACTGGGTTGTTGTTCGAGGCTTCGAGGAGCGCCTGCTCCGAGGAGTGGTCCCTGAGCTGATCCAGTGTGGCGTCGTAGTAGTCAGCTGTCGCCTGGCGGTTGGTCCACCAGGCGTTGCCTTCGTAGACGCCCGGGCGGGGCAGTTGCGTTTCGCCTGCGGGGCCGAGGCCGAGCTGATTGATGACGAGGACGCCGGTTTCGGACTCGAGGATGATGCCGATCTGGCCTTCGGCGTCGGCGGGTGGTGCGGGAGGGGCGTCCCAGATGCGGATGGTGATTTCGACGTCGATGTCGGGCTGGAGGCTGCGCAGGGCCTGCGGCCGCCGGTCTCATTGTCATCGCCGTCGATCAGGCGGACCGAGAACCGGTCGTCCCCCTTGGTCGACCCCTCCTTCGTGGAAGCGAACGGGTACTCGTCGCACTGCAGGTCGGTGCCCGAGTAGTCGCCCCACACTTTCTCGCATTCCTTGATCGAGCGCACGCCAAGGCCAGAAATCTCGCACGTAAGCGCAACAAAGTTTCCCCCTTCAAACGGTCTTGATCAAAAATGATCAATGGGGAAACCTACCGCCGCACACGACGGAATCGGCGCTGGATACGGCAAGGTGACCGGATCCGTACGTCGCTCAGCGAAGGCGGTTCGCCTGGAACCCAGCGCAGCCCGTACGGGTCAGTGGTCATTTCACCGGCGCCCGGGTCCCCGCCATCCCGACGCGAACCCCGTCCCGGCAGCCGTCACGACGCATGAGGTCCCGCACCGCGTCCTCGAACCGGGCGTGGTGCAGGGCGTCCAGTTGGGCCAGTCCGTAGCGCAGGCCCTGCGACCGGACCGCTTCCCACCGCCCGCTCTGCTGCTTCTGGTGGGCCGATCAGCCGGTCGCCCGCGCGCTGCCGCCGTCTGCCCGACCTGCGGGTGCGCCGCCGCGTCCGTGGGCGGTCTGATGGCCGCCCGGCCTTTGCGCGCACGGCGGCTCATCGGCTGGCCTGCGTGAGGCCGCTGGCCGGCTCTCCCCTGATCGACGATGTTCACTGCTGTGCGTCAACTGAGCCGCTTCTCCAGCAGCGTCACCGCGTACGGGCTGCCCCCGCCGTCCGTCTTCGCCCGCTGTTCGCCGACCACCCTGTAGCCCGCCGACTCGTAGTAGGCGCGCAGGCGGGGATTGGAGGCGAGGCAGTCGAAGCGGGCGTAGGGGCGGCCCGTCGCGGTGATGCGGGACTCCGCCTCGGCCAGCATGTGGCGGCCGGTTCCCGGCGGTGCCGTGTGCGGGGTGGTCATCAGGCGGTGGATGTAGCCCGCGTCCGCGGGGCGGGGGCCCCAGGCGGCCGGGTCGTCCCACCACAGTTCCCAGGCGCCGGCCAGGTGGTCGCCCGCGTGTGCCAGCCAGACCTCGCCCTCGCGCATGCGGGTCAGGAAGTGGGTCTCGTCCTTCTCGCCCGGCTTCCACTGGTCGATGCCGCGGGCCAGTTGCCACAGGGCGGCGGTGTCGCGCAGGCGGACCAGGGCGCGCGCGTCGGAGGCCGTGGCCCTGCGGTAGGCCGGCGGGGGCCAGGCGGTCGGCGCCGGCTCCAGGAGGTGGGTTCGAAGGGCGGTCGCCAGGGCCTCGGCGTCCAGGTCCAGGGCGTTCGCCACGTACGACTCGACCGAGCCGTACCTCTGCTTCAGGGCGGTCAGGAACAGGCGCATCACCGACGCGGGGGCGCGTCCGTAGCCCGGCCAGGCCGGGGTGCGGCCGCCGTTGCGTGCCCGCCAGTCGGCCAGCAGGGCCGGGGTGGCCAGCTCCGTGAGGCTGAAGTCCTCGATGATCACGGGCTCGGGTACCCCGAGCAGCGCCAGGACCAGGGCGGCCATCTCCCCCGTCCGGTCCTTGCCGGAGGCGCAGTGGAAGACCAGGGGGGTGTCGGAGGCGGCCGCGTCCGCGATCAGTTCCAGTGCTCTGCGGATCTCCTTGGTGCCGTCCTCCGCCACTTCCATGTAGCGCTCCGCCAGGTACGGGCCCGGCTCCACCTCGGGCCCCAGCGACGGCTGGTCGTACGGCCGGTGCTCGATGCTGAGGTTGTGGTAGGTGAAGGACGGGTGCTCCGGGACGCGGCCCTGGCGCTCGACCTCCCAGTCATGGCGGAGGTCGATCACGGTGCCGATGCCGAGGGCGAGGAAACGGTCCCAGTCCGCGGTGCCCCGGTGCAGTTTGCCGAGGCCGTCCGCGCGGAAGAGGCGGCGCGGGCGGACGCGCCGGCCGTCCTCGGTGCCGTAGCCGCCCAGGTCGCGGACGTTGCGCAGGGCGTCGAAGGGTATGTGTCTGTCCACGGTCAGTGACCTTAGGCGGCCGCGGCGGCCTTCGTCCCCGGTTTACTTCGCGTGTCGTACGGCGTAGATCATGACGAACGCCACGATGTGGATGCCGAAGAGGAAGTAGCCGAGGTAGTACCAGACGTAGCGCTCGCGCTTCTTCTCCAGGGCAAGGCGCTCCTGCTCCTGGGTCCTGTCCCGGCCGGTGTCGTCCGTCGTCATCGTCGCCTCACTGCTCCCGGTGCACCTTGGTGTTCGACGCCTGGGCGCGCGGGCGCACGATCAGCAGGTCGATGTTGACGTGGCTGGGGCGGGTCACCGCCCAGGTGATCGTCTCCGCCACGTCGTCCGCCGTCAGCGGTTCGGCCACGCCCTGGTAGACCTTCGCCGCCTTTTCCGCGTCGCCGCCGAAGCGGGTCAGCGCGAACTCCTCCGTCCTGACCATGCCGGGCGCGACCTCGATGACGCGGACCGGCTGTCCGACGATCTCCAGGCGCAGTGTCTCGGCGAGGACGTGGGCGCCGTGCTTGGCGGCGACGTAGCCCGCGCCGCCCTCGTACGTGGCGTGGCCGGCCGTGGAGGACACCACGACGACCGTGCCGTCCCCGCTCGCGACCAGCTTCGGCAGCAGGGCCTGGGTGAGGTTGAGGGTGCCGATGACATTCGTCTCGTACATCGTGCGCCAGTCGGCGGGGTCGCCGGTGGCGACGGGGTCGGCGCCGAGAGCGCCGCCCGCGTTGTTGACCAGGACCCCGACGGTCTGGAAGGCCGTCGCGAACTCGTCGACGGCCGCGCGGTCGGTGACGTCCAGCTGGTAGGCCGCGGCCGCGTGGCCGGCCGCGTTGATCTCCTCGGCGAGCGCCTCGATGCGGTCCTTGCGGCGGGCGGTCAGGACGACGCGGTAGCCGGCGGCGGCGAGCTGCCGGGCCGTGGCGGCGCCGATGCCGCTGCTCGCGCCGGTGACGACGGCGATGCGGGAGGCGGCGGACGGTGCGGCGCTGGCCATGGGCTGCTCCTGTGCGGGGGTCGGCGGGGTCTGCCTGGTCTGCGTGGTCGGCTCCGCCCAGAGTACGGCTCCGCCCGGAGTGGGGTTTCGCCCGGAGTGCGGCTTCGCCCGGGGGTACGGCCTCGCAGGAGCCCCTGTGCGTCAGCCGCCGCTGCGCGGCGCCCACATGATCACGGCCATGCCGGCGAGGCAGGTCAGCGCCCCGGTCAGGTCCCAGCGGTCCGGGCGGTAGCCGTCCGCGATCACGCCCCACAGGATCGAGCCGGCCACGAAGATCCCGCCGTAGGCGGCGAGGATGCGGCCGAAGTGGACGTCGGGCTGGTAGGTGGCGACGAAGCCGTACGCACCGAGCGCGAGGACCCCGCCGACGGCCCACAGCCAGCCGCGCTGCTCGCGCACGCCCTGCCAGATCAGCCAGGCGCCGCCGATCTCGAAGAGCGCGGCCACGACGAAGAGGGCGGCGGAGCGGAGGATCAGCGGCATGGGAGCAGCTTCGCACGGGGCACCGGGTGGTCCGGTGGCCGCGGTGTGGCTACGGGGTCGTGCGGTGGGCCCACGCCGGTGTCCAGACCTCATCTCCTTGGAGTCGCCGCTCGTGGCCGGCCCGGGTGAGGTGCTCGCGGAGTGCGGTGAGCGCGGGGTGCGGGTTGTCGCGGCGGTGGAGGAGGCAGTGCGGGTAGACCGGGGTCGGGTGGTGCAGGGCGATACGGCGCAGGTCGTAGTCGGCGGGCCACAGGACCCGGGTGAGCTCGCCCACGAAGGTGGCGAGCGTCGTGGAGTCGGCGAGCACGTCGGGCAGCGGCTCGGTGCCGAAGTGCGGTCCGACCACGTCGATGGACAGGCCGAACGCGGTGGCGAGATCGGCGTAATAGGCGGACCACTCGGTGCCGGGAGGGAGCTCGGGCATCCAGATCCGGTGTCCGGCGAGCTCGGCGGGGGCGACCGCGAGGGCGTCGGCGAAGGGGTGGCCGGGTCCGGTGAGCAGCTGAAGGGGTTCGTCGTGGACCGGGGTGGCCCGGATGTCGTCGGGCAGTGGCCGGCCGGGCATGGCGACGGCGCGGAACGAGGCGTCGATCGTGCCGGAGCGGATGGCGGTGACGGCCGCGTCCACGTCGTGGAGGGTCACCACGTCGAGTTCGGTGCTCGGGTGCGCCCGCAGGAAGTCGCGCAGCAGGGCGGCGGGGGCGAGCTTGCGGCCGATGACGTCGACGCGGAGGGCGCGCCGGCCGGGCCGTACGGAGCCCGCCGCGCGCTCCTCCGCGCGCAGGAGCTCGCGGGCGTGGGGCAGGAAAGCCTGCCCGTCGACGGTGAGCCGGGCACCGCGCGCGGTCCGGGTGAACAGCCGTACGCCGAGGTCCTTCTCCAGTGCGGCGACGCGCTTGGAGACGGCCTGCTGGGTGATCGACAGGTCGGTGGCGGCGTCCTGGAACCGGCCCGCGTCCGCGACGGCGACGAAGGTGCGTACGGCGTTGAGGTCCACGTCGGTCGACCCTAGCCGCTGATCGCACAACCGGTGGTTGTGGCTCGGCGGGCCGGATGGTTGTTTGCCGCGCGGGCCGGCCGGCGGCTTGGATGGCGCGGGCCGGTCGGCACGAGGGTGTCCCGGCGGGCGGGCGCTGTGGTGTGCGGGTGCTCCGCGGTGCGCGTCGGCGCGGTGTGGTGAGGAGGCGGGGGCGTGGCGGCCGGGCGGCGGGTGCTGGGGCGGCGGTTCGGGTGGCTGTGGGCCGCGTACGCGGTCAGCACGTTCGGGACCTGGCTGGCGTTCGACGCCTTCGCGCTGATCGCGGTGGTGGTGCTGCACGCCGGGTCGGCCGAGGTGGCGCTGCTGTCGGCGGCGGGGCCGGCGGTGGGCGCGGTGGCGGCGGCGCCGCTCGGGCCGTGGATGGAGTTCCGGCGCAAGCGGCCGGTGATGATCGCGACGGACCTGGTCCGGTTCGCCGCGCTGACGAGCGTGCCGGTGGCGTTCGCGGTCGGCGGGCTCGGGGTCGGCTGGCTGCTCGCGGTGTCGGTGGTGGTGGCCGCGGCGGACATTGCGTTCGGGGCGGCGAGCGGGGCCTATCTGAAGAGTCTGGTGCCGGCGGCGGACCTGCTGGTGGCGAGCAGCCGTTTCGAGTCGACGACGTGGACGGCGTCGGTGCTGGGGCCGCCGGTCGGGGGTGCGCTGGTGGGGATGTTCGGTCCGGTGGTGACGGTGGCGGCCGACGCGGTCAGCTATCTGCTGTCGGCGGCCGGCATCCGGGCGATCGGCGGGAGCGAGTGCGAGCCGGAGCGGCGGGCCGCGCGCGGGGAGGCGCCGGCCGGCCGGATGCGGGCGGGTGATCTGCTCGACGGGTGGCGGTTCATCCTGGCGCACCCGACGCTGCGGCCGTTGTTCTGCAACACGGTCCTGGTCAACGCCCTGATCATGGTGTCCTCGCCGCTGCTCGCGGTGTTGATGCTGGGGCCGCTCGGGTTCGCGCCCTGGCAGTACGGGCTCGCCTTCGCCGGGCCGTGCCTGGGTGGTCTGGTCGGCTCACGGCTGGCGCGTCCGCTGGTCGCCCGGTTCGGGCAGCGGCGGGTCCTGCTCACCGCGGGGGCGCTGCGCGTGTGCTGGCCGGTGGGGCTCGTCTTCGTCCGGCCGGGTGTGTCCGGGCTCGTGCTGGTGATGGCGGTGGAGCTGGTGCTGATCACATGCTGTGGTGTGTTCGGTCCGGTGTACGCCGCCTACCGGCTGGAGCAGGCCCCGCCCGACCGGGTGGCCCGTACGCTGTCGGCCTGGTCGGTCACCGGCAAGGCGACCACCGCGACCCTGACCGCGCTGTGGGGTCTGCTGGCCTCGCTCACCGGCCCGCGCACCGCCATCGGCGCCGCGGGTCTGCTGCTGCTCGCGACGCCGGTGCTGCTGCCGTGGCGGGAGCGGCTGCCCGGTCCACGACCGGCGGCCGCGGAGGTTCTCCAGAGGTGAGCGGCGTCCGCGATGCCGCCGTGGCGGCCCGCGGTGAGGGAGGCCGGACGCGGCACGCCGGGCACGGAGGAGTCCCCCGCTCCCGCCCGCCTCTGCGCTTGGTGGTGCCGGACTCCCAGGACAACCGACGGGCCCGGGCGCGGGCAATGCGTCGGCCGGATAATTGGACTGAACCAATCCGGCCGACCGGGCCGACTGCGGCCCCGTTGTCGCTGGCAGGAAACGTCTGGACCAATCCGGAAAGAAATTACTTTTTCTTTGCGATGGGAGGGTGTGTCGCGGCCCCTGGAGGCGCCGGGCGCCGGCGGCGGGCCGAGTTCGTCCACGGTCCGGGGTGAGAGGACGGTAGGCGGCCGCCCCGGGTTGCCCCGGGTCGGTGAGAGCCGGGTAAAAAGGGTGATCGTAGGCCCGCTCGCCCGGCTTGCACCGCTGTGGCCTTGGCAAACTGGACGGGTGCCTCAAACTGTGCTGCTCGCCGAAGACGACCGTGCCATCCGCCACGCCCTCGAGCGGGCCCTGACCCTGGAGGGCTACGAGGTGACGGCGGTCGCCGACGGCGTCGAGGCGCTCGCACAGGCCCACAAGACCCCGCCGGACGTGCTCGTCCTGGACGTGATGATGCCGGGGATCGACGGGCTCCAGGTCTGCCGTGTGCTGCGCGCCGAGGGCGACCGCACCCCGATCCTCATGCTCACCGCCCTGGTGGAGACCGCCGACCGGATCGCCGGCCTGGACGCCGGCGCCGACGACTACGTCGTCAAACCGTTCGACGTGGAGGAGGTCTTCGCCAGGCTGCGCGCCCTGCTGCGCCGGACCAGCCCGGCCGGCACCCCCGCGGCCGGCGGCCCGGCCGAGGACGCACCGGCGAAGGGGGTGCAGCTGCCCGCGCGGCAGGTCGAGGCGGCCGGGATCCGCATGGACCTCCAGGCCCGCCGGGTGTGGCGCGGCACCCGCGAACTGGAGCTGACCCGCACCGAGTTCGAACTGCTCGAACTGCTGGTCCGCAACGCCGGGATCGTGCTCGACCACTCCACCATCTACGACCGCATCTGGGGCTACGACTTCGGCCCCGGCTCCAAGAACCTCGCCGTGTACGTCGGTTATCTGCGCCGCAAGCTCGACGAGCCGGGCGCGCCGCAGCTGATCCACACCGTGCGCGGGGTGGGTTACGTGCTGCGGGAGGACTGAGTGGGCCGCCTCGCGCGGCTGTCGGCCCGACCACGGCCCCGGCTGTCGTCGCTGCGGACCACGTTCGCGGTGACGTTCGCCGTGGTGACCGCCGCCGTCACCATTCTCGTCGGCATCCTGTCCTACAGCTCCGCCGCCCGTCTGGTGCGGGTGGACCAGCAGTCGGTGTTCACACAGGTCGTGCAGGACGTGCAGGACGAGGTGCGGCGCTACGACCGTGCGCCCGAGGACTTCTCCTCCTCCCGACCCGGCCACGAGGTGGTACGGCCCAGCCGCACCGACGTCCAGGTGCTCGGCGGCCGCGGCCAGATCGTGGACCACGGCAGCCCCCAGCTGCCCGTCACCGCGCGGGACCGGGCGACCGCGGCCGCGGCCGCGGCAGGCAAGACCGTCGAGTACCGGGACGTGGTCGTCGCCGACGACGTGTACCGCATCGCGACCGTGGCGCTCGGCGACGGCCGGGGCGCCGTGCAGGTCGCCCAGGAGTTCAGCGACACCGAGGACCTGCTGCGAGCGCTGCAGCAGCGGACGCTGATCCTGATGGGCGTCGTGGTCATCGCGGCCGGGCTGTGCGGCTGGTGGCTGGCCCGGCGCATCACCCGCCGCCTGGTGGTGCTGACCTCCGCCGCCGAGAACGTCGCCCGCACCCGGCGGCTGGGCGTCCAGGTCCCCGTCACCGGCTACGACGAGGTGGGCCGCCTCGGGCGTTCCTTCGACCGCATGCTGGGCCGGCTCGCCCAGTCCGAGGAGGACCAGCGCCGCCTGGTCCAGGACGCCGGGCACGAGCTCCGTACGCCGCTGACCTCGCTGCGCACGAACATCTCGCTGCTGCGCCGCATCGACGAACTGCCGCCCGAGACCCGCGAGGAACTGGTCGCCGACCTCACCCAGGAGGCCCGCGAACTCACCGACCTGGTCAACGAACTGGTCGACCTCGCGGCCGGCCAGTCCGACGCTGAGCCGCCGCAGCGCGTCGACCTGGCCGAGATCGCCGAGGACGTGGCCGGTCTCGCCCGCCGCCGCACCGGACGCGAGATCGTGGTCCGCGCGAGCGGCGACACGACGACCGACGGCCGCCCCGCCATGCTCCAGCGTGCGGTGTCCAACCTGGTCGAGAACGCCGCGAAGTTCGACCGGGGCGGCACGGCGCCCATCGAGATCGTCGTCTCCGGGCCCGCCCGGCCGGGCACGGTCCGCGTCGAGGTCCTCGACCGCGGGCCCGGCGTCGCCGCGGGTGACCTGATCCGCGTCTTCGACCGCTTCTACCGCGCCGCCGACGCCCGCTCGCTGCCCGGCTCGGGCCTCGGGCTCTCCATCGTGCGCGAGGTGGCCCTGGCCCATGGCGGCACACCGTTCGCCTTCCGGCGCGAGGGCGGCGGAGCCGTGATCGGGTTCACGGTGGGGGCGGAACGGGACCGTGATCGTGACCGCGACCGGAACTGGGACCGCGACCGGAACTGGGACCGCGACCGGGACTGGGAGCGTGAGCGTGAGCGGGACAGGGACCGGCGGCGCCACGACGGCGGCGGGAGCTGACGTACGGCGGTACGGCCGCCGTCGTGGCGACGGCGGCCGTCAGGAAGCCGAGCCGACCTTGGCGTCGGTGTCCTTGACGCCCTGGGTGTCCTTGTCACCGTGGTTGTCCGTGGTGCCCTTGGTGCCCTTGGTGCCGGTCGCCGGGCGGGAATCCCGGCGGCGGGTGAACGCCGGCAGCGCGGGCGGGGTGAGGAAGCCCTCCGCGCGGGCGCTGGCGATGCCGATGCGGGGCAGGTCGGCGCTCTTGGCGAACAGCAGGAAGCGCGGCTCCCAGACCGGCCGGTACTTGGCGTTGGCGCGGTACAGGGACTCGATCTGCCACCAGCGGGAGAAGAAGGTGAGCACCGAGCGCCACAGCCGCAGCACCGGCCCGGCACCGAGCCGCGCCCCGCGTTCGAAGACCGACCGGAACATCGCGAAGTTCAGGGAGACCCGCCGTACGCCGATCTCCCCGGCCCGCAGCAGCAGTTCGACGATCATGAACTCCATCAGGCCGTTCTCGCAGGCGCGGTCGCGGCGCATCAGATCCAGGGAGAGCCCCTGCCCGCCCCACGGCACGAAGCTGAGCAGCGCGCGCGGCTCGCCGTCGGCGTCCCGGCACTCCAGCATCACGCAGCGGCCGTCGGCTCGGTCGCCGAGCCGCCCGAGCGCCATCGAGAAGCCGCGTTCGGTGGCGCCGTCGCGCCAGCGGTCGGCGCGGTCGACGAGCAGGGCCATCTCGTCGTCGGGGATGTCCTCGTGGCGGCGGATGCGCACGGTGTAGCCGGCCCGGCGGACCCGGTTGTGGGCCTGCCGTACGACCCGCATGGCCCGTCCGTCGAGGCTGAAGTCGGCGACGTCGACGATGGCCTCGTCGCCCAGTTCGAGGGCGTCCAGGCCGTGCCGGGCGTAGATCGTGCCGGCCTCCTCGCTGGCGCCCATGACGGCGGGCGTCCAGGCGTGGCGGCGGGCCTCGGCCAGCCAGGCGTCGATGGCGCCCGGCCAGGCCTCGGGGTCCCCGATGGGGTCGCCGGAGGCGAGGCTGACGCCGCCCACGACACGGTAGGTGACGGCGGCCTTGCCGGTCGGGGAGAAGATGGCGGCCTTGTCGCGGCGGAGCGCGAAGTAGCCGAGGGAGTCCCGTTCGCCGTGCCGGCCGAGCAGCTCGCGCAGCCGCTGCTCGTCCTCCCCGGTGAGCAGGGCACGGCCGCGGGGGGAGCGGAAGCAGGCGTACAGGACGAGGAGGAAGGTCGCCGCCGTCAGCGCGTTGATGGCGATGTCGACCAGGCGGGGCGCGTGCACCTCCGGGACGCGGTCGGCGAGCGGGCCGACGCTGATGCCGCGCAGCACGACGTAGACGATCTTCTTGCCGAGGGGCGCGCCGCCCTGCGCCTTGTTGGTGACGTCGACCAGCCAGGTGCCGACGGCGCCGGTGACGAGGAGGCCGGCGGCGCCGACGGCGAGGGCGAGCCGGGGGTTGGAGCGGTCGCCGACGGCGTTGAACTCGCGCCGGCCGATCAGCAGCGCGGCCACGAACAGGCCGGTGAGCGCGGCGGAGAGCCAGTTGAAGAGGTGGTCCTGGAACCGGTCCTGGGTGAGGGCGAGGACGTAGAGCGCGAAGAGCGGTCCGGCGAGCAGCAGGTTGAACACCCAGGCCGCCCGCTTCCGGCGCCGCATCACCATGGCGAGGAACAGCGCCAGCGCGGCGGAGACCAGGCCGGCGGTGGCCAGGTACGGCGTGAAGAACTCGCCCGCGTTGTGCTCGTGGACCTCCTCGCGGAACGGGAGCGAGAGCACCGCGACGATGTTGAGGACGGCGAGCAGCCGCAGGTACCAGACGGTGGCCGCGGCGGCCCGCTCCCGCAGCCGGGGGCCCGGCCTCAGGCCGGTCCCGGGGCCGGGGGAGGGGTGCTCGGAGCGGCGGGAGCCGCGCTGCGGGGAGAGCGGGGGGACGACGACCGACTTCTGTACGGGCATGGGTGACACGTCACCTCGGAGGAGACCACCGGGACCGGTGGAAACGGGACGGGAGCGGACAGCGGACGGGCCGCGGGGGACAGCGGGACTGCGGGGACTGCGGGGACTGCGGGGACAGCGGGGACAGGGGAGAGACAGGGAGCGGACAGAGGGCGGACAGCAAGGGGACGCACCCACTGTTCCGGTAAAAGGTAAGGAGCGGGGGAACGGGCCCTTACTCGCCGGGGACGGGGGCGGGACCGCCGTCGGCGGAAGCGGGGTTGTCCTCGGAGAACTCGGATCCGTCGCCGTCGTCGATGCTTCCGTCGTCGTGGGCCGCGTGTCTGCGGGACGCCGTCAGCAGCCACGCCAGGTTGCCCGCTGCCGCGCCGGCCGCCACTGTGGCCGCGATGACCCCGGCCGTGGCGAAACCGTCGCTGAACAGATGCGGTCGCCGGTCGAGGCTGTGCAGCCCGAAGCCGCACAGCTCGTACACGCCGACGGCCGCGATGGTCAGACTGAGCACGAGCACGGCGACGGTCGGCCCGAGCCCGCCCTCCGCCTTCTCACCTGGCGACGGGACCGGTCCCGAACAATGCGCTTCCTGCATGGATCCCCCGTGGACAGTTGGACGGCGAGCCGGACCCTACAGTACGTAGTGCCCCACCGCCGGACGAAACCGACCGCCGCCACTCGGACATACGTTCAGGCTGCCCGCGTACGCTCGCTCCTGAGGGGCTCGACACCGGCCGGGTGACGACGGGCGGTGAGGAGCACATCGGATGGTGACACACGAGCGGGCGCAGGCGCGGGAGCGGGAGCCGGAGCCGGACCCGGCCGAGGGGCAGCGCGAGCACTGGCAGCGGGTCCACGGCGAGCGCCCCGGCAGGTACGGGCAGGCCACTGCGCGAGGCCGCCGACGTCCTGGGGGTCGCCGAGCTGGTCACCACGGTGGTGCACGGCGTCCGCGATCCGCTGCCGCTCGCGGACGACTCGGTGGACGCGGTGTTCACGCACATGCTGCTGCGCATGGCGCTGACCACCGGGGAGATACACGCCCTGGTCGCCGAGGTCCGCCGGGTGCTGCGGCCGGACGGCACCTTCGTCCACACCGTCCGGCACACCGGGGACGCGCACTACCGGGCCGCTGCCGGGCACGGTGACGACGTCCGGGAGCACGGCGGCTTCGCCGTCCGCTTCTTCCCCCGTGACCTGGTCGACGATCTGGCCGAGGGCCGGCGCCTGCGCGAGGTCCACGCCTTCGAGGAAGGCGACCTGCCGCGACGCCCGGGGGCGCGTCACGCAGACGGCGGCCTGACCCCGAGCACGCCGAGCATCGCCCGGGTCGCCGGACTCGGGTTGAACCGGCTCCAGGCCAGATACTCGGCGCGGTGCGGTCCGTCGGTCACCGGAACCAGAGCCAGCTGGGGGTCGTCGGCGGCCAGCGGCCGGATGAACGCCGACGGCAGCAGCGCGACACCGAGCCCGCGTGCGATCAGCCGGGTGATCAGCTCGGCGGCGCCGGTCTCGTAGGCGACCTCGCGGACCAGGCCCGCGGCGGCGAACGCCTGGTCGGACTGGGCCCGGGCGGGTGTCCCGGCCACGAAGTCCACGAACGGCTCCTCGGCGATCTCGCGCAGCGTGAGCCGGGAGGCGCCCGCGAGCCGGTGCCCGGCCGGCACCACCAGGACGTGCCGGTCGTGATCGAGGACGACACTCTCCACACCGGAGGGCCGTTCGCCCTCCGGCAGCCCGAGGAAGGCGATGTCCAGGTCGCCGCCCCGGATCGCCGCCACCAGTTCGTCGCTGCGCCCGGAGCGGAGCAGGACCTGGACGTCCGGATGCCGGGCGCGGTACCGCTGGAGCAGCTCGGGCACGTCCACGGCGGCCGTGGTCATGATCACGCCGACGGCGAGCCGGCCGCGCACCACGCCGGCCGCGGCGGCGGCATCGGCGGCCGCCCGGTCGGCGGCGGCCAGGCACTCCCGCGCACCGGCGAGGAACGCCGCTCCGGCGCTGGTCAGCTCGACGCGGCGGCTGGACCGGGCGAACAGCCTGACCCCGAGCTCCCGTTCCAGCCCGGCGATCCGGTGGCTGAGCGACGACTGCACCACGCAGCAGCGCTCCGCGGCACGGGTGAAGTTACGGGTTTCGGCGACGGCGACGACGTACCGCATCTGCTGGAGATCCACGGCATCCATCGTCATCCTTCATTGTTGCCATGACAAGCATGCTTTGCATTCATGGTGCCCTCTTGCCGAGACTTCCTCACATGCATGGCCTGACCGAGCGATCACCGGCCCCGATACGGACGTCGTACGCCCCGCGGGCGGCGATGGGGACCGTCGCACTGACCGCCCTCGCCCCCGCCTCCTGGGGCACCACGTACGCCGTGACCACCGAACTGCTGCCGCCCGGGCATCCGCTGTTCGCCGGGCTGATGCGCGCCCTGCCCGCCGGGCTGCTCGCCCTGGCGGTCACCCGTGTGCTCCCGCGCGGGGACTGGTGGTGGAAGGCCGTCGTCCTCGGCGTGCTCAACATCGGCGCCTTCTTCCCGCTGCTCTTCCTGGCGGCGGAACGGCTCCCCGGCGGGGTCGCCGCGACCCTCGGCGCCACCCAGCCGCTGCTGGTGGCCGGGCTGGCCATCGCGGTGCTCCGCGAGCGGCCGACGGCCTGGCGATGGATCTGGGGTGTGATCGGTGTGGCCGGTGTCGGACTCGTCGTGCTCGGCCCCACCGCCCACCTGGACGCCGTCGGGGTGCTCGCCGGCCTCGGCGGTACGGCCACCATGGCCGGCGGCGTCGTCCTCACCAAGCGCTGGGGCCGCCCCGAGGGGGTCGGTCCCCTCACCCTGGCCGGCTGGCAACTGACGGCCGGCGGCCTGCTGCTGCTCCCGCTCACCCTCGCGATCGAGGGGGTGCCGCAGCGGATCGACGCCGGTGCGGTCGGCGGCTACCTGTGGCTCGGCAGCATGGGCGGGCTGATCGCGTACACGCTCTGGTTCCGCGGCATCGGAAAGCTGCCGGTCGGCGCGTCCGCACCGCTGGTGCTGCTGTCCCCATTGGTCGCGACCGTGGTCGGCATCGCGCTGGGCGAGTCGCTGAGCCTGTCGCAGACCGCCGGTTTCGTGCTCGCCCTGGCGGCCCTGCTCGCCGCGCAGCTCAACCCCCCGAAAGCGGCGACTGCGAACAAATGACCAGCATCGGAACGCATGCGCGGAGTGCGTGGATGAATTCAGGCGAATCCATGGCCTGTTCGGACAATTTACCGCCGTTGGGTGGACATCCCCCGCCCCGCTCCGTCATCTTCGCTCTCGCGAACGTGTCGCGGGTGGACCGACCGCTGTGACCGATGTCCTGACCGCTTTCCGACCACCCACCCGTGCAGCTCGCACCGCGCGAAAACGGGGAGACGGGGCCCGGTACCGTCGGTCCGGGGGGACGGAGAGCGCTGGATGCCCCAGAGAACCACCACGGGGGATCCATGCTGCACATCCACTTCACCGAGGCCGACCTTGCCCGCACCCGGGTGGCAACCGCGCCCGACCCCATGTGGGAGACGCTGATGGCCACCCACCGCCTGGCGGGGCGCGGCCGGCCCGCACCCTGCTTCCTGGCCTGGCGCGAGCGTGCCCGAGCCGCGCTGACCGCCTGCGGACTCGTCCGCGCCACGCGTCTGCTGCTGTCCGTCGCGCCGCCCCTCGCCTCCTACTTCCCGGACTTCCTCACCCCGCCGGAGGGCGCGGCGGGGCTGGAGGCGGGCCTGGAGGCGCTGTGCGCGACACCTCGCGACCGCGTCCGTACGGAGGTCATGCTCACCGTCCGCACCGCCGGCGCGCACCGTCCCACGGCCTTCCAGCGGGAGTTGGCCGCCGGCGACCGGGAGCCGCTCACCGAGACGGCGGACATCATGCGGGCGCTGTACCACGAGACGATCGAGCCGGACTGGACCCGGGTCGACGCCGGTGTGGACGCCGACCGGGCCCTGCGCGCCAGGGCACTGCGTGACGGCGGTGTCGACGGCCTGCTGGACTCGCTGCGGCCGGCCGCGGTGTGGGACCCTCCGGTGCTGCGCAGCCGCTACCCGGTCGAGTACGACCTGCACCTCGGGGGCCGCGGACTGCTGCTCATCCCCTCCTTCTTCTGCTGGCGCAACCCCATCGCACTGGCCGATCCGGCGCTGCCGCCGGTGCTCGTCTACCCGATCCGGCACGGCGAGCCACGGCTTCCCGAAGGCACCCGGGGCGCGTCGCGCGTCGGCGCGCTGACCCGGCTGCTGGGACCCACCCGGGCGCGGGTGCTGGCGGTGCTGGAGCACACGGCGACGACCGGGGAGATCGCCCGGCGGCTCGCCGTCTCCCCGGCCACGGCCAGCGAACACGTGCGAGCGCTGCGCGAGGCGGAGCTCGCCGAGAGCCTGCGCGACGGCGGCACCGTGCTGCACACCCTCACCCCGCTGGGAACGGCCCTGCTGCACGGCGGGTCATGCGGCTGAGCAGGGTGTTTCGGGCGCACCCGAAACCCGTCGCCGCCAACGGGCCGCCGGGAACAAGCTGTTGGCACAGGCAACGCACACTCGACACCGGGGGAGACATCCGCATGGGAATCAAGCAGCGAGTCGCGGGTGCGGCAGTGGCCGCGGCGGCGGTCCTGGGGGCCGGGTTCGCCGCGGCGCCCGCACAGGCGCAGACGGCGGCGGCCCACTCCTGTCCGTACAAGGCGATCTGCGTGCACATGCACCACGCCGGCAAGTCGGACTGGACGTGGAAGAACTACTGGTCCTGCAACGACTTCTACCTGGGCAGCTGGGTCCCCACCTCCTACATCAACCACCAGACCCACGGCACCAGGGCCAAGTTCAAGGACCGCGGCAGGCACGTCATCCAGACGACGCCCGGCGCCTACAGCAAGGGCGCGGTCAAGTACCCGTACTCCACCTACTACGTCCGTCCCTGCTGACGTACGACGACGCCGGCTCCTTCTGACGTGGCCGGCTCGCGCGCGGGCCGCCGACTCCCATCGGCGGCCCGCTCGGCATGCCGGACGCCCTCCGAGGGACTCGGCCGTGTCAACCGCTCAGGGCCACACCAAGCAATACGGCTGATGTCCTGCCTCGTGCAGCCGGTGCGAGAAGTCCTGCCATTCGTGGAGCAACTGGTACACGTTGAACGCGTCTCTCGGGCCGCCGCGGTCGGGGACCGTGGACCAGATGAAGGCGGCCGCGCCGACCGCTTCCTCGCCGATGTCGCGGAGGGGGTCGACGACGGTCATGGGGAGCTTGACGACGGCGTAGTCGGGGTGCAGGACGACCAGTTCGAGCGGCGGCACCTTGTGCAGGGGGACGCCCTCGATGCCGGTCAGCACCATCGCGGCCATGGTCTCCGGCTTGATCTTGGTGAACATGCCGTTCATGCCGAGCTCGTCGCCGCCGAGTTCCTCGGGGCGCATCGAGATCGGGACGCGGGCCGCGGTCGCACCGTCCGGCGCGCCGAAGTACTTGTACGTCACCCCCACCCGACCACCATTCCTGCTCCCCGCCCGAAGGCTGTCGACCCGCCGGTCCGTCCGGTCGTCCGTCCGCCGGTCCGGCCGCTCGGGCTCACTCGGTGCACCCTGTGCCTGACGTGCCTCGGCCGCCTGCTCCGCGGCGCGCCGGTGCCTTCCCCGCCGGGCACGTCGAGGACCCAGGTCATCAGTCCCCTCGCCCAGTCCGCCACCGCGATGCATATCTCCACCCGACTGCTTTTCTAGGACGCGTGGCCCCCGCCGCGCAACCCGATCATCGTGTCAGTGACCTCCCCCACGGCCGCACGCCGAAACGTGCGCGAAAACATCCGCCCGCGGGAGCTTCGAGGATCCTCGCGGCCCTCGACACGGCCTTCGCCCTGTCCATACGTACGAGGAGCCCAGTTTCTCAGATGGGCGCGGGCGAATCCGCTTCTTCGGGCGCGTGGATCTTCCGCGGGCTCCGTTCCGGTGTGTCGGCCGGCACCACCGCGGCCCGGCACTCCGCCCCCGCTGGCCTACCCTGAACAGGTCACTGCCCACCGGATTCCACGAAACCCCGTGTGAAACCCCGTGAAAGCCGAGAAACCCGAGAAATCGGAGAAGCCGCAGGTCATGAGCGAACTGCCATATCCATACGAAGCCCCCGTCTCGCAGGCGCTGTTCGATCGTGCGGCGGCCGTCACGCCCGGCGGCGTGAACTCGCCGGTGCGTGCCTTCCGCGCCGTGGGCGGTACGCCCCGGTTCATGGTGTCCGGCAGCGGGCCGTATCTGAAGGACGCCGACGGGCGGGAGTACGTCGACCTCGTCTGCTCCTGGGGGCCGATGATCCTCGGGCACGGACGGCCCGAGGTGATCGCCGCCGTGCAGGAGGCGGTCGCGCGCGGTACGTCCTTCGGCACGCCCGGTGAGGGCGAGGTCGCGCTCGCCGAGGAGATGGTGGGCAGGGTCGCACCGCTGGAGCAGGTCAGGCTCGTCTCCAGCGGGACCGAGGCCACCATGTCCGCGATCCGGCTGGCCCGCGGGTTCACACAGCGGACCAAGGTGATCAAGTTCGCCGGGTGCTACCACGGGCACGTCGACTCCCTCCTCGCCGCGGCCGGGTCCGGGGTCGCCACCTTCGCGCTGCCCGACACGCCGGGCGTCACCGGCGCCCAGGCCGGCGACACGATCGTGCTGCCGTACAACGACCTCGACGCGGTGCGCGCGGCCTTCGCCGCCCACCCGGGCGAGATCGCCTGTGTGATCACCGAGGCCTCGCCCGGCAACATGGGCGTCGTCCCGCCGCTGCCCGGGTTCAACCAGGGGCTGAAGGACCTGTGCCGGGAGAACGGCGCGCTGTACATCTCCGACGAGGTCATGACCGGGTTCCGCACCAGCCGCGCCGGCTGGTACGGCGTCGACGGGGTCGAGCCCGACCTGATGACCTTCGGCAAGGTGATGGGCGGCGGATTCCCCGCCGCCGCCTTCGGCGGGCGTGCCGACGTCATGGCGCACCTCGCGCCCGCCGGGCCCGTCTACCAGGCCGGCACCCTGTCGGGGAACCCGGTCGCCACCGCCGCCGGCCTCGCCCAGCTGCGCCTGCTCGACGAGGCCGCGTACGCCAAGGTGAACGCCGTCTCGCAGCAGATCCAGGCCATGGTGTGCGAGGCGCTGACCAAGGAGGGCGTGGCGCACACCCTGCAGAACGCCTCCAACATGTTCTCGGTGTTCTTCACCGACCGCCCGGTGCGCGACTACGAGGACGCCAAGGCGCAGGAGTCGTACCGCTTCACCGCCTTCTTCCACGCGATGCTGGCGAACGGCGTCTACCTGCCGCCCTCGTCCTTCGAGTCCTGGTTCGTCTCCACCGCGCACGACGAGCAGGCCCTGCAGCGGATCGCCGACGCCCTTCCGGCGGCGGCCCGGGCGGCGGCGGAGGCGACGGCATGAGCGACGCGCCGGAGAAGAACGGCAAGGACGACGTCACCGTCGTCCACCTCATGCGCCACGGCGAGGTGGAGAACCCGACCGGGATCCTGTACGGGCGGCTGCCCGGCTACCACCTCTCCGACCTCGGGCGGCAGATGGCCGAGCGGGTCGCCGAGCACCTCGCCCCCCGCGATGTGACGTACGTCGTCGCCTCCCCGCTGGAGCGGGCGCAGGAGACGGCCACGCCGATCGCCAAGGCGCACGGGCTCGACCTCGCCACCGACGAACGGCTGATCGAGGCGGCGAACGTCTTCCAGGGCAAGACCTTCGGGGTCGGCGACGGCGCGCTGCGCCGGCCGGCGAACTGGAAGCACGTGCTCAACCCGTTCAAGCCGTCCTGGGGGGAGCCGTACGTCGACCAGGTCGTGCGGATGATGGGCGCGCTGAACGCGGCCAAGGACGCCGCGCGCGGCCATGAGGCGGTGGTCGTCAGCCA
Organism: Streptomyces sp. MK7; assembly: GCF_032658145.1. Taxonomy (NCBI): domain Bacteria; kingdom Bacillati; phylum Actinomycetota; class Actinomycetes; order Kitasatosporales; family Streptomycetaceae; genus Streptomyces; species Streptomyces sp. MK7. The sequence continues at coordinate 66,732 of NZ_JAVACL010000020.1, forward strand.
CCAGCTGCCGATCTGGATCGTGCGCTCCTACGTCGAGCGGCGGCGGCTGTGGCACGACCCGCGCAAGCGGCAGTGCACGCTGGCCTCGCTGACGACGTTCACGTACCAGGGCGACCGGATCGTCTCCGTGGGCTACACCGAGCCCGCCCGCGACCTGGTGCCCGCTCATCTCCTCGCGGGCGCCAAGCCGGTGAAGGGGCAGGGGAAGGCCTTCGGGGCTTGAGGTCCGGAGACCCCGGCGAGCCGGAAGCCCCGGCGAGCCGGAGGGAAGTGCACGGAGTGTAAGCGCGCGGTAAGGGTTCCGTCACATACGGACAATTTCCCGCTATTTGTTGTGAAATTCATATCGCTCCCGCGCAACCATCGCGTCCGTCACGCCCTCTGAGTGGGTGACCACATCAGAGGACGTGACGGATCGGGGAACTCATGCGCACCTTCTCCCGGAGGGGAATACTCGGCCTCGGCGCGGGCACCGCGGCTGCCGCCGGACTGGCCGGCTGCGGCAGCCTCAAGTCCTCGGACGGCTCGGGTCATGCCGGCGGTTCCGGGTCGGGCACGGGTTCGCACGGGGGCAAGGGCCCCGGGGGCAAGGGCACGGAGGCCCCGGCCCGTCCGATCGGTGACGGCTCGACGTCGTTCACCGGCAAGCAGCCCCACCAGCCCGCCAGGCCCGAGCCGCTGGAGCCGGGTCAGACCCCGCCGCAGTTCGTCATCTTCTCCTGGGACGGGGCGGGCGAGGTCGGCAACGGCCTGTTCCCGCGTTTCCTGGACCTCGCCAAGCAGCACGACGCCCATATGACCTTCTTCCTCTCCGGGCTGTATCTGCTGCCGGAGAGCAAGAAGCGGATGTACGACCCGCCGAACAATCCGCGCGGCGCCTCCGCCATCGGCTATCTGAACGACGACCACATCAAGGCCACCCTCGCCAACGTCCGCCGCGCCTGGCTGGAGGGCCACGAGATCGGCACCCACTTCAACGGGCACTTCTGCGGCGAGACCCACGGCTCGGTCAAGTGGTGGACCCCACAGCAGTGGAAGAGCGAGATCGAGCAGGCCAAGTCCTTCGTCAAGCAGTGGCGGACCAACACGGGCTGGCACGACCTGCCCTCCCTGCCCTTCGACTACGACAAGGAGCTCGTCGGCGGCCGCACCCCCTGCCTGCTCGGCCAGGACAACCTGCTGCCCACCGCCCGTGAGCTCGGCTGGCGCTACGACGCCTCCTCGCCCGGCGGCCGTCAGGTGTGGCCGGTCAAGCGGCTCGGGATCTGGGACCTGCCGTTGCAGCAGATCCCCTTCCCCGGTCGCAGGTTCGAGGTCCTCTCCATGGACTACAACATGCTCGCCAACCAGTCGGTGAACTCCACCAAGGCCCCGCCCTCCAACTACCCCGGCTGGCGCCGGCAGTCCGCGCAGTCCTACATCCAGGGCTTCCAGCGGGCATACGAGACGAATCGGGCTCCCCTCTTCATAGGCAACCACTTCGAGCAGTGGAACGGCGGGATCTACATGGACTCCGTCGAAGAGGCCTTCAAGCACATCGCGCGCGAGAAGGAGAAGGGCGCGGACGTCCGCCTGGTCTCCTTCCGGCAGTTCGTCGACTGGATGGACGTACAGAAGCCGGAGGTGCTCGCCAAGCTGCGCACCCTGGAGGTCGGGCAGCGGCCGGCCGGCGGCTGGAAGGAGTTCCTGAAGGCCACCGGGACCTCCACGACGTCCGGTGCCTCCGGGGCTGCGAAGGGCACTGCGAACGCTGCCTGAAATGCGGTTTTCCGCCCGCGAGGGGGGCGCGCAAGATCCCCGGAACAGGCATGCGAAACTTTTCACATGAGTGTCGTCAGCCGCGCCCCCCAGTGCTCGAACCGGGCGAACCGCACGTCCGCACCGCACCGCACGCGCACGACCCGCGTCCGCGGGCGCACCACCCTCCTCGCGGCCGGGGCCGCCGCCCTGGCACTCGCCCTGTCCGCGTGCGGTTCCGGGGGCACCTCCGGCGGCTCCGGCAACACCAACTTCATCACCGGCTCCGACGGCATCGCGACCGTGAAGAAGGGCGACCGCAAGCCCGCGCCCGATCTGTCCGGCCGGACCATCGACGGCAAGCAGCTCGACATCGCCTCCTACAAGGGCAAGGTCGTCGTCCTCAACGTCTGGGGCTCCTGGTGCGCACCCTGCCGGGCCGAGGCACCCAACCTGGTGAAGGTCGCCAAGGACACCGCCGGCAAGGGTGTGCAGTTCGTCGGCATCAACACCCGTGACACCAGCACCCAGCCGGCCCTCGCCTTCGAGAAGCGCTACGGGGTGCCGTTCCCGAGCCTGTACGACCCGAGCGGCAAGCTCATGCTCCGCTTCAAGAAGGGCACGCTGAACCCGCAGCTCATCCCGACCACGATCGTCGTCGACCGGGACGGGAACATCGCGGCCCGCGCCCTTCAGGCGCTCAGCGAGGAGAAGCTGCGCAAGATGCTCGACCCGGTCGTCGCGGAGAAGTGAGCCGCCGTGCTACTGGCCGCAGCCACTGACCCCAACCGGACGGTGTTCAGCGGAGCTCTGCTGCTCGCGCTGCCCATCGCCGTGCTCGGCGGGCTCGTCTCCTTCTTCTCCCCGTGCGTCCTGCCGCTCGTCCCCGGTTACCTGTCCTACGTGACGGGCGTCACCGGCACCGACCTGGCCGAGGCCCGGCGCGGACGGATGGCCACCGGCGCCTCCCTCTTCGTCCTCGGCTTCACCGTCGTGTTCGTCTCCGGCGGCGCGCTGTTCGGGTTCTTCGGGCAGACCCTCCAGGACTACAAGGGCACCCTGTCCAAGGTACTGGGCGTGCTCATGATCCTCATGGGCCTGTTCTTCATGGGGATGCTGCCCTGGCTGACCCAGCGTGAGTTCCGCCTGCACAAGCGCCCGGCCGCCGGGCTGGTGGGCGCGCCCTTGCTCGGCGCGCTGTTCGGGGTCGGCTGGACCCCGTGCATCGGCCCGACCCTCGCCTCCGTCGTGGCCCTCTCCTCCAACCAGGCCAGCGCCGGACGCGGTGCCGTGCTGACCGTCGCCTACTGCGCCGGGCTCGGCATCCCGTTCGTGCTGACGGCGGTCGCCTTCCGCAAGGCCCTCGGCGCCTTCGGCTGGGTCAAGCGCCACTATGTCTGGGTGATGCGCATCGGCGGGACGATGATGATCGTGACCGGTGCGCTGCTGCTCACCGGCGCCTGGGACCGGCTGGTGCAGGAGATGCAGACCTGGTCCACCGGCTTCACTGTGGGGATCTGATCCATGAGCAAGACGACCACCGGCACCACCGCCGACGAGACCCCCGCCGCCGGGCACCCCGGGGCCGCCGAGGACGACCTGGGCGCGGCCGGCTCACAACTGTCCACCGCGCCCACGGAGACCACGGTCCCCGGCTCCTTCGGCGGCAACCGCGCCCCCGGCCTGGCCGGCCGGCTCGCCTGGACCGGGCGGGAGATCACCGGCTGGGTGCGCTGGTTCTGGCGGCAGCTGACCTCCATGCGGGTCGCGCTGCTGCTGCTGTTCCTGCTCTCCCTGGGCGCCATCCCGGGCTCGCTGATCCCGCAGAACGGCAGCGACGCGCTGAAGGTCGAGTCCTTCAGGCAGGCACACAAGACGCTCGCGCCGATCTACGACAAGCTCGGCCTGTTCCACGTCTACAGCTCGGTGTGGTTCTCCGCGATCTACATCCTGCTGTTCGTCTCGCTCATCGGCTGCATCGTCCCGCGCACCTGGCAGTTCACCGGCCAGCTGCGCAGCCGCCCGCCGGGTGCGCCGAGGCGGCTGACCCGGCTGCCCGCGTACGCCACCTGGCGCACCGCCGCCACGCCCGAGGAGGTCCGCGAGGCCGCGCTGACGGTCCTCAGGCAGCGGCGCTTCCGCGCACACACCGAAGGTGACGCGGTCGCCGCCGAGAAGGGCTATCTGCGCGAGGCCGGCAACCTGGTCTTCCACATCGCGCTGATCGTGATGCTGATCGCCTTCGCCTGGGGCCAGCTGTTCAAGACCGAGGGCAACAAGCTGATCGTCGAGGGCGACGGCTTCACCAACACCCTCACCCAGTACGACGACTTCAAGTCGGGCAACCTCTTCAACGACGACGACCTGGTGCCGTTCAGCTTCAACCTGAAGAACTTCACCGCCACCTACGAGCGCAACGGCCCCAACAGGGGCACCGCGCGCACCTTCCAGGCCGCGATCGATTACAGCGTGGGCGCCGACGGCAAGGCCCGGCACGACGTCATCAAGGTCAACCACCCGCTGGAGATCGGCGACGCCAAGGTCTACCTGGTCAGCCACGGCTACGCTCCCACCGTCACCGTCCGCGACGGCAAGGGCGACGTCGTCTACCACCAGGCCGTGCCGCTGCTGCCGCTGGACTCCAACGAGACCTCGCAGGGCGCGGTCAAGGTCATGGACGGCTACACCGACCCGCAGGGCAAGAGCGAACAGCTCGGCTTCGCCGCGTTCTTCGTGCCCACCTTCGCGGGCGCCGGCCAGGGCTCGATGTTCTCCCAGTTCCCCGGCCCGGACTTCCCGGTCCTCGCGCTGGGGGCCTACCACGGCGACCTGGGCGTGGACGCGGGCGTCCCGCAGAACGTCTACCAGCTGGACACCAAGAACCCGAACCTGAAGCCCTTCAAGGACGCCAAGGGCAACATCCTCAAGGGCCGACTGCTGCCCGGCGAGACGATGAAGCTGCCGAACGGCGCCGGGTCCATCACCTTCGACAAGGACATCAAGGAGTGGGCCGGCTTCCAGATCGTCCAGCAGCCCGGCAACGGCTGGGCGCTGACCGGCGCCGTCGCCGCCATCGCCGGCCTGGCCGGCTCGCTGTTCATCCAGCGCCGCCGCGTCTGGGTCCGCGCGGTGCGGGGCGCCGACGGCGCGACGGTCGTCGAGGTGGCGGGCCTGGGCCGCAGCGAGTCCGCGAAGCTCCCCGAGGAGATCGGCGACCTGGCCGCCCTCGTTCACGACAAGGCACCGACACAGACCGACGCCGACCCCGACCGGGAGCCGGACGCCGACACCCCCGTACCCGCCGAAGGGGCTGAGAAGAAATGACTCTCGCCGCCGCAACCGAGCTCGCCACGGCGACCAACGAAAATCTCGCGCACATCAGCAACACGCTGATCTACTCCTCGATGGCCGTCTACACCCTGGCCTTCTTCGCGTACATCGCCGAATGGCTCTTCGGCAGCCGCAGCAAGGTGGCCCGTACGGCCGCCGCGCTGACCGCCAAGGGCGAGGCCGCCGCCACGGCCCGGGGCCCGGCGGTGACGGTGAAGTCCGCCGGGGGCACCGCCGTGCTGGAGCGGCCCAAGGTGGTCGTACGGTCCTCGGCCGGCTCCCGTGACGTGCCCGACGGTCCCGGCGCGCACGGCGGCGACGAGCAGGGCGACCTGTACGGCCGGATCGCCGTGTCCCTCACCGTGCTCGCCTTCCTGGTGGAGCTGTGCGGCGTCGTCGCCCGCGCGGCCTCCGTGGAGCGGGCGCCGTGGGGCAACATGTACGAGTTCAACATCACCTTCTCCACGGTCGCGGTCGGGGTGTACCTCGGTCTGCTCGCGCTGAAGAAGAACGTGCGCTGGCTCGGCCTGTTCCTGACCACCACGGTCCTGCTCGACCTGGGCCTCGCGGTCACCGTCCTGTACACGGCGAGTGACCAGCTGGTCCCGGCCCTGCACTCGTACTGGCTGTACATCCATGTCTCCACCGCGATCTTCTGCGGCGCGGTCCTCTACGTCGGCGCGGTCTCCACGCTGCTGTACCTGTTCAAGGACTCCTACGAGAACAAGCTGGCGGGCGGCGGCAAGCCCGGCTCCTTCGCGACCTCCGTGCTGGAGCGGCTGCCCGCCTCGGCGTCCCTGGACAAGTTCGCCTACCGCATCAACGCGGCCGTCTTCCCGCTGTGGACGTTCACGATCATCGCGGGCTCCATCTGGGCGGAGTCCGCCTGGGGCCGCTACTGGGGCTGGGACCCGAAGGAGACCTGGGCGTTCATCACCTGGGTCGCCTACGCCTGCTACCTGCACGCCCGCTCGACGGCCGGCTGGAAGGGCCGCAAGGCGGCGTACATCGCGCTGATCGCGTTCGGCTGCTGGCTGTTCAACTACTACGGCGTGAACATCTTCGTGAGCGGCAAGCACTCGTACGCGGGCGTCTGACCCCCCGGCCTCCGGGACCGACGGCACACGTGCGCCGTCATCCGTATGGAGTCAGGCTGGTGCCATGACCGGATCCATCGAACAGGGCACCAGCCAGACCCACGGGAACACGCACCTGCTGCATTTCGTGGTGCGGCTTCCCCGGCCCATGGGGAAGGTCTGGCCGGCGTTTGCCACCGCCGAGGGGCTCGCGGGATGGTTCACCGCCGCCGACGAACTCCAGCCCCGGCTCGGCGGCGCGGTCACCCTGCGGGGCCTGGGCAGCGGCCGGGTCACCGCCTGGGACGTGGACCGGATCGCCGAGTACACGATGGAGGACGGCGGCCGCCTCCGCTTCCACCTGGAACGGGACGGCGACCAGGCGTGCGTCCTGCGCTTCACCCACGAGTTCCAGGGCGAGCAGGACTCGGAGGCGGGCTGGCGCACCCGCTTCGAGCGGCTGATCGAACAGCTGGCGGTCTAGACGGCCGGCCGCTCGCGGCCCGCCCTCAGTCCACCGCGATCGCGTCCAGTTTCTCCCGCAGATAGACGTGCGAGTCGACGGGCTCGTACGCCACCCGCCCCACCGGCGCCGGCACCGACTCCACCCGGGTGCCCGGTGTGCACTCGCCGAAGTACACCAGCGACATCAGCTCCTCGGCCGGGGCGTCCGCGGGCGGCGGCAGCACCCGGTGCCGCCCCGAGCGCCAGCGGTCGCCGGTCCACCGGGCCATCAGGTCACCGATGTTCACGGTGAAGGCCTCCGGGTCGTGGGGCGCGTCCTGCCAGCCGCCCTCGTCGGTGAACACCTGAAGCCCGCCCTTGCCGGCCTGCCGGTCCAGGATCGTCACCGTCCCGAAGTCGGTGTGCGGCCCGATCCGGAACTGCCCGGGCGCGGGCGCGCCCACGACGTCCGTCCCCGGATACCAGTTGATGTTGAACCCGTACGTCGGACGCGCCATGTGCCGGGTGAAGAAGTCCGCTTCGAGCCCGAGGGCCGCGCCCAGCAGCGACAGCAGGTGGTGCTCCAGCTCCGCCATCCGGTCCAGGTACTCCTCGCACAGCGGGCGCAGTCCGGGCACCTCGGCGGGCCATACGTTCGGCACGTACCACTCGGCGTCCACGGCCGGGTCGCCGAACGGCTCCCGTGTCGCGAACGTCAGCGACTCCTTCAGGTCCGGCGGGGTCCAGGTGCCCTCCGCGTACCCGTTGGCCTCGGCCCCCGGCCCCAGCCAGCCGCGCCCGCCGACCTTCGCCGCGTAGCGCTCCTTGACGGAGACCGGCAGTGTGAAGAACGCCCGCGCCGCCGCCCGGATCCGCGCCCGCAGCCCCGCATCCACCCCGTGCCCGCCGACCAGCAGGAACCCGGCGCTCCGCAACGCCTCGTCGACGGTACGCGCGACCCTGTGCCGGTCCCCGGCGTCACCGGAGAGCCAGGGGCGCAGATCGACGGTGGGGACGGGCGCGCATGCCGGTGCCTGGTCCATGCCCCTACTGTGCGGGCGCCGGGCCTCCGCGGCAACGGGCCCTGACGGCAACCCCCGGTGGCGGGACCGCGGTGGCGCGTGGAAGATACTGGGACGCATGGCTTACGACGATCTTCGCTCCCTGCTCAGGGCGCTGGAGCGCGAGGGCGACCTCAAGCGCATCAAGGCCGAGGTCGACCCGTACCTGGAGGTCGGTGAGATCGTCGACCGGGTCCAGAAGTCCGGCGGTCCCGCGCTGCTCTTCGAGAACGTGAAGGGCTCGGCCATGCCGCTGGCCATGAACGTCTACGGCACCGACCGGCGGCTGCTGAAGGCGCTCGGTCTGAAGTCGTACGGCGAGATCAGCGACAGGATCGGCGGGCTGCTCAAGCCCGAGCTGCCGCACGGGTTCGTGGGTGTGCGCGAGGCGTTCGGCAAGCTCGGCGCGATGACGCACGTACCGCCGAAGAAGGTGAAGAGCGACAACGCGCCCGTGCAGGAGGTCGTGCTGCGCGGCGACGAGGTGGACCTCGACCGGCTGCCGGCGCTGTTCACCTGGCCGAAGGACGGCGGGTCCTTCTTCAACCTGGGGCTCACCCACACCAAGGACCCCGAGAGCGGCGTCCGCAACCTCGGGCTGTACCGCCTCCAGCGCCACGACAAGCGCACCATCGGCATGCACTGGCAGATCCACAAGGACAGCCGCAACCACTACCAGGTGGCGGCCAGGAGGGGCGAGCGGCTGCCGGTGGCCATCGCCTTCGGGTGCCCGCCCGCCGTGACGTACGCCTCCACGGCCCCGCTGCCCGGGGACATCGACGAGTACCTGTTCGCCGGGTTCCTCGCGGGCAGGCGGATCGAGATGGTCGACTGCCGGACGGTGCCGTTGCAGGTGCCGGCGCAGGCGGAGGTCGTGCTGGAGGGGTGGCTGGAGCCCGGCGAGATGCTGCCTGAGGGGCCGTTCGGCGACCACACGGGCTTCTACACCCCGCAGGAGCCGTTCCCGGCGCTGACCATCGACTGCGTGACGATGCGCAGGCGCCCGCTGCTCCAGTCGATCGTGGTCGGCCGCCCTCCGACGGAGGACGGCCCGCTGGGCCGGGCCACGGAGCGCTTCTTCCTGCCCCTGCTGAAGATCATCGTGCCGGACATCGTGGACTACCACCTGCCCGAGGCGGGCGGCTTCCACAACTGTGCGATCGTCTCGATCGACAAGAAGTACCCCAAGCACGCGCAGAAGGTGATGCACGCGATCTGGGGGGCGCACATGATGTCGCTGACCAAGCTGATCGTGGTCGTCGACGCCGACTGCGACGTGCACGATCTGCACGAGGTCGCCTGGCGGGCCCTGGGCAACACGGACTACGCCCGCGACCTCACGGTCGTCGAGGGCCCCGTCGACCACCTCGACCACGCCTCCTATCAGCAGTTCTGGGGAGGCAAGGCGGGCATCGACGCGACGAGGAAATGGCCCGAGGAGGGCTACACGCGTGACGGCGGGTGGCCGGACATGGTCCTGTCGGACCCCGATACGGCGGCCCTGGTGGACCGCCGCTGGAAGGAGTACGGCCTGTGAGCAGCGCCTCCGCGGCACTTCCGCAGCCGGGACGCACCAAGGCGTTCCTGCGCCTGGTGATGATCGAGCACTCGGTGTTCGCGCTGCCCTTCGCGTACATCGCCTCGCTGACGGCGATGTACGCGTGGGACAGGAACATCCACTGGGGGCGGCTGCTGCTGGTCACCGTCTGCATGGTGGGTCTGCGCACCTTCGCCATGGCGGTCAACCGGATCATCGACCGGGAGATCGACGCCCGCAACCCCCGGACCGCGCACCGCGAACTGGTGACCGGCACGATGTCCGTCCGGCACGCCTGGACGGGCGCCCTGATCGCCGTCGTGGTTTTCCTGGCCGCCGCGGCCCTGCTCAACCCGCTCTGCCTGGCCCTCGCCCCCATCGCGGTGATCCCGATGGTGGTCTACCCCTACGGCAAGCGGTTCACCGACTTCCCGCAGGCCATCCTGGGCCTGGCCCAGGCGATGGGCCCGATCGGCGGCTGGCTGGCGATCAGCGGCGAGTGGAACTGGAAGGCGGTGGTCCTGGGCCTGGCCGTCGGCATCTGGATCGGCGGCTTCGACCTGATCTACGCCTGCCAGGACGTCGAGACCGACCGTGAGATCGGCGTGCGGTCGGTCCCGGCCCGCTTCGGCATCCCGGCCGCCATCTGGGGAGCCAGGGCCTGCCACACCGTCACCACCGCGCTGCTCGTCTGGTACGCGGTCGTCACCGGCGCGGGCACCTTCTTCTGGCTGGGCCTGGTCGTCGTGGCCGCCGCCTTCGTCTACGAGCACACGATCGTCCGCCCACACGACCTGTCCCGCCTGAACAGGGCGTTCTTCAGCGTCAACGGGTTCATCGGGATCGCCCTGTTCGTGTGCGCGCTGCTGGACCTGCTGGTGCGGGGCCTGTCGGTCTGAGTACCCGGCATCCCGGTACGCTCAAGACGTGAACGCAGGAGAAACGCAGCGCACGCCTTGGATCGTGGGGGTGTCCGGAGCGTCCGGTACGCCGTACGCGGCCGCTGTGCTGCGGGCGTTGCTCGACGCCGGGGAGAGTGTCGACCTGGTGGTCAGCCGGGCCTCGCGGCTCACGCTGCTCGACGAGACCGGCATCTCCTTCCGGGACGCCCACTGGCGGGACGACCTGCGGGAATGGCTGGCGCGCGGGGCCGACGGCAAGCCGGACGCCTTCGACGCCGACGTCGAGCGTGTGCGGTACTGGAACGCCGGGGACCTGGCCGCGGGGCCGTCCTCGGGGTCGTACCCCATGAAGGGCATGCTCATCGTGCCGGCCTCCACCGCCTGTGTCGCCGGGGTCGCCCTCGGGCTGTCGAAGGATCTGCTGCAGCGGGCGGCGAGCGTCACCCTCAAGGAGCGCCGGCCGCTGGTCGTGGCCGTTCGGGAGACCCCGTTGAACGGACCGACGCTGCGGCACCTGGTCGCACTGGACGACGCGGGCGCCACCGTACTGCCCGCCTCTCCGGCCTTCTACGCGGGGGCGACGCACATCCAGGACCTGGTGGACTTCGTCGCCGGACGTGTGCTCGACGCGGTGGGAGTCGCGCACACCCTCTACCGGCGGTGGAAGGGCGAACTCGGCGGCGCCACCGGCCCCGCCTGAGCGGCAGCCGGCACCCACCCAGCCCTTATCACTTCAGAGAACTCTTCAGCGGAAGGCTCGATCGCATGGACGCGGTGGACAGGCAGCTCATCCAGGCCCTGAGAGAGAACGGCCGGGCCTCCTACGCGGAGCTGGGGCGCCTCGTCGGGCTGTCGGGACCGAGCGTCACCGACCGCATCAACCGGCTGGAGGCGGCCGGTGTCATCACCGGCTACCGCGCCACCGTGGACGCCGCCTCGCTCGGTCTCGGCGTCACCGCCCTGATCGGCATCTCGCTCTCGGACGCCGCCGACCACGAGGACGTGGCGCAGCGGCTGAAGGACCTGCCCGAGATCGAGGACTGCTGGTTCATCGCGGGCGACGACTCCTACATGCTCAAGGTGCGCGCCACGGACGTCGACGGTCTGGAGAAGATCATCCGGCGGCTGTCCGGCACCAAGGGCGTCTCCCGGACCCGTACCACCATCGTGCTGTCCACGAAGTGGGAGAACCGGGTCGGGGAGCTGCCGGAGGAGGTGTAGGCATAGGGTTGGCCGAGCTGTCGGAGAAAGGTGTTGGCATGGACGTCGGGCTCAAGCGCGAGCTGGAGGAGAAGGTCCGCTCCGGTGAGCGGCTGACCCGTGAGGACGGCATCGCACTGTACGAGTCGGACGACCTGGCCTGGCTCGGCGGCCTGGCGCACGAGGTGCGCACCCGTATGAACGGCGACGTGGTGCACTTCAACGTCAACCGGCACCTCAACATGACCAACGTGTGCACCGCGTCCTGCGCGTACTGCTCCTTCCAGCGCAAGCCGGGTGAGAAGGACGCGTACACGATGCGCATCGAGGAGGCGGTGAAGCTCGCCAAGGCGATGGAGTCGGAGAACCTCACCGAACTGCACATCGTCAACGGCCTGCACCCCAACCTGCCCTGGCGCTACTACCCGCGCTCCCTGCGCGAGCTGAAGGCGGCCCTGCCGGACGTGTCGCTGAAGGCGTTCACGGCCACCGAGATCCACCACTTCGAGACCATCTCCGGGCTGTCCGCCTCCGAGATCCTCGACGAGCTGATCGACGCCGGCCTGGAGTCGCTGACCGGCGGCGGCGCAGAGATCTTCGACTGGGAGGTCCGGCAGCACATCGTGGACCACCGCACCCACTGGGAGGACTGGTCCCGTATCCACCGCCTGGCGCACGAGAAGGGCCTGAAGACCCCGTGCACCATGCTCTACGGCCATATCGAGGAGCCCCGCCACCGCGTCGACCACGTGCTGCGGCTGCGTGAACTCCAGGACGAGACCGGCGGCTTCCAGGTCTTCATCCCGCTGCGCTACCAGCACGACTTCGTCGACATGAAGGACGGCAAGGTCCGCAACCGGCTCCAGGCCCGCACGACGATGGCGACCGGTGCGGAGGCGCTGAAGACGTTCGCCGTCTCCCGGCTGCTGTTCGACAACGTTCCGCATGTGAAGGTGTTCTGGGTGATGCACGGCGTGCAGACCGCCCAGCTCGCGCTCCAGCACGGCGCGGACGACATGGACGGCTCGGTCGTCGAGTACAAGATCACGCACGACGCGGACGACTTCGGCACCCCGAACAAGCTGACCCGTGAGGACCTGCTGGAGCTGATCCGCGACGCGGGCTTCCGTCCGGTGGAGCGCAACACGCGCTACGAGATCATCCGGGAGTTCGACGGCCCGGACCCGGCGCGCCGCGAGTCGCCGCAGCCCATGCGGGTGTGAGCCCGTCGCCCGCGCGGGTGTGAGCCCATCGGGGCGCGGTACCCGGCGGGCGTGAGTCCACGTACGTCAGCTGCCGCCGGGGCGCCCGAGGAGGCGTACACCGCCGAGCCCTTCGTACCGGAGCGCGGCGGGCTGCCGGCGCTGCGCCGGGCCGCCGCCGAGTGCCGGGGCTGCCCGCTGCACCTGAACGCCACGCAGACGGTGTTCGGCGCCGGGAACACGGACGCCCGGGTCATGCTGGTCGGCGAGCAGCCGGGGGACCAGGAGGACCGGCAGGGCAAGCCGTTCGTCGGGCCCGCGGGCCGGCTGCTGGACCGGGCGCTGGCCGAGGCGGGCATCGACCCCGACGAGACCTACGTCACCAACGCCGTCAAGCACTTCAAGTTCACGCAGGCCGAGCCACGCAAGCGCCGGATCCACAAGGCGCCGAGCCTGCGGGAGATGACGGCGTGCGGGCCGTGGCTCGCCGCCGAGCTGGCGGTCGTGGAGCCCGAGCTGATCGTGGTGCTCGGGGCGACGGCCGGGAAGGCGCTGCTCGGTTCGTCGTTCCGGGTGGGCGAGGTGCGCGGCACGGTCCTGGAGCGGGAGATCCACGGGCGGCCCGAGCGGCTGGTGCCGACCGTGCATCCGTCGTCGGTGCTGCGGGCGCAGGACGACGAGGACCGGAAGGCGGCGTACGGGGGGCTGGTCGCGGACCTGAAAGTGGCGGCGAGAGCACTGGGGTAATGGCTACCAGTGCGTCGCCGCCACGGCCTTCCAGACCTTCAATACCTACCGGCTGATGACCCACTGGCTGTAGATCTACACGGTGATGGTGCACCGTTCCTGAAGACTGGGCAGGAGTGAGTCATGCTCAGCCGCACGCCCCGAACGGTCTTGGGCGCTCCCCCACTGCCTGAACGGCGTGGGAGGTACCCCCAGGTCCCCGGCGTACTCGACCCCGGGGCAGCGACACGGATCCTGTGCACGGTCCGATCCAGGGAGGCCGGTTCCCTCACGACCTGGCCATATGGGCACGGCCAGAGGCGACGGGGAAGCCCCGAACCATCTCTCTGGTGGAGCGGGGCCCCGCACGCCGGCACCGCACCCGGCGTCCCAGATCGCATGATCACCGTAGCCCGAACGGCCCAGGCCAAGCCGACGACGTGATCATGCTTCTGCCGTTGACCTGAGGGTTTGCCCGCTTTGGCACCCCCGTGAAAGATCCGGTGACGAGCGTGCTTCACTGGACCGTGGGCCTTTGGACCTCCCCCCATGGATACGGAAGAGTGGATTGAGATGCTCCGCTACACACTGATGCGCCTCGGGCTCTTCGTGGGCTGCCTCGTGGTCGTCTGGGGCCTCGTCCACTTCGGCATCGCCCCGCGCGGCCTCGGCAGCTCCAACGGCCTGTGGATCGCCCTGCTCGCCCTGGTGGTTTCGGCCCCGATCAGCTTCGTCGCCCTGCGCAAGGAGCGGGACCGGGCGTCGGCGCAGGTCGCCCGGCGGGTGGACCGGATGAAGGAGAACATGCAGGCCAGCGCCGGGGCGGAGGACCTGGCCGACGATCAGGCGCGGGCCCGGTCCCAGACGTCCTGATCCGGCCGGAGCGGCCGCGCGTGGCCGCTCAGGGGCCCTGCGGGCGGCATCGCGAACCGTAGGCTTGCGCCCATGGGTGCCGTGAAGACCAAGCGGATGCCGCGGGCCGTTCGCGAACAGCAGATGCTCGACGCCGCCGTACGGACCTTCGGGCGGCGCGGCTACATGGCCGCGTCCATGGACGAGATCGCCGAACTCGCGGGCGTCTCCAAGCCGTTGGTCTACCTGTATCTGAACTCCAAGGAAGAACTCTTCAGCGCCTGCATACGGCGCGAGGCCACCGCGCTCACCGAGGCCGTGCGCGCCGGGGTACGCGCCGATGCGCCCGCCGACCTGCAGCTCTGGGAGGGGCTGCGGGCGTTCTTCACGCACACCGCGCGGTACCCGGACGGCTGGGCGGTGCTGCACCTCCAGGCGCGCACGCACGGTGAGCCGTTCGCGTCCGAGGTGGCCGCGATGCGCGCGGAGATCGTCGCTTTCGTCACCCAGCTGATCGCCGTCACGGCCCGGCACGCCCACGGCGACCCCGATCTGCCCGAGCACGACGTCGCCGGGCTGGCCGAGGCCCTGGTCGGCGCCGCCGAGTCCCTCGCCGCGTGGGCGAACACCATCCCGGGTGTCACCGCCCGTCAGGCCGCGGCCACTTTGATGAACTTCGCCTGGGCGGGCCTGGGCAATCTCATGGAGGGCCGGGTCTGGTCGCCGCCCGGGGAGCAGTCCGTGGCTCAGACGGGGTAGACATCCCCGGCCACATGCACCCGTTCCCCCCGGCCCCGCAGCTCGAAGCGCCCGCCCTCCGCCGCGTACGTCACCGCCCCCGGCAGCAGCACCGGCGCCCGGAACTCGGCGCGTACGACGCAGGACGCGGGCGTGCCGTGCGCGGCGAGACAGCGGGCCACGGTCCACATGCCGTGCGCGATCGCGCGGGGGAAGCCGAACAGCCGGGCGGTGAGCGGGTGGAGGTGAATCGGGTTGCGGTCGCCGGACGCGGCGCCGTACCGCCGGCCGAGATCGCCGGCCAGGCGCCACTCGGCGACGGCGGGCAGCGGCTTCCGCGTCTCTCTGGGCGGCTCGGCGGCCCCGTGCCGCGTGCGGTGCCGGGCCAGATACCGGCTCCTCGACTCCCATACGACGTCCCCGCCGGCCCGGAGCTCCGTCACGACGACGGCCTCCGTGCCCCGCCGGTGCGGCGCCAGAGCGTCGACGCACACGGTGAGTTCGTACTCACCGGTGGCCGTCAGCGCCCTGTGCCGCGTGATCTCCAGCGACGTGTGGACGAGGCCGAGCAGCGGCAGCGGGAAGTTCCTCCCGCTCATCAGCCGCATGGCGAGCGGGAAGCCGAGCACGTGCGGATACGTCACCGGCAGCGCGTCGCCCCCGGCGGGGAACCCGCACACCCGCTCGTACGCCGCCAGCCGGGCGCGGTCGGGGCGCAGCCCCGTCAGGACGAGCCGCACGCGCGGGAACTGGGCGTCGGGGCCGGGCCGTTTGAAGGGTGACAGCAGGGCCCCGCGCAGGAGGAGAGGCGGAAGGGAAGGAGCCCCGGTGAGGACGAGACGCATCACGCCCCCAGCAGGCTCTGCCCGCAGACGCGGACGACCTGGCCGTTGACCGCGCCGGAGGCAGGATGGGCGAGCCAGGCGGTCGTCTCGGCGGCGTCGACGGGCAGGCCGCCCTGGGCCAGGGAGTTCATGCGGCGGCCCGCCTCGCGGAGGAGCAGCGGGATCGCGGCGGTCATCCTCGTCTCGATGAACCCGGGCGCGTCGGCGTCCCGGATCCCGGTGGCGTCGAGGGCGATCGCGGCGGGGGCGTTCCCGCCCGGGTTGAGGCCTGTGCGGGCGAGGACGGGGGCGAGATCGAGAGTGGACGTCCCGGCGGGCAGGTGCGGGAGCGAGCCGTCCGGGGCGGGCCGTTCGGGCGGCCGGCGGCGCAGCCCGGCCTGCTGGGGCAGGCCCGGGCGCCGGGTGCGGAAACGGCCGGGTGCCGTGCCGGTGAGGCTCAGGTGGCGGTCGGCCATGTGCAACTCCCGCGCGTCTGAAGTCCGAAGTCCTTACTCTGGAGTAAGGTTACCGAAGGTAAGCCTATGGCACGGGTGAGGAGCCGGTCGAGATGAGCCCCCCTTGCGCGACCTCCGGACCCCGCTCCTTGAAATCGAAGCTTGCACAGCCCCGTTCCCGGACCACCTCCCGACCCGCCCCGAACCCGCACGGACTCCCCACGAGCGCGCCGTACGATCCCGCTTGCAACCGGCGGTAACACCCAAGGCCCGCACAGCCGCGCACGCACCACCGGTGAACGACTCGGTTCGCATCGCGCGTACCCCCATGCAGCAGAGCGGTAGTCGCCGCCGGCCCCAGGAGCTGCCATGCCCATCTCGTACTCGTCGTCCCCGTCGGCCTCCGGTTCCGCCGTGCCGCCGTCCGCACCGGAGCGCGAAGGTTACGACTACGACCCCGACGGCGGCCCGGTGTTCGTCGCGCCGGAGACCCGGCGGCTGGACGGCGAGGTGCGGGAGGCGTACGTACCGCCGCTGGTGGCTCAGGTGACGCACGGCTCGCTGGCCGACCTGCCGTTCGAGAACGCGACCGCGGAGCCCGCCCGCCGCGTCCTGAGCCGGCGGGCCGCGAGCGGCGGCTGGACGCATCTGACGGCACACCAGTTCGCCGACGAGGTGCGGGCGGTGGCGAAGGGTCTGATCGCGGAGGGCCTGATGCCGGGCGACCGGATCGCGGTCATGGCCCGCACCAGGTACGAGTGGACACTGCTGGACTTCGCGGCCTGGGCCGCGGGCCTGGTCACCGTCCCCGTCTACCCCACCTCCTCCCTCTTCCAGACCCGCTGGATCCTCCAGGACTCCGGCGCGGTCGCCCTGGTGACCGAGACGGCCGGGCAGGCGGCGGCGCTCGGCCCGGAGCGCGACCGGCTGCTGGACCTGCGCCACATCTGGGTCGTCGACCAGGGACACGTCGACCGCCTGGCGGAGGCGGGCACGGCCGTCCCGGACCAGGAGGTGGACGTGCGCCGGGGGATGCTCGGCCCCGACACACTGGCGACCCTCGTCTACACCTCGGGCACGACGGGCCGCCCGAAGGGCTGCGCGCTGACCCACCGCAACTTCCTGGCCGAGGTCGACAACGCGATCGAACTCCTCTACCCGGTCTTCAGGAGCAGGACGGCGGAGGAGCCCGCGACGCTTCTCTTCCTCCCCCTCTCGCACGTCTTCGGCCGCATGGTGGCGGTCGCCTGCGTCCGCGCCGGGGTACGGCTGGGCCATGCGCCGAGCCTCGCGGCCGAGGACCTGCTGGCCGACCTGGCGAGCTTCCGGCCGACGTTCCTGCTGGCCATCCCGTACATGCTGGAGAAGATCTACAACAACGCCCGGGCCACGGCCGAAAGCGGCGGCCGGGCGTCCTCCTTCGACCGCGCCGCCGGAGTGGCCCGCCGCTACGGCGAGGCGGTGGAGGAGCGCCGGCACGGCACGGGCCCCGGACCGAGCCGCGCCCTGAAGACGGCACGCGCCTTCTACGACCCGCTCGTCTACCGCCGGATACGCGGCGCCCTCGGCGGCCGGCTGCGGCATGTCATCTGCGGCGGTTCCCCGCTGGGCCGCCGCCTGGCGGCCTTCTACGCCGGGGCGGGCATCGAGGTCTACGAGGGATACGGCCTGACGGAGACCACGGGCGCGGCCACGGTGACGCCCCCGCACCGGCCCCGCCTGGGGACGGTCGGCTGGCCGCTGCCGGGCACCAGGGTGCGGATCGCCGCGGACGGCGAGGTGCTGCTGAGCGGCGGCCAGGTGTTCCGCGGGTACTGGGATCCGAACGCGGGCGGGGTGGTCCCGGCGACGCACGACGGCTGGTTCCCGACGGGTGACATCGGCCGCCTGGACGACGAGGGGTATCTGACGATCACGGGCAGGAAGAAGGAGATCCTGATCACGGCGGGCGGCAAGAACGTGGCCCCGGCCCCCCTGGAGAACTGGCTCCGTTCGCATCCGCTGATCTCTCAGTGCATGGTCCTCGGCGACGGCCGCCCCTACGTCTCCGCGCTGATCACCCTGGACCCGGACGGCATCACCCACTGGCGCCGGATGAACGGCAAGCACCCGGTGCCGCCGGAACTGCTGACCGACGACCCTGATCTGGCCGCCGTCCTGCAACGGGCCGTGGACGAGGCCAACAAGCTGGTCTCCCGCCCCGAGTCGATCCGCCGCTTCGCCGTGCTGCCCGTGGACTTCACCGAGGCGGCGGGCCATCTGACTCCGTCGATGAAGCTGCGGCGGGAGGCGATCCTGCGCGATTTCGCACGGGATGTGGAGCGTCTGTACGAGGCGTGAGCCGGGGGTGCGCCGGCGGCGGACGGCTGCTCGAGTTCACGCCTCGTGCGGTGCCGGGAGGGGAGGCTTGCGGGCGATCAGGAACGCCTGCGGGGCCGACTCCCCGAGCGCCTCGTCCGGCTCCCGCACCATCCGGGAGTGCGGTGTGAAACCGGCCGCGGTCAGCAGGTCGCCGATCCGCTCCGGCCGCCGTCGCTCGAAGTCCAGCGAGACCGGGTGGCCGAAGGGGCGTTCCAGGCGGAGCGGCTCGTCGCCGGCCTGGAAGGCGACCAGCAGATGTCCGCCGGGCGCGAGGACGCGGCGGAACTCCGTGAAGAGGGACGGCAGCCGGTCCACGGGCGTGTGGATCGAGGAGTACCAGGAGACGACGCCGGCGAGGGCGCCGTCCGGGACGTCCAAGTCCAGCATCGAGCCCTGCTCGAACCGCAGCCCCGGGTTCTCCCGGCGGGCGACGGCCAGCATGGACGCCGACAGGTCCAGGCCGAACACGTCCGTCCCCAGCGCGGCCAGGTGCGCCGTGACCCGCCCGGGCCCGCACCCGAGGTCGGCCACCTCGCCGCCGTCCCCCACGAGCTCGGCGAAGGCCGTGAGCACCGCGCGGTCCAGGGGCCTGGCCGCGAGTGGCTCGCGGAAGAGCTCGGCGTAGTCCTCGGCGATGGCGTCGTAGAAGGTGCGGGTGGGGGTGAGGAAGTCCGTCGGGTTCGTCGTCATGGCCGGGACTGTAGGGGTGCCCACTGACAACGAGGGGAGACCGGCGGACAAGGGAAGTCCGTCGGACGAGGGAAGACCGTCGGACGAGGGAAGACCGTCGGACGAGGCGAGACCGGTGGACCGGCGGGAAGGCCGGTCGCCCGGCGGGCAGGAGGGAAGGAAGGAAGTCGTAAGGCGCGCGGGGAAAAGAGTTCGCGGAGAATTCATCGAACACGGGAGCCCCGGCCCGCAAAGGCAGGAGCCCCGTCGCCTGGCGGCGCGGGGCTCCTTGGGTACTGCACTCAGATCTGGTACTGCGCGAGATTCGCTCAGACCGGGGTGACGTTCTCCGCCTGCGGGCCCTTCGGGCCCTGGGTGACGTCGAAGGACACCTGCTGGTTCTCTTCGAGGGAGCGGAAACCGGTCGCGTTGATCGCGGAGTAGTGGACGAAGACGTCGGGGCCGCCGCCTTCCTGGGCAATGAAGCCAAAGCCCTTTTCGGCGTTGAACCACTTCACGGTTCCGGTAGCCATAAGCCCTCCTTGGGCCCAAAGGGTCGCCCTGCTCCAGAACCTGCAATGTGAAAACGAGATCGCCGCACAACTGCATACGTCTGAAAACGACCAGAGCCCGCGGTCACATGCTCCGCAGGCTCTGTACTGCAAGGGAAACCAAAACTGCAACTTGGTGGCGAGCCTAGCACGCGGGCCCGGGAAAGCAATAGAGGTCAAGATCACGTCACCCGGACGTTTGAAGGCTCTGGCAAGAGGTTGACACAGAGCATTTGGTGGAAGTAGGCCCGGGCATCGGCCGAGCGGGTGAGAGCCGAGGCGGTCCCGGGGCGGGCGCGGGGGCGGCGACGGGACCGTACCGGCCAGGGTCTAGTCTCGCGATGTGGACAATTCTCGCACCCGGCCGCGCGTCGGCCACATCCAGTTCCTCAACTGCCTGCCCCTGTACTGGGGGCTCGCGAGAACGGGCACGCTCCTCGATTTCGAGCTCACCAAGGACACCCCGGAGAAGCTCAGCGAGCAGATCGTGCGGGGAGACCTCGACATCGGGCCGGTCACCCTCGTGGAGTTCCTCAAGCACGCCGACGACCTGGTCGCCTTCCCCGACATCGCCGTCGGCTGCGACGGTCCGGTGATGTCGTGCGTGATCGTCTCGCAGGTCCCGCTGGACCGGCTCGACGGCGCCCGCGTCGCCCTCGGCTCGACCTCCCGCACCTCCGTCCGCCTCGCCCAGCTGCTGCTCGCCGAGCGGTACGGGGTGACGCCGGACTACTACACCTGCCCGCCCGACCTGAGTCTGATGATGCAGGAGGCGGAGGCGGCCGTGCTCATCGGGGACGCGGCCCTGCGCGCCAACCTCCACGACGGCCCCCGCTACGGCCTCGACGTGCACGACCTCGGACAGCTGTGGAAGGAGTGGACCGGTCTGCCGTTCGTCTTCGCGGTCTGGGCGGCACGCCGCGAGTACGCCGAGCGGGAGCCGTTCCTCACCCGCAAGGTGCACGAGGCCTTCCTGTCCTCCCGCGACCTGTCCCTGGAGGAGGTCGGCAAGGTCGCCGAACAGGCGGCCCGCTGGGAGGCCTTCGACGAGAAGGTCCTGGAGGAGTACTTCACCACCCTCGACTTCAGCTTCGGCGGACCGCAGCTGGAGGCGGTCGCGGAGTTCGCCCGGCGGGTCGGCCCGACGACGGGGTTCCCGGCCGACGTGAAGGTCGACCTGCTGCAGCCGTAGCAAGCCAGGGCCCGGCCCTGCGAAGTCCATGGGGAGACCCCGCCGTTCGGCACTACCCTGCTGGGGAGCCGTACGGGGAGGATGGACGCATGCACCCGCTGGGAGCCGACGAGCCCACCGCCGTGGGGCCCTACCGGCTGCTCGGCCGGCTGGGCTCCGGCGGCATGGGCCGCGTCTACCTCGGGCGCAGCGCGGGCGGCCGCACGGTCGCGGTGAAGATCGTGCACCCGCACTTCGCGCTGGACGAGGAGTTCCGGGCCCGGTTCCGGCGCGAGGTGGCCGCCGCGCGCCGGGTGGGCGGCGCCTGGACGGCCCCGGTGCTGGACGCCGACCCCGAGGCGCCCGTGCCCTGGGTCGCCACCGGTTACGCGGCCGGCCCCTCCCTCACGGCGGCGGTCGTGGACGTCGGGCCGCTGCTGATCGACTTCGGCATAGCCCGGGCGATGGACGGCACGGCGTCCCTGACCTCGTCCGGCGTCTCGATCGGCTCGCCGGGCTACATGGCGCCCGAGCAGATCCTCGGCAAGGGCGTCACGGGCGCGGCGGACGTCTTCTCCCCTGGTCTCTTGCGAGGAAGCCCCGGCGTTCACGCCGGGGGAATGGCATCCCGCGTCGGCGACGCGGAGCGTCGCCACAACCATGCCCCCGGGGCGCGGAGCGCCCCGACCGCCGGCCCTGCCCGGCGGGGCCGGGCAAAGGTGAACGTGTGTGCCCCTGTTCGCCGGTCGGGGTGAGGGTGAGGGGAAGGCGTGCGGGTGTGCGGGACTCGTACGTACGGTCAGGCGGTGGGGAGTCGGCTGATCGGAACAAGGCAAGGGGTGTGGGGCGGTGCGGGAGGCCGGGGAGGCGGCGGGACACGCGCGCTACACCTACCGGCTGCGGGTGTCGGCGACCGCCCGTGCGGGGCTGGAGGCGGAATGGGCCCGCTGCCGCTGGGTGTGGAACGTATGCGTGGCCCGCTCATCGCGGTGGAGGACTTCCGGCCCAGGTTCCTGGGCCGGTCGTCGATGGCACGGAAGGCGGCGGACGCCGCGATCGGCGCCACCAAGCAGGCCCTGGTCGAGATGGGCCGCAAGCACGGGCGGGACGTGCGTCTGGTGCATCCCGCGCACACCACGATGGACTGCGGCCGGTGCGGAGCGAGAACCAAGCACGCCCTGCCGCTGTCGGAGCGCACCCACACCTGCACCGCGTGCGGAGCCGTATCTCCACGGGACAAGAACTCCGCGCGCGTGATGCTCCTCCGGGCAGGTCTGGACCCGGCTGGTGTCGAGGGCACAAGACCTCCCGGAGCGCTGCTCCGGGAGGCGGCCTGAGCCAGGAATCCCCCCTTCAGGGAGGGGAGCAGTCAACTCCGAGGACCCGAAGGCAGGCAACCCCAAGGCCCGCGTGACCCGCGTCGGCTGACGGGGCGCCCGGCGCGGGGCGGCCTGGCGTCGGCTCGGTGAACGCGCTGGCGTAGGCTGGCCGGGTCCGTCCAGACCCTTACGAAAGGGACCGCCGGTGACCGAGAAGGCCGACCTCGCATCTGTTGATGTCACAGCCGTCCTCGACCGTGCCGCCGCCGGCGGGCGGATCACCCCCGAGGAGGCGCTGGAGCTCTACCGCCACGCGCCGCTGCACGCGCTGGGCGCCGCCGCCGACGCCGTGCGCCGCCGCAAGTACGCGGGCACCGAGCACATCGCGACGTACATCATCGAGCGCAACATCAACTACACGAACGTGTGCGTCACCGCGTGCAAGTTCTGCGCCTTCTACGCCGCTCCCAAGGACACGGAGAAGGGCTGGACCCGTGACCTGGACGACATCCTGCGGCGGTGCGCCGAGACCGTCGAACTCGGCGGCACGCAGATCATGTTCCAGGGCGGCCACCACCCCGACTACGGGGTGGAGTACTACGAGAGGCACTTCCGCGCCATCAAGGAGGCCTTCCCCCAGCTGGTCATCCACTCGCTGGGCGCCTCCGAGGTCGAGCACATGGCCCGGATCAGCGGTGTTTCCGTCGAGGAGGCCATCACCCGGATCCACGAGGCCGGGCTCGACTCCTTCGCCGGCGCCGGCGCCGAACTCCTCCCCGAGCGGCCGCGCAAGGCCATCGCGCCGCTGAAGGAGTCCGGCGAACGCTGGCTGGAGATCATGGAGACCGCGCACCGGCTGGGCGTGGAGTCCACCTCCACCATGCTGATGGGCACCGGTGAGACCAACGCCGAGCGCATCGAGCACCTGCGCATGATCCGGGACGTCCAGGACCGCACGGGCGGCTTCCGCGCCTTCATCCCGTACACCTACCAGCCGGAGAACAACCACCTGAAGGGCCGCACCCAGGCCACCATCTTCGAGTACCTGCGGATGATCGCGATCGCCCGCCTCTTCCTGGACAACGTCATGCACATCCAGGGCTCCTGGCTGACCACCGGCAAGGACGTCGGCCAGCTGACCCTGCACTACGGCGCCGACGACCTCGGTTCGATCATGCTGGAGGAGAACGTCGTCTCCTCCGCCGGTGCCAAGCACCGCTCCAACCGGATCGAGATCATCGAGCTGATCCGCCGGGCCGGCCGTGTCCCGGCCCAGCGCTCGACGACGTACGAGCACCTCGTCGTCCACGACGACCCGGCGAACGACCCGGTCGACGACCGCGTGATGTCCCACATCTCCTCGACCGCGATCGCGGGTGGCACCGCACACCCCGAACTGAAGCTGCTGGCGTCCAACTGAGCCTGCCGTGCTGACGATCCACGCGGCGGACGAGGTCCGCCGGTCCTGGGAGGGCGACGATTCCGGGCCGGTGCGGGACGGTGCCGTCGCCGTCGAGGGCGACCGGATCGCCGCCGTGGGACCGCTCGATCAGGTGACCGAGCGGTTCCCGGGTGCGCGGGTGCGCCGCTGGCCCGGTGTCCTCGTTCCCGGCCGGGTCCACGAGGGCCCCCTCCCCGAGGCCCCATCGCCCCGCGAACGCGTGCACGCCGTCCTGAAGTCGGGGGCGGTGGCCGTCCGGGAGCCGTACGCCGACTCGCCCGAACTCCGCGCCGCCGCCCGGCGGAGCGACGTCCTGGTCCTCACGGGCACGGCCTCACCGCCCGCCCTCGTTCCCGGCGGCCGCGCCGATCTCGCCGTGTTCGACGGCACCGGCGCCTGCCTTGCCACCGTCTGCGCCGGACGCCTCGTGCACCGCCGCCGCTGAGCCCCGGCGGGATCTCCTTCTCCTCGGCGAAGGAGCGCACCCGCGCCGCGTCGGAGAGCGTGAACGTCCCGCCCGCGACGTTGCGGCACGGAGGAAGCCGAGGCCGCTTCCGTGACGCCGGGCCCAGGCCTGCCACAATGGGCCCGTGACCCGCGCATCCCTGGAGAAGCAGCCGCACGAAGTCGCCTCGATGTTCGACGGCGTGGCGGAACGGTACGACCTGACCAACGACGTGCTGTCCCTGGGACAGGACCGGCGGTGGCGCAAGGAGGTCGCCAGAGCGGTCGACGCCCGGCCGGCGCAGAAGGTCCTCGACCTCGCCGCCGGTACGGCCACCTCCTCGCTGCCCTTCACCCGCGCCGGCGCCTACGTCGTCCCCTGCGACTTCTCCCTCGGGATGCTCCAGGTCGGCAAGCGGCGGCACTCCTGGCTGCCGTTCACGGCCGGCGACGCCACCCGACTGCCGTTCAAGGACGACACCTTCGACGCGGTCACCATCTCCTTCGGGCTGCGCAACGTCCAGGACTTCGACGCGGCGCTGCGCGAGATGCACCGGGTGACCCGGCCCGGCGGCCGGGTGGTGATCTGCGAGTTCTCGCACCCCACCTGGGCGCCGTTCCGCACCGTCTACACCGAGTACCTGATGCGCGCCCTGCCACCGGTGGCGCGCGCGGTGTCCTCCAACCCCGACGCGTACGTCTACCTCGCCGAGTCCATCCGCGCCTGGCCCAACCAGCCCGCGCTGGCCGAGCGGCTGCGCAAGGCGGGCTGGTCGCGGGCGGCCTGGCGCAACCTCAGCGGCGGCATCGTGGCCCTGCACAGGGCTTTCAAAGCCTGAGCGCCGAGGCGGGTCGTCGTTGTCATGTGGGGGTGACGGCTGCGGGGGCGACGGCGTACGGCTGGCCCGGTTCGTCCAGTTCCCGCGGCAGGCCGGCCGCGGGCGGCCTCGGGACACGCGGCTCGCGGACGCCTCCGCCGCCCTCGCCCAGGCCGAAGTCGAACCACACGTACACCATGGAGTCCCGGGGCACCTCGGCACCGGGCTGCGGGTACTGGCGTACGACGTAGTCGACGAGGGTCAGGTGGAAGTCGGGGCGGTCGGGCGCGTTGAGGAACAGGCCCCGCGCCCGGGCGGTCTCGCGTGCGTCCACGGCCATCAGTCCGACCAGGCGCGGAACGCGCACTTCCGGTGTCTTGGGTGTTATGTGCACAGACGTCACCCCCAGCGGTACTGGAAGGGTAACCGGCCAGGGTGCCGCCCGGAAGCGTCAGGTGTCTTTCCGTGACAATCGAATACGCTCCGTCACGAGGCACCGAGGTCGAGCCGGTAGCGGTGGCCTTCGCGCCGCGACACCGGGGCCACGAAGGTCTCCTCCAGGCGCATGCCGAGGCGCCGGGTGACGGCGATGGACCGCGCGTTGCGGGCGTCCACCATGGCCACCACCGTCGCCAGTCCCACCGCGCGCAGCCGCTCCAGGGTCATCCGGGCGGCGGCGGTGACGTATCCCCGGCCCCAGTACTCCCGTCCGAGCCGCCAGCCGATCTCGATCTCACCCACCGGGCCCCAGTCGCCCGGCCACGGCTGGGCGCCGGTGAAACCCATGACCGTGCCGGACTCGTCCAGCATCGTCCAGAAGCAGAAGCCCCGTTCGGCGTCGTGCCGGCGCTGGCGGGCGGTGAGCTCCTCGTAGACGGACAGCCCGGCCGGCTTGCCGCCGTGGAACTCCATGACGTCCGGGTCGTCGAAGATCCGGTGCCAGGCGACGGCGTCCTCGTCGGTGGGGACGCGCAGCCGTACGACGGGGAGGGCTCGGTTCACGGGGCATCCCTTCGGCCGGGTGATCAATTCTGCTGAATAGACTGCCCATGTCCAGTGCCGGTCGGCACGCTGATTTCAAACTTGGGGAGATCCCGCCGTGACCGTCGTGACTGAGCCCCTCTCCGAGAACACCGCCGATGTGATCGTCGTGGGCGCGGGGCCGGCCGGTTCCACCACCGCGTACCACCTCGCGCGGGCCGGTCTCGACGTACTCCTGCTGGAGAAGACCGAGTTTCCGCGCGAGAAGGTCTGCGGCGACGGTCTCACCCCGCGCGCCGTCAAGCAGCTCGTCGCCATGGGCGTCGACATCTCGGAAGAGGCCGGCTGGCTGCGCAACAAGGGGCTGCGGATCATCGGCGGCGGTATCCGGCTCCAGCTCGACTGGCCGGAACTCGCCTCCTTCCCCGACTACGGACTCGTCCGCAAGCGCGACGACTTCGACGAGCAGCTCGCCCGGCAGGCCCAGAAGGCCGGCGCGCGGCTGTTCGAGCGCTGCAACGTCTCCGGGCCGGTCGTCGACGACCGCACCGGCCGCATCACCGGGGTGAAGGCCAGGCTGGGCGAGGAGAAGCGCGAGGTCACCTTCCACGCGCCGCTCGTCGTCGCCGCCGACGGCAACTCCACCCGGCTGTCCCTGGCGATGGGCCTGCACCGCCGTGAGGACCGCCCGATGGGCGTCGCGGTACGGACGTACTTCACCTCGCCGCGCCACGAGGACGACTACCTCGAGTCCTGGCTGGAGCTGTGGGACCGCCGCGGCCCCCAGGACCGTCTGCTGCCCGGCTACGGCTGGATCTTCGGCATGGGCGACGGCACATCCAACGTGGGCCTCGGCGTGCTCAACACCTCCGCCTCCTTCAAGGAGCTGGACTGGCGCGAGATCCTCAAGGCCTGGTGCGCCTCCATGCCCGAGGACTGGGGCTACACGCCGGAGAACATGACGGGGCCGATCCGCGGTGCCGCGCTGCCCATGGCCTTCAACCGCCAGCCGCACTACACGCGCGGGCTGCTGCTCGTCGGTGACGCCGGCGGCCTGGTGAACCCCTTCAACGGCGAGGGCATCGCCTACGCCATGGAGTCCGGCCAGCTCGCCGCCGACATCATCGTCCAGGCGCACTCCCGCGGCACGGCCGCCGCGCGCGAACTCGCCCTCCAGCGCTACCCGCGCGTCCTGAAGGACACCTACGGCGGCTACTACACGCTGGGCCGGGCCTTTGTGAAGCTCATCGGCAACCCGAAGGTCATGCAGATCGCCACGCAGCGCGGCCTGACCCACCCGCTGCTGATGAAGTTCACCCTCAAGCTGCTGGCCAACCTCACCGACCCCACGGGCGGCGACGCGATGGACCGCATCATCAACGGCCTGAGCAAGGTGGCGCCGAAGGCGTGAACCGCCGCGGGACGCGATGACGGAGAGGCCGGCTCGTTCTGCGAGCCGGCCTCATCCATGTCCGCCGGAGAAGCGGCCCGGGGCCTTCTCGGGGCCTCTTCGGGGTCTGTTCAGGTCCTGTCCGGACGAATCGGGCGAGCCGGGAACGCCGGAAGGGCCGCTGCCCCCGAGCGGCTGCGGCCCTTCACCCCGTACGGCTCTGCGTGGTGCTTCAGAGCACCCGGACCGCGCCGGTCGGCGGGTCGTACGACAGCGGCTTCTCCACGATGCCGGTGGAGGGGTTCTGCGCGCCGACGAACATACCGTCACCGACGTACACGGCCACGTGGTACGCGCTGCCCGCGCCGCCCCAGTAGAGGATGTCGCCCGGCTGGAGGTTGGACAGCGACACCTGGGTACCGGCGGTCGACTGGTCCTGCGAGACGCGCGGCAGGCTGATGCCCACCTGCTTGAAGGCGGCCTGCACCAGGCCGGAGCAGTCGTAGGCGCTGGGCCCGGTGGCGCCCAGGACGTAGGACTTGCCGATCTGCGCCTTGACGAAGGAGATGACGGCGGCGGCCGAACCGGTTGCCGTGGACGTGCTCGTGGAGACGGAGGCGGACGCGGAGACACCGGAGCCCGTCGAGGCGGAGAGCGTGGTCCGTGCGGTGCTGCGCGAGGCGCGCTCGGCGGCGGCCTTGCGGGCGGCGGCCTCTTCGGCCTTCTTCCTGGCCTCGGCCTCGGCCTTCTTCTTCGCCTCCGCCAGGTCCGACTTGGCCTGCTTCGCGGCCTTCGCGGCGGCCGCGTCGCGCTCGGCCTGCAGCTGGTAGTTCGCGGCGGCCTGCTGCGTGGCGTCCGCGGACTGGGCGACCTGAGCGGCCAGGTCGGCCGTCAGCGTGGGCAGTTCGAGGGTCTGGGTGACCGGCTCGGCCGCGTTCGCCGACGAGGCGGACGCACTGGCCACTGCCAGGGTGCCGAGGACGCCACCGGCAACTCCGGCCCGCATCGCGATTTTCGACGCGCTACGGCGGGGTTTCCGGTGGCTGCGTATGTGAGCGGTGTGGGACATGGGAACAACGGGTATCAGGGGCTCCTTCATATCTTCAAGAAACGTGTGCTGCGCCACATTTACTCAATCGGGATCCCGAATCCCGGGCGTGTCGCTCTTTATTGACGCCGTAACGGACATTACGGGCGCAGGTGATCATGCCTGTGATCATGGTCTTTCGCTGTTACGTCCGAATTGCCCTACCGCCTACCACTGGTTGGGACCGTTGGCCAAGCCCGGTTCTCATGGGCTTCTCATGGATGTGGCGGAGGTCACGGAACGGTCACCGTGCCGCTTGCGTCTGTGCGTCAGGCCCACTCGCGGTCGTGAGAGGCGTTACGAGCGATATGCCTGTTTGGCTAACTGAAGTCCCTCTCATCACAAGAGCCACGCCAATCTCGCGAGCCTCGACGGACTCAGCCGCCTCTCCTGTACCCCTCCCGTCGGCCGCCGCCGGCTTGTGAAGCGGTGAACGTGTCCACTTCCCGTTCCGTCATCCCCCTGATGTGTGAAAAGCGGCCCTATATCAAGGTCTTGACGGCCGTCGCCACTTTGCGCCGGACGCTGGGCATCTGATAGAGCGAACCCCTCTCACCTGCAAATACGAGGTAAAATGTAACCACTGGTGATCGCTCAGGTGCTTCGAGTGCGAAGATCACCGCTCATCCGCCTTGATGATCGTTCGTCAGGTGGTGGAGATCACAAAGCTCGAGTAATACCCCGTGTCGCAGATCACAGAGCGTCGGGCATAGGATGCCCTGCAGTTGGGCTTGTGACCTGCTTCACATGTTCTCGATCTTCGCCGGGGCAAGCGGGGGTGGTGGGACAGATGAGACGGATCTGAGTCCAGCGCAACCGCCAGCAGTCAGTGCCGACTGAGAGGAGCGAGGAGCGGTGAACGCGTATGCGCCCATCCTCGTACTGGGAGCCCTCGGGGCAGGCTTTGCGATCTTCTCCGTGGTCATGGCCACGCTGATCGGTCCGAAGCGGTACAACCGCGCCAAGCTCGAGGCGTACGAGTGCGGTATCGAGCCGACCCCCACGCCGGCCGGCGGCGGGCGCTTCCCCATCAAGTACTACCTGACGGCGATGCTCTTCATCGTCTTCGACATCGAGATCGTCTTCCTCTACCCCTGGGCGGTCACCTTCGACGCCCTGGGTGTTTTCGGGCTCGTGGAGATGCTGCTCTTCGTGCTCACCGTCTTCGTCGCCTACGCGTACGTATGGCGGCGCGGCGGCCTGGAATGGGACTGAGGGGCCTTACAGACATGGGACTCGAAGAAAAGCTGCCGAGCGGATTCCTGCTGACGACCGTCGAGCAGGCCGCGGGCTGGGTGCGCAAGGCGTCCGTCTTCCCGGCCACTTTCGGCCTCGCCTGCTGCGCGATCGAGATGATGACCACCGGCGCCGGCCGCTACGACCTGGCGCGCTTCGGCATGGAGGTGTTCCGCGGTTCGCCCCGGCAGGCGGACCTGATGATCGTGGCCGGCCGGGTCAGCCAGAAGATGGCGCCGGTCCTCAGGCAGGTCTACGACCAGATGCCCAACC
Source organism: Streptomyces sp. MK7 (assembly GCF_032658145.1). Lineage (NCBI taxonomy): Bacteria > Bacillati > Actinomycetota > Actinomycetes > Kitasatosporales > Streptomycetaceae > Streptomyces > Streptomyces sp. MK7. Next base: position 96,557 of record NZ_JAVACL010000020.1, read on the forward strand.
CCAAGTGGGTCATCTCCATGGGCGTCTGCGCCTCCTCGGGCGGCATGTTCAACAACTACGCGATCGTCCAGGGCGTCGACCACGTCGTCCCCGTCGACATCTACCTGCCCGGCTGCCCGCCCCGTCCCGAGATGCTGATGGACGCGATCCTCAAGCTCCACCAGAAGATCCAGTCCAGCAAGCTCGGCGTGAACGCCGAGGAGGCGGCCCGCGAGGCGGAGGAGGCGGCGCTCAAGGCCCTGCCCACGATCGAGATGAAGGGGCTGCTGCGGTGAGCGACGTGAACGGCGCCGGCGGTGCGAAGGGCACGGGCGGCGCGAAGGGCACAGGCGGCGCGAACGGGCTGAACGGGTCCGCGAACGGGGCCAACCCGGAGAAAGCCCTCTCCGCCGAGAACCTGCCCGGCCGGCGCGGCGAGGGCGGCGAGGAGATCCGCGTCCAGCGCGGCATGTTCGGCGCCAACAACGGCGGCGACACCTCCGGCTACGGCGGCCTGGTCCGCTCGGTCCGCCTCCCGGGACCGGCCACCCGGCCCTACGGCGGCTGGTTCGACGAGGTCGCCGACGAACTCGAGGGCGCGCTGGAGGAACAGGGACTCCTGCCCGACAACGCCATCGAGAAGACGGTCGTCGACCGCGGCGAGCTCACCTTCCACATCGAGCGCGAGCACCTGCTGCGCGTCGCCCGCACCCTGCGCGACGACCCGGCCCTGCGCTTCGAGCTGTGCACGGGGGTCAGCGGCGTCCACTACCCGCACGACAAGGGGCGCGAGCTGCACGCCGTCTACCACCTGCGCTCGATCACCCACAACCGGCTGATCCGCCTCGAGGTCAGCGCCCCCGACAGCGACCCGCACATCCCGTCGCTGTTCTCGGTCTATCCGACGAACGACTGGCACGAGCGCGAGACCTATGACTTCTTCGGGATCGTCTTCGACGGTCATCCCGCGCTGACCCGGATCATGATGCCGGACGACTGGCAGGGCCACCCGCAGCGCAAGGACTACCCCCTCGGCGGCATCCCCGTCGAGTACAAGGGCGCACAGATCCCGGCTCCGGACCAGCGGAGGTCGTACTCATGAGCACGCACACCCCCTCTTCCGCAGCGGCCCGCGAGACCACTGAAGGCACCGTCTACACGGTCACCGGTGGCGACTGGGACGAGGTCGTCCAGTCCGCGGCCCGCGCCGACGACGAGCGCATCGTCGTCAACATGGGCCCCCAGCACCCGTCCACCCACGGAGTGCTGCGCCTGATCCTGGAGATCGAGGGCGAGACCGTCACCGAGGCCCGCTGCGGCATCGGCTATCTGCACACCGGGATCGAGAAGAACCTCGAGTACCGCACGTGGACGCAGGGCACCACCTTCGTCACGCGCATGGACTACCTGACGTCCTTCTACAACGAGACCGCCTACTGCCTCGCCGTGGAGAAACTCCTCGGCATCGAGGACCAGGTCCCCGACCGGGCCACGATCATCCGGGTGCTCCTGATGGAGCTGAACCGGCTCTCCTCCCACCTGGTGTGCATCGCCACCGGCGGCATGGAGCTGGGCGCCACCACGGTCATGATCTACGGGTTCCGCGACCGGGAGATGATCCTCGACATCTACGAGCTGGTCACCGGCCTGCGGATGAACCACGCGTACATCCGGCCCGGCGGACTCGCCCAGGACCTGCCGCCCGGCGCGGTGGACCAGATCCGCGAGTTCGTGAAGAAGATGAAGAAGAACCTCCCGGAGTACGACAAGCTCGCCACCGGGAACCCCATCTTCAAGGCCCGCATGCAGGACGTCGGGTACCTCGACCTGGCCGGCTGCATGGCCCTCGGCGCCACCGGCCCGATCCTGCGCGCCACCGGCCTGCCGCACGACCTGCGCAAGGCCCAGCCGTACTGCGGCTACGAGACGTACGACTTCGACATCCCGACCGCCGACACCTGTGACGCCTACGGCCGCTTCCTGATCCGCCTGGAGGAGATGCGCCAGTCGCTCAGGATCGTCGAGCAGTGCCTGGACCGGCTGCAGCCCGGCCCGGTCATGGTCGCCGACAAGAAGATCGCCTGGCCCGCCCAGCTCGCCCTGGGACCGGACGGTCTGGGCAACTCCCTCGACCACATCAAGAAGATCATGGGCACCTCCATGGAGGCCCTGATCCACCACTTCAAGCTGGTCACCGAGGGCTTCCGGGTACCGCCGGGACAGGCGTACGCGGCGGTCGAGTCGCCCAAGGGCGAGCTCGGCGTGCACGCCGTGTCCGACGGCGGCACCCGCCCCTTCCGGGTCCACTTCCGCGACCCGTCCTTCACCAACCTGCAGGCCATGGCGGCGATGTGCGAGGGCGGCCAGGTCGCCGACGTCATCGTCGCCGTCGCGTCCATCGACCCCGTGATGGGAGGCGTCGACCGGTGACCACCTCTTCTTCCGAGGGCGTCAGCCTGGGCATGCCGCAGCTGCCCGCGCCCGACTACCCGGACGACGTCCGCGCCCGTCTGGAGACCGACGCGCGCGAGATCATCGCCCGCTACCCCGACTCCCGGTCCGCCCTCCTGCCACTGCTGCACCTGGTGCAGTCGGAGGAGGGGTACGTCACGCGCACCGGGATGCAGTTCTGCGCGGACGTACTCGGCCTGACCACGGCGGAGGTCACCGCGGTCGCCACCTTCTACACCATGTACCGGCGCAAGCCGTCCGGCGACTACCAGGTGGGCGTCTGCACCAACACGCTGTGCGCGGTGATGGGCGGCGACGCGATCTTCGAGACGCTGCAGGAGCACCTGGGCGTCGGCAACGGGGAGACCACCGACGACGGCAAGGTCACGCTGGAGCACATCGAGTGCAACGCGGCCTGCGACTACGCGCCGGTCGTGATGGTCAACTGGGAGTTCTTCGACAACCAGACCCCGGCGAGCGTCAGGCGCCTCGTCGACGACCTCCGCGCGGGACGGCCGGTGTCGCCGACCCGCGGCGCGCCGCTGTGCACCTTCAAGGAGACCGCCCGGATCCTGGCCGGCTTCCCCGACGAGCGGCAGGGAGCCACCGAGGCCGGGGGCAGCGCGGGACCCGCCTCGCTGGTGGGCCTCCGCCTGGCCAGGGGAGAGGCCGCACCCGCGCGCGTGGTCCATCCCCGCGAGGGCGGCCCGCACGACGGACCGCGGGACGCGGCCGTGCACGAGCCGTCGCCGGCGGAGCACCTCAGCTCCCACGACGCGCCGCGGGACACATCGGCCTCCGACCCGTCGCACCCGGCGGGACCCGTCGCAGAGGAGGGGGAGTGATGACCGTGTCCACTCCGTATGGGGGCACCTCCCAGCCGGAGGCTGGGGGAGAGTCCAGCCCCGAGAAACTGCTCGCACCCGTGCTGTCGGCCTTCTGGGACGAGGACAGGTCCTGGACGCTGGACGTCTACCGAAGGCACGAAGGGTACGAGGGGCTTCGCAAGGCACTCGCGATGTCGCCGGACGACGTGATCGCTTACGTCAAGGACTCCGGTCTGCGCGGGCGTGGCGGCGCGGGGTTCCCGACAGGGATGAAGTGGCAGTTCATTCCCCAGGGTGATGGAAAGCCGCACTATCTGGTTGTCAACGCCGACGAATCGGAGCCGGGCACCTGCAAGGACATCCCGCTCCTCTTCGCGAACCCGCACAGCCTCATCGAGGGCATGGTGATCGCGTGCTATGCCATCAGGTCGTCGCATGCCTTCATCTATCTGCGGGGTGAAGTCGTCCCCGTGCTGCGGCGGTTGCACTCGGCCGTGCGCGAGGCCTACGCGGCGGGCTACCTCGGCGAGAACATCCTGGGCAGCGGAGTCGACCTCGACATCACCGTGCACGCGGGCGCGGGCGCGTACATCTGCGGTGAGGAAACAGCACTGCTGGACTCGCTCGAAGGCCGCCGGGGTCAACCGCGGCTGCGTCCCCCCTTCCCTGCTGTCGCGGGCCTCTACGCGTGCCCGACTGTGGTGAACAACGTCGAGTCGATCGCGTCGGTTCCCGCCATCCTGAAGAACGGCAAGGAATGGTTCAGGTCGATGGGCAGCGAGAAGTCCCCGGGCTTCACGCTCTACTCGCTCAGCGGCCATGTCGCGAGCCCCGGCCAGTACGAGGGCCCGCTCGGCATCACGCTGCGCCAGCTCCTCGACATGAGCGGCGGCATGCGCCCCGGGCACCGGCTGAAGTTCTGGACGCCGGGCGGCTCCTCGACGCCGATGTTCACCGACGAGCACCTCGACGTCCCCCTCGACTACGAGGGTGTCGGCGCCGCCGGTTCCATGCTCGGCACCAAGGCCCTGCAGTGCTTCGACGAGACGACGTGCGTGGTGCGGGCCGTGACCCGCTGGACCGAGTTCTACGCCCACGAGTCCTGCGGCAAGTGCACGCCCTGCCGCGAAGGGACGTACTGGCTCGTGCAGTTGCTGCGGGACATCGAGGCCGGCAAGGGCGTCATGGCCGACCTCGACAAGCTGAACGACATCGCCGACAACATCAACGGCAAGGCCTTCTGCGCCCTCGGCGACGGTGCGGCCGCGCCGATCTTCTCCTCCCTGAAGTACTTCCGCGAGGAGTACGAGGAGCACATCACGGGCCGCGGCTGCCCCTTCGACCCGGCCAAGTCGACGGCCTGGGCGGACCAGCACACGGAGGTGCTCGCATGACCGTGACCACCAACGCCACCTCCTCGGGCGGTGAGGCGGCACTCCCGCCGGAAGATCTCGTGACGCTGACGATCGACGGCATCGAGATCAGCGTGCCCAAGGGCACCCTGGTCATCCGGGCCGCCGAGCAGCTCGGCATCGAGATCCCCCGGTTCTGCGACCATCCCCTGCTCGCCCCGGTCGGTGCCTGCCGCCAGTGCATCGTCGAGGTCGAGGGCCAGCGCAAGCCCATGGCGTCCTGCACCATCACCTGCACGGACGGCATGGTGGTCAGGACGCAGCTGACCTCGCCGGTCGCGGAGAAGGCCCAGAAGGGTGTGATGGAGCTGCTGCTCATCAACCACCCGCTGGACTGCCCGGTCTGCGACAAGGGCGGCGAGTGCCCGCTGCAGAACCAGGCCATGTCCCACGGCAACGCCGAGTCCCGCTTCGAGGGGAAGAAGCGGACGTTCCAGAAGCCCGTGCCGATCTCCACGCAGGTGCTGCTGGACCGCGAGCGGTGCGTGCTGTGCGCGCGCTGCACCCGGTTCTCCAACCAGGTCGCCGGCGACCCGATGATCGAGCTGCTCGAGCGGGGCGCGCTGCAGCAGGTCGGCACCGGCGAGGGCGACCCGTTCGAGTCGTACTTCTCCGGCAACACCATCCAGATCTGCCCGGTCGGCGCGCTGACCTCGGCGGCCTACCGGTTCCGCTCCCGCCCCTTCGACCTGGTGTCGTCGCCGTCGGTCTGCGAGCACTGCGCGGGCGGCTGCGCCACCCGCACCGACCACCGGCGCGGCAAGGTCATGCGGCGGCTCGCCGCCAACGACCCCGAGGTCAACGAGGAGTGGATCTGCGACAAGGGCAGGTTCGGCTTCCGGTACGCGCAGCAGAAGGACCGGCTGACGACGCCGCTGGTGCGCAACCCCGAGGGCGAGCTGGTCCCGGCGTCCTGGCCGGAGGCGCTGGAGATCGCCGCCCAGGGCCTGCTCGCCTCACGCGGCCGGACCGGCGTCCTCACCGGCGGCCGGCTCACCGTCGAGGACGCCTACGCGTACAGCAAGTTCGCGCGCGTGGCGCTCGACACCAACGACATCGACTTCCGCGCGCGCGTGCACAGCGGCGAGGAGGCCGACTTCCTGGCCGCCCGGGTCGCCGGACGCGGACGGGACGTCGACGGTACGGGCGTCACGTACACCTCCCTGGAGAAGGCACCCGCCGTCCTGCTCGTCGGCTTCGAGTCCGAGGAGGAGGCGCCCGGAGTCTTCCTGAGGCTGCGCAAGGCCTGGCGGGGGCACAGGCAGAAGGTTTTCGCCCTGGCCACCCACGCCACCCGGGGCCTTCGGAAGGCGGGCGGCACGCTGCTGCCGGCCGCGCCGGGCACCGAGACCGAGTGGCTGGAGGCGCTGGCGAGCGGCGTCGGCCTGGAGGAAGACGGCGCACGGGCCGCGCAGGCGCTGCGCGCCGAGGGCGCCGTGATCGTCGTCGGGGAGCGGCTGGCCTCGGTGGCGGGCGGACTCACCGCCGCCGTACGGGCCTCGTCCGCGACCGGCGCCCAGCTGGTGTGGATGCCGCGGCGGGCGGGCGAGCGCGGTGCGATCGAGGCGGGCGCGCTGCCGTTGCTGCTGCCGGGCGGCCGCCCGGCGACCGACCCGCGCGCCCGGGAGGAGGTCGCCGCCGTGTGGGGCGTCGCCGAACTCCCGCACCGCTACGGCCGTGACACCGCCCAGATCGTCCAGGCCGCGGCCGACGGCCAGCTGCAGGCGCTGGTCGTCGCCGGTGTGGAGGTCGCCGACCTGCCCGACCCGGCACGCGCGCGTGCCGCCCTGACGGAAGTCGGCTTCCTGGTGTCGCTGGAGCTGCGGCCCAGCGAGGTCACCGAGCACGCGGATGTCGTCCTGCCCGTGGCGGCCGTCGCGGAGAAGTCCGGCAGCTTCCTCAACTGGGAGGGCCGGGTGCGCTTCTTCGAGGCCGCGCTCAAGCCCGACCAGATGACCCGCCGCCTGGCGCCCAGCGACCTGCGGGTGCTGCAGATGCTGGCCGACGCCATGGACGTCCATCTGGGGCTGCCGGACCTGCGGACCGCGCACGCCGAGCTGGACCGGCTCGGCGCCTGGACCGGGCCGCGCGCCACCGACCCGCTGGAGAGCGCGGGCGTGCTGCCCAGGCCGGCCGCCGGGGAGGCCGTGCTCGCCGGGCACCGGCTGCTGCTCGACCACGGCGTCCTCCAGGAGGGCGACGAGGCGCTCGCCGGGACCCGGCACGCGGCACGCGCGCGCGTGTCGGCCGCCACGGCCGCCGAGGCGGGCGTCGCCGAGGGCGACCCGTTCGCCGTGACCGGCCCCTCCGGGACGGTCGAACTCCCGCTGGAGATCACCGAGATGCCCGACCGGGTGGTGTGGCTCCCCCTGAACTCCGTCGGCGGGGGCGTCGCCTCCGACACCGGTGCCCTGCCCGGCTCCCTCGTCCGCATCGGCCCGGCGACCCGCGCGACCGAGGCCCCCAAGGAGGTGGAGGCATGAGCCCGTACCTCGCCGCAGAGAACCTCTCGATGTTCGGCACCGACCCCTGGTGGCTGGTCGTCGTCAAGGCGGTGTTCTGCTTCGCGTTCCTGATGGTGACCGTGCTGTTCTCCATCGTCTGGGAGCGCAAGGTCGTCGCCTGGATGCAGCTGCGCATCGGCCCGAACCGGCACGGCCCCTGGGGACTGCTCCAGTCGCTCGCCGACGGCATCAAGCTGATGCTCAAGGAGGACGTCGTCGTCAAGCGCGCGGACAAGGTGGTCTACGTCCTCGCGCCGATCGTCGCGGCCATCCCGGCGTTCATGGCGATCGCGGTGATCCCCTTCGGCCCGGCGGACAACGAGGTATCGATCTTCGGCCACCGCACGGCCATGCAGCTGACCGACCTGCCGATCGCGGTGCTCTACCTCCTCGCGGTCGCCTCGGTCGGCATCTACGGCATCGTGCTGGCGGGCTGGAGCTCCGGATCGACGTATCCACTGCTCGGCGGCCTGCGCTCGTGCGCGCAGATGATCTCCTACGAGATCGCCATGGGCGCCGCGTTCGCCTCGGTGTTCCTGTACTCGGGGTCGATGTCGACGTCGACGATCGTCGCGCAGCAGCACGACCGCTGGTACATCCTGCTGCTGCCGGTCTCCTTCGTCCTCTACATCGTCACCATGGTCGGCGAGACCAACCGCGCCCCCTTCGACATGCCGGAGTCCGAGGGCGACCTGGTGGGCGGGTTCAACACCGAGTACTCGTCGATCAAGTTCGCGATGTTCATGCTCGCCGAGTACGTGAACATGGTGACGGTCTCGGCCGTGTCGACCACGCTCTTCCTCGGCGGCTGGCGGGCCCCCTGGCCCATCAGCACCTTCTGGGCGGGCGCCAACCACGGCTGGTGGCCGCTGCTCTGGTTCGTGATCAAGGTGCAGCTGCTGCTGTTCTTCTTCATCTGGCTGCGCGGCACCCTTCCCCGGGTCCGCTACGACCAGCTGATGAAGCTCGGCTGGAAGGTCCTGATCCCGGTCTCCGTGACCTGGCTGATGCTCGTCGCGGCCGTGCGGACCCTCAGGAACGAGAACTACGACTTCGCCGACATCGCCCTGTACGTCGGTGGCGCCGTCCTGGCCCTGCTGGTGCTGTCCTTCGTCGCGGACATGTTCCGGGAGAAGGCGAAGACGGCCGAGCGGCCGGCGGCCGAACCGGCCGGGTTCGACCCGATGGCCGGCGGGTTCCCCGTACCCCCGCTGCCGGGTCAGGAGCTGCCGGCGGTGCCGCGGCGCCGTTCCCGCCGCGAGGGCGAGTTGATTGTCAGTGGCGGATCGGATACTGCCAGTGACGGATCTCTGGATGGAAAGGAGGCGTCCGATGGCTGAGGAGCCCAAGGAGACCAAGCCCGGTTTCCTGAACCCCGTGGCCGGCTTCGGCGTGACCTTCAAGGCCATGTTCAAGAAGCGGCTGACCGAGCAGTACCCGGAGCAGAAGAAGACCACGGCTCCGCGCTTCCACGGACGGCACCAGCTCAACCGCCATCCGGACGGCCTGGAGAAGTGCGTCGGCTGCGAGCTGTGCGCCTGGGCCTGCCCCGCCGACGCGATCTACGTGGAGGGCGCCGACAACACCGACGAGGAGCGCTACTCGCCGGGCGAGCGGTACGGCCGCGTCTACCAGATCAACTACGCCCGCTGCATCCTGTGCGGCCTGTGCATCGAGGCGTGCCCCACGCGCGCGCTGACGATGACCAACGAGTTCGAACTGGCCGACTCCAGCCGCGCGAACCTGATCTACACCAAGGAACAGCTGCTCGCCGGCCTCGAAGACGGCATGGTCGACTCACCGCACGCCATCTACCCGGGCACCGACGAACAGGACTACTACCGGGGCCTGGTGACGGAGGCCGCGCCCGGCACGGTGCGCCAGGTCGCCGTCTCCAAGGGCGAGGGCCCGCAGGAGGCGGCCACGACCTTCGGCGAGGACGAGCCGGCCTCGGAGAAGGTGATCGGCCGATGACCGCACAGCTCGCCGCCTACACCACCTCCACCGGTGAGGCCTTCCAGTTCTGGGTCCTCGGCACCGTCGCGGTGATCGGGGCCCTGTGCACCGTCTTCATGAAGAAGGCCGTGCACAGCGCCCTGTGCCTGGCCGGCACCATGATCGTCCTGGCGGTGTTCTACCTCGCCAACGGCGCCTACTTCCTCGGCATCGTGCAGATCGTCGTCTACACCGGCGCGATCATGATGCTGTTCCTGTTCGTGGTGATGCTCGTCGGTGTGACCGCCGCGGACTCCCTGAAGGAGACCATCAAGGGCCAGCGCTGGCTGGCCCTGTTGTGTGGGCTCGGCTTCGGCGTCCTGCTCCTCGCGGGCATCGCCAACGCCTCCCTGAAGGACTTCGCCGGCACCGGCAAGGCGAACGCGAACGGCAACGTCGAGGGCCTGGCGTCCCTCATCTTCACCAAGTACGTCTTCGCCTTCGAACTCACCGGCGCCCTGCTCATCACGGCCGCCGTCGGCGCCATGGTCCTCACCCACCGGGAGCGCGTCGAGCGCGCGAGGACCCAGCGCGAGCTGTCGGAGCAGCGCGTGCGCGAGGGGAAGTACCTGCCGCCGCTGCCGGCCCCCGGCGTCTACGCCCGGCACAACGCGGTGGACATCGCGGGTCTGCTGCCCGACGGCACCCCGTCCGAGCTCACGGTCAGCAAGACCCTGCGCGAGCGCGGTCAGATCCGTGACGTCTCCGCCGAGGCGCTGAACGACCTCAAGGCCCTGGAGCAGCGCGCCGAGGAACGCCTGGAGCGCACCGAGATCCAGCCGTCGGCCTTCAAGCGGACCGAGGAGGCGTCGAAGTGAACCCCGTCAACTACCTCTATCTCGCCGCCCTGTTGTTCACGATCGGTGCCACCGGCGTCCTCATCCGGCGCAACGCCATCGTGGTCTTCATGTGCATCGAGCTGATGCTGAACGCCTGCAACCTCGCGTTCGTCGCCTTCTCCCGGATGCACGGCAACCTCGACGGCCAGATCATCGCCTTCTTCACGATGGTCGTCGCCGCAGCGGAGGTCGTGGTCGGGCTCGCGATCATCGTGTCGCTGTTCCGGTCCCGCCACTCGGCCTCGGTCGACGACGCCAGCCTGATGAAGCTGTAAGGGGTCGGAAGAATCGTGGACAACCTGATTGCGCTGCTGATCGCGGCGCCCCTGCTCGGAGCGGCCGTCCTCCTGGCCGGCGGCCGGCGACTCGACGCCGTCGGCCACTGGCTCGGCACCCTGCTCGCGGCCGTCTCCTTCGTGATCGGCCTGGTCCTCTTCGCCGACCTGCTCGGCAAGGACGCCGGACAACGGACGATGATCCAGCACCTGTTCAGCTGGATCCCGGTGGCCGGCTTCCAGGCCGACGTCACCTTCCGGCTCGACCAGCTGTCGATGACGTTCGTGCTGCTGATCACCGGCGTCGGCTCACTGATCCACCTGTACTCCGTCGGGTACATGGAACACGACGAGCGGCGCCGCCGCTTCTTCGGCTATCTCAACCTGTTCCTCGCGGCGATGCTGCTGCTCGTCCTCGCCGACAACTACCTGCTGCTGTACGTCGGCTGGGAGGGCGTCGGTCTCGCCTCCTACCTGCTGATCGGCTTCTGGCAGCACAAGCCCAGCGCGGCCACCGCCGCGAAGAAGGCCTTCCTGGTCAACCGCGTCGGCGACATGGGTCTGTCGATCGCGATCATGCTGATGTTCACGACGTTCGGGACGTTCGCCTTCGGCCCGGTCCTCAGCCATGCGGGGGACACCGGCGAGGGCAGGCTCACCGCGATCGGCCTGATGCTGCTGCTCGCCGCGTGCGGCAAGTCCGCCCAGGTGCCGCTGCAGTCCTGGCTCGGGGACGCGATGGAGGGCCCGACCCCGGTCTCCGCGCTCATCCACGCCGCCACGATGGTGACCGCGGGCGTCTACCTCATCGTCCGCTCCGGCGCGATCTTCAACGCCGCCCCCGACGCGCAGCTCGCCGTCACCGTGGTCGGCGCGGTCACGCTGCTGTTCGGTGCGATCGTCGGTTGCGCGAAGGACGACATCAAGAAGGCGCTGGCCGGCTCGACCATGTCGCAGATCGGCTACATGGTGCTCGCCGCGGGCCTCGGCCCCATCGGCTACGTCTTCGCGATCATGCACCTGGTGACGCACGGCTTCTTCAAGGCCGGGCTCTTCCTCGGTGCCGGTTCCGTCATGCACGGCATGAACGACGAGGTCGACATGCGCCGGTACGGCGGCCTCAGGAAGTACATGCCGGTCACGTTCATCACCTTCGGCCTCGGCTACCTCGCCATCATCGGCTTCCCGGGCCTGTCCGGCTTCTTCTCCAAGGACAAGATCATCGAGGCGGCCTTCGCCAAGGGCGGCACCGAGGGCTGGATCCTCGGCGGCGCGGCCCTGCTGGGCGCGGCCATCACGGCGTACTACATGACGCGGGTGATGCTGATGACGTTCTTCGGCGAGGAGCGCTGGCGCCACCAGCCGACCGCCTCCCCGGCCGAGCCCGACGTGGAGCCGGCGGCCGAGGAGCGGGGCGAGCACGCTGAGCCGCACCCGCACGAGTCGCCGAAGGTCATGACGATCCCCATGATCGTGCTGGCCGTCGGGTCCGTCTTCGGCGGCGCGTTCTTCAGCATCGGCGACCGCTTCCTGCACTGGCTGGAGCCGGTCACCGGGCACAGTGAGGGGAACTCGCCGGTCAGCGCGTGGACGGTCACCGCAGCGACCATGGTGTGCCTGGTCGTCGGCGTCGCGATCGCCTACGCCCAGTACGGCCGCAAGCCGGTCCCGGTCGTCGCCCCGCGCGGGTCGCTGCTCACCCGGGCGGCCCGGCGCGACCTGCTCCAGGACGACTTCAACCACGTCGTCCTGGTCCGCGGCGGCGAGCACCTCACCCGCTCCCTGGTGTACGTCGACCACACCCTGGTCGATGGCGTCGTCAACGGCACGGCGGCCTCCATGGGCGGCCTGTCCGGACGGATGCGCCGGCTGCAGAACGGCTTCGCGCGCTCCTACGCGGTCTCGATGTTCGGCGGTGCGGCGCTCCTGGTCGCCGCGACCCTGCTGATGAGGGCGGTCTGATACCGATGTCCTTTCCTCTGCTGACAGCGACGGCGGTGCTCCCGGCCCTCGGGGCGGTGGCCACGGCCGCCGTGCCGGCCGCCCGGCGCACCGCCGCCAAGTGGCTGGCGCTCATCGCCTCGCTCGCCACGCTCGCCCTGGCCGTCGCCGTCGTGGTGCGCTTCGACCCGGACGGCGCCCGGTACCAGCTCACCGAGTCCCACGCCTGGATCTCGGCCTTCGGGGTCCGGTACGAGCTCGGTGTGGACGGCATCGGCGTGGCGCTGCTCGCGCTGACCGCCCTGCTGATCCCGTTCGTGATCCTCGCGGGCTGGCACGACGCCGACCCGCTGGAGACCGGCAGCCGCCGCTGGCGGCCGACGCAGGGCTTCTTCGCCCTGATCCTGGCCGTCGAGGCGATGGTGATCATCTCCTTCGAGGCCACGGACGTCTTCCTCTTCTACATCTTCTTCGAAGCCATGCTGATCCCGCTGTACTTCCTCATCGGCGGCTTCGGGGACCGTGCCCACGAGCACGGTGAGGAGACGGCCTCCACACAGCGGTCGTACGCGGCGGTCAAGTTCCTGCTCTACAACCTGGCCGGCGGTCTGATCATGCTGGCCGCGGTGATCGGCCTGTACGTGGTGGCGGGGAACTTCTCGCTCACCGAGATCGCGCAGGCCCGCGCCAACGGCTCCCTGCACATGGCGACCAGCACCGAGCGGTGGCTGTTCCTCGGCTTCTTCTTCGCCTTCGCGGTGAAGGCGCCGCTGTGGCCGCTGCACACCTGGCTGCCCAACGCCATGGGAGAGGCCACCGCCCCGGTCGCCGTCCTCATCACGGCGGTCGTGGACAAGGTGGGCACCTTCGCGATGCTCCGCTTCTGCCTCCAGCTGTTCCCGGAGGCCAGCAAGTGGGCCACGCCCGTCATCCTCGTCCTGGCCCTGATCAGCATCCTGTACGGGGCGCTGCTCGCGGTGGGCCAGCGGGACATCAAGCGTCTGGTGGCCTACGCGTCGATCTCGCACTTCGGCTTCATCATCATGGGCATCTTCGCGATGACCAGCCAGGGCCAGTCCGGTGCGACGCTCTACATGGTCAACCACGGCATCTCGACGGCCGCGCTCCTGCTGGTCGCCGGGTTCCTGATCTCCCGGCGCGGCTCGCGGCTCATCGCCGACTACGGCGGCGTCCAGAAGGTGGCGCCGGTGCTCGCCGGGACCTTCCTGATCGGCGGTCTGGCGACGCTCTCGCTGCCGGGGCTCGCGCCCTTCGTCAGTGAGTTCCTGGTCCTGGTCGGCACGTTCACGCGGCACCCGGCGATCGGCATCATCGCCACCTTCGGCATCGTGCTCGCCGCGCTGTACACCCTCGTCCTCTACCAGCGGACGATGACCGGTCCGGTGAAGCCGGAGGTCTCGGCGATGCCCGACCTCCGGGTGCGCGAGCTGGTGGTGGTGGCCCCGCTGATCGTGTTGCTGATCTTCCTGGGGGTCTATCCGAAGCCCGTCGCGGACATCGTCAACCCGGCGGTGAAGCAGACCATGTCCGACGTACACCAGACCGACCCCAAGCCCGAGGTGGAGGCGGCCAAGTGAGTGCAACAGCCGTCCACAGCCTGTGGACAACGGCAGCCGACCCGATCTCGAAGATCCAGGCGCCGAAGATCGAATACGGGCAGTTGTCGCCCACCCTGATCGTCGTGGGCGCGGCGATCGTCGGGGTGCTCATCGAGGCGTTCATCCCGCGCAGGTCCCGTTACTACGCCCAGGTGTTCGTGTCCGTCGTCGCGCTCGCCGCCGCGTTCGCGGCGGTCGTCGCGCTCGCGGCGGACGGCTACGGCACCACCAAGGCGCACATCGCGGCGATGGGCGCCATCGCGGTCGACGGTCCCTCGCTCTTCCTCCAGGGGACGATCCTGCTGGCCGCCCTGGTCGGCCTGTTCACCTTCGCCGAGCGGCGCCTGGACCCGCAGGCGCACGGCAACCATGTCGACTCCTTCGCGGCGCAGGCCTCGGCCGTGCCGGGCAGCGACAGCGAGAAGGCCGCGGTGAAGGCCGGTTTCACCACCACCGAGGTCTTCCCGCTGCTGCTCTTCGCGGTCGCCGGCATGCTGGTGTTCCCCTCGGCCAACGACCTGCTGACGCTGTTCGTGGCCCTGGAGGTCCTCTCCCTGCCGCTGTATCTGCTGTGCGCGCTGGCCCGCCGCAAGCGGCTGATGTCGCAGGAGGCCGCGGTCAAGTACTTCCTGCTCGGCGCGTTCGCCTCGGCGTTCACCCTGTTCGGCATCGCACTGCTGTACGGGTACGCGGGCTCCGTGTCGTACGCCACGATCGCGCGGGTGGTCGAGGGCAACGTGCCCAACGTCGACCCGGCGCTGGCCAACACCATGGGCAACGACGCGCTGCTGCTGATCGGTGTCGCGATGGTCGTGATGGGCCTGCTGTTCAAGGTGGGCGCGGTCCCGTTCCACATGTGGACGCCCGACGTCTACCAGGGCGCCCCGACCCCGGTCACCGGATTCATGGCGGCGGCGACCAAGGTGGCGGCGTTCGGCGCGCTGCTGCGGCTGCTGTACGTCGTGCTGCCGGGCATGCGCTGGGACTGGCGGCCGGTCATGTGGGGCGTGGCGATCGTCACCATGCTGGGCGGTGCGATCGTCGCGATCACGCAGACCGACATCAAGCGCCTGCTGGCGTACTCGTCGATCGCCCACGCGGGATTCATCCTCGCGGGTGTCATCGCCACCTCGAAGGACGGCGTGTCCTCCGTGCTGTTCTACCTGGCCGCGTACTCCTTCGTGACGATCGGCGCGTTCGCCGTGGTGACGCTGGTGCGCGACGCGGGCGGCGAGGCGACGCACCTGTCGAAGTGGGCCGGTCTCGGCCGGCGCTCGCCGCTGGTGGCGGCCGTGTTCGCGGTGTTCCTGCTGGCCTTCGCGGGCATCCCGCTGACCTCCGGGTTCGCCGGGAAGTTCGCCGTGTTCAAGGCGGCGGCGGAGGGCGGCGCGGTGCCGCTGGTCGTGATCGGTGTGATCTCGTCCGCGATCGCCGCCTTCTTCTACATCCGGGTGATCGTGCTGATGTTCTTCAGCGAGCCGCGGCCGGAGGGCCCGACGGTGGCCGTGCCGTCGCCGCTGACGATGACCGCGATCGGCGTGGGTGTGGCGGTCACGGTGGTCCTGGGCGTGGCCCCGCAGTACTTCCTGGACCTGGCGAACCAGGCAGGGGTGTTCGTGCGCTGAGACACCCCCTTCACCGGCCGGCTGCCCGGCACCCCGTCAGCGGGGGTGCCGGGCAGCGGTGTGAGGGGGGTCGCAGATTCACAGGGCCCCGGACCCGGGTGCCGGCCTGTGGACAACTCCGGCGTTGTCGGCGCCGCCCCCTATCGTGGAGGCAGTGGTCGAGGGACGACGTACGGGGGACGAGACGATGGGCGGGACGGGCGGTGTCACCGAGATGTCAGTGACGGACAGCGAGACGCTGGCCACGCTGAACCGGGTCTTCGGATACGAGGCCTTCCGGGGCGAGCAGGAAGCGGTCATCGATCATGTGGTGGCGGGCGGCGACGCCGTCGTGCTCATGCCCACCGGTGGCGGCAAGTCGCTGTGCTACCAGATCCCGGCCCTGGTCAGACCCGGTACGGGCATCGTGGTCTCGCCGCTGATCGCGCTGATGCAGGACCAGGTGGACGCCCTGCGGGCGCTGGGCGTGCGCGCCGGGTTCATCAACTCCACCCAGGACTTCGACGAGCGGCGCGTGGTGGAGGCCGAGTTCCTGGCGGGCGAGCTGGACCTGCTCTATCTGGCACCGGAGCGCCTGCGCCTGGACACCACGATGGACCTGCTCTCCCGCGGCAAGATCTCCGTCTTCGCCATCGACGAGGCGCACTGCGTCTCGCAGTGGGGCCACGACTTCCGCCCGGACTACCTGACCCTGTCGGTGCTGGGCGAGCGCTGGCCGGACGTGCCGCGGATCGCGCTCACGGCGACCGCCACGCGCGCCACCCACCAGGAGATCACCCAGCGGCTGGACATGCCGCGGGCCCGGCACTTCGTGGCGAGCTTCGACCGGCCCAACATCCAGTACCGGATCGTGCCCAAGTCCGACCCCAGGAAGCAGCTGCTGGCCTTCCTGCGCGCGGAGCACGCGGGCGACGCGGGCATCGTGTACTGCCTCTCGCGCAACTCGGTGGACAGGACGGCCGAGTTCCTCTCGCAGCACGGCATCGCGGCGGTGCCCTACCACGCGGGCCTGGACGCGGGCACGCGCGCTGCCCACCAGTCCCGCTTCCTGCGCGAGGACGGCCTGGTCGTGGTCGCCACGATCGCCTTCGGCATGGGCATCGACAAGCCGGACGTGCGGTTCGTCGCCCACCTGGACCTGCCCAAGTCGGTCGAGGGCTACTACCAGGAGACGGGACGCGCCGGACGGGACGGCCTGCCGTCGACGGCCTGGATGGCCTACGGCCTGAACGACGTCATACAGCAGCGCAAGCTGATCCAGTCCTCGGAGGGCGACGAGGCGTTCCGCCGCCGGGCCGCGGCGCACCTGGACTCGATGCTCGCCCTGTGCGAGACGGCCCGGTGCCGCCGTGGCCGGCTCCTCGCCTACTTCGGCCAGGAGCCGGATCCGAACGGCTGCGGCAACTGCGACACCTGCCTGACCCCGCCCGAGACCTGGGACGGCACGGTCGCCTCCCAGAAGGTGCTGTCGACGGTGGTGAGACTGCAGCGGGAGCGGGGGCAGAAGTTCGGCGCGGGGCAGATCATCGACATCCTGCTCGGCAAGCGCACCGGCCGGGTGATCCAGTTCGACCACGACCAGCTGTCCGTGTTCGGCATCGGCGAGGATCTCACCGAGGGCGAATGGCGCGGTGTCGTACGGCAGTTGCTGGCGCAGGGACTGCTCGCGGTCGAGGGCGAGTACGGGACGCTGGTGCTGACCGACGCGAGCGGTTCGGTGCTGCGGCGCGAGCGGGAGGTACCGCTGCGCAAGGAGCCGAAGCGGCCGGCCGCCGCACGGTCGGGCTCCTCGTCCTCGGGGTCGTCGGCGTCCTCGGGACGCGGCAGGAGCAAGGCCGCCGTGGCCGAACTGCCCGAGGAACTGCTGCCCGCCTTCGAGGCCCTGCGCGCCTGGCGTGCCGAGCAGGCCCGCGAGCAGGGCGTCCCGGCGTACGTCATCTTCCACGACGCGACGCTCCGCGAGATCGTCACGCTCTGGCCCACATCGGTGGCCCGGTTGGGCACGGTCGGCGGGGTCGGCGAGAAGAAGCTGGCGACATACGGAGAGGGCGTCATCGCGGTGCTCGAGTCGCTGGGCGGACCGGCCGCCGCCGGGGCGGACGGCCCGGCCGGACGGGACGCGGCGCAGGACGCACCCGGTCCGGACACCGAGGCGGACCGGGACACCGAGCCCGAGCCCGAGGACTGGACGTAGCCGGACCGGCCGGCTCAGCGCAGCGCCGTCAGCCCGGGGGCGAAGGCGATCAGGAGCGGCAGCAGGGGAACCAGGGCCGCCACCGTCGTCGCGAGGGCCCTGCGCCTGCGGTCCAGCCGGGGCGGGGGCTCCAGGAGGCGGTCCACCCGCTCACCGAGCAGACGGTGGCTGGAGGCGCAGGAGAGGACGCCGCGGTGCTGGTTGAGCTCGATCAGGGCGAGGGCGGTGGTGAGGTGGCCGTGGCGGCGGGAGGCGGTGTCGTCGGCGGCCAGTTCCACCAGGCGGTGGGTCTGGTCGCAGAAGTGGGTGAACAGCGGGACGCGCGGGAAGCCCGTCGCCAGTGCGGTCGACAGGTGCAGCAGCCAGTCGTGGTGGGCGCGGGCGTGTCCGCGTTCGTGGGCGAGGACGGCGTCGAGCTGATGGCCGGTGAGGCGGTGCAGGGCGCCGGTGGTGACGACGAGCTGCGGCGGATGGCCGGGCATCCACCAGGCGTCGGGATACTCGTCCTCCAGCACCAGCATCGGGCCGCGGGCAGCGGGTAGCCCGGCGGGCAGGTCGGGTGCGCGCTCCCGCAGGTGCGCGCGGGCCAGGCCACGGCGGCGGCGGGCCTCCGCGAGCTCGCGGCCGAGCATCGCGGTGGTCCAGGCGGCCCCGCACGCCAGCAGCAGGGTCAGGGCGGTGGCCCAGGCCGGCGCGGCCGAGAGACCGTACGCGGCCGTCACCGACGCCGGGGCGGGCGCGAACACCCGGTCGCGGACGGTGTGGAAGACGGCCGCGGTGCCCAGGACCAGCCCGGCCAGGCAGCACAGGAGGACGGTGGCGACCAGGCACTGCCACACCCACAGCGCCACGACCGGTTCCCGTTCGGGCCACACCGCCCGGGTCAGCGCGCGTGGCACGGGCACGGCGGCCGTCAGTGCGACGGCGCCCAGCAGGAGCAGGCAGACGGTCATGCCACGGACTCCGGATCCTGATCGGAGGTGGGCGGGTGTCGGGTCGTGCGGTGGGGCGGTGCTGCGGGGTGGTGCGGCGGTGCTGTGCGGCGGCCGGCGCGGGGTCCGCGCACGGCCTGCCGTCAGTATGACGGGGGTGGGCGGCGCGAGTCAGGGCCTGAACGACACCAATCCCCGCCGCACCCACCGCGTCACGGTGCGCACACCACCGGGCGCGCACTCCGGTGCGCACATCGCTGTGCGCACCTCACCGCACCCACCGCCGCGCGCGGCCCCGCGACGTGCCGGTCAGTCCGCCACGATCCGTCCCGTGACCTCTCCCAGCCCCACCCGTACGCCGTTCGCGCCCGGGGCCCAGCCGGACAGCGTCACCACGTCCCCGTCCTCCAGGAACGTCCGCTTGCCGTCCGGGAGTTCGAGCGGCTCGCGGCCGTTCCAGGTGAGCTCCAGCAGCGAGCCGCGCTGCGCGGGCTCGGCCCCGCTCACGGTGCCCGAGCCGTAGAGGTCGCCGGTGCGCAGAGACGCACCGTTGACCGTCATGTGGGCGAGCTGCTGGGCGGCCGTCCAGTACATGGTGGAGAAGGGCGGCTCGGACACCACATGGCCGTTGATCGCGACGGAGATCCGCAGGTCGTAGCCGCCGGGCTCCTCCCCGGAGTCGTCCAGGTAGGGCAGCAGCGGGTGGGTGCGCTCCGGCGGGGCCACCCGTGCCTCCTCCAGCGCGTCCAGCGGCGTGATCCACGCCGACACCGAGGTGGCGAACGACTTCCCGAGGAACGGGCCGAGGGGCACGTACTCCCAGGCCTGGATGTCGCGCGCCGACCAGTCGTTGAGCAGGCACAGCCCGAAGACGTGCTCCCGGAAGTCCTCCAGCGCCACCGGCCGGCCGAGGCCCGACGGCACGCCGACCACGAAGCCGACCTCGGCCTCGATGTCCAGCCGGACGGAGGGTCCGAAGACCGGGGCGGGGTCGCCGGGGGCCTTCCGCTGGCCCGCGGGGCGCACGACGTCCGTGCCCGACACGACCACCGTGCCCGAGCGGCCGTGGTAGCCGATCGGCAGGTGCTTCCAGTTGGGGGTCAGCGAGTCCTCGGCGTCCGGGCGGAAGATCTGCCCCACGTTCCGCGCGTGGTTCTCGGAGGCGTAGAAGTCGACGTAGTCGGCGACCTCGAAGGGCAGATGCAGGGTCACCGAGGACAGCGGGTGCAGGAACGGCGCGACCGTCTCCTGGTGCGACGGCACCGTCACCCACGCCGTCAGCGCGCGCCGCACGTCCGACCAGGCGGTGCGGCCGGCCGCGAGCAGCGGGTTCAGAGTCGGCCGCGCGAGCAGGGCGGCGTACGGCGAGCCGAGCGCCACGGCCGCCGCGCCCGCGTCGAGGACGTGGTCCCCGAGCCGGACACCGACGGTCCGCTCCTGCGATCCGGCACGGGAGAAGACGCCGTAGGGAAGGTTGTGCGGACCGAAGGGGTCGCCCTCGGGGACCTCGAAGGGGGGCATCGGGTACTGCCTCTCTTTCGTGTGCCGTGCGTTCCAGGTGGTTCGGGCCACACGTTCATGTGGTCGCGCCACACGTTACGGGGGCGTCGGCTGTCTTGGGCAGTGCCTAAAGAGTTTGCAATGTCCGGATTGGCCTTGTCGGAGCGGGCAATTCCGGCTTAGCGTCCTTTGGGGGACGCGGACGGGGTGGGTCCGCTCCGTAGGGGGGACACGTGGGGGGACCCGTGGCCAGGAATGCCGTCAGCGTGCCTTTCGGCGCCGACCGTGACGTGCCGGGCCTGATCGTGAAGTTCGGCGACTATCCGCTGCACCACGGCGGGGTGGGGGCGATCCGCAGTCTGGGCCGGCTGGGCGTGCCCATGTACGCGATCACCGAGGACGCCTACACCCCGGCGGCCTCCTCCCGTTATCTCAAACGGGCGTTCGTCTGGCCGACGAGGGGCACCGAGGAGGCGGGCCACCTGGTGGAGGGGCTCCTGCGGATCGGGAGCCGTATCGGGCGGCCCGCCGTCCTGGTCCCCACCGACGAGGAGGCGGCCGTCCTGATCGCCGAGCACCAGGACGAGCTCAAGGGCCACTTCCTCTTCCCGCGCGTCGCCCCGGAGCTGCCGCGCCGCCTGGCCAGCAAGCAGGGCCTGCACGAACTGTGCGTCGAGCACGGCATCCCGAGCCCGGTGGCCGCCTTCCCGCAGTCGTACGACGACATCGCCGCGTTCGCCGAGACGGCCCGCTTCCCGGTGGTGGCCAAGAACCGCGAGGCGTTCGTACGCCGCAGCCGGCCGGCCGTGAACGGCACGACGCGGATCGCCACCCGCGAGGGACTGCTCACGCTCGCCCGCGACTGGGGCGAGCGGCCGGGGGTGATCCTCCAGGAGTACCTGCCCCGGGAGGAGGCCGAGGACTGGATCGTGCACGCCTACTTCGACCAGGACTCCACGCCGCTCGCGATGTTCACCGGCGTGAAGGTCCGCTCCTGGCCGCCGCACGCGGGGATGACGGCCAACGCGTACGTCGTCGACAACCCGGAACTCGCCGACCTCGCCGCGCGTTTCATCAAACAGATCGGCTTCACCGGAATCATCGACCTCGACCTGCGTTTCGACCGGCGCGACGGACAGTACAAGCTGCTCGACTTCAACCCGCGCATGGGCGCCCAGTTCCGGCTCTTCGAGAGCGAGTCGGGGGTGGACGTCGTACGCGCCATGCACCTCGACCTGACCGGGCGGCCCGTTCCCGAGGGGGAACAGCGGGCCGGCCACCGCTATGTCGTGGAGAACATCGACCTGCCCGCCCTGATCGCCTACCGGCGCAGCGGATACACCACACCGCACGCTCCGGCGAAGGCGAGCGGGACCGAACTGGCCTGGCTCGCGGGTGACGACCCGCTGCCGTTCCTCACCATGCTCGCGCGCTTCGTGCGGCCGGGCGCGATCCACCTCTACCAGCTGTGGCGTACCAAACGCCGCGGCAGCACGGCCGGTTAGACACCGGCCACGGGCAACCGCCCGCACGTGCGTACCCCGTACCGCCGCAGCCCGGCACCCTCACGCCCTCACGCCCCCACAGCCCCGCATCCACCCGTCGAACCGGTGGCACCGCCGGCCGTGTCCGGCGGTCGTCCCCGCGGTCGGCCACGCCCACCGCGACGGCCCGTGAAGTGACGCATCAGCACGTCCTGGGGAGGGACTTCGTGAACCATCCGGTAGCAGTCATCGGTGCCGGGCCCTACGGCCTGTCCACCGCCGCCCACCTGCGAGCACGCGGCATTCCGGTCCGTGCCTTCGGCGAGCCCATGGTCGCCTGGCGGGACCACATGCCCGCCGGAATGCTGCTCAAGTCGACCCCGGCCGCCTCCACCATCGACTGCCCACGGCGCGGCCACACTCTGGTCGACTACTGCGACGCGGCCGGCATCGAGCGGCTGGTCACCGACGAGGACATCATCCCGGTGGAGACCTTCGTCGCCTACGGCGAGTGGTTCCAGCGCAGGCTGGTGCCCGAACTGGAGCGGACCCGGGTCGTGTCGGTCGACCGGCGGCCGGGCGGCGGCTTCGAGCTGAAGGTGGACTCCGGGGAGCAGTTCGCCGCGCGCGCGGTCGTGGTCGCGACCGGCCTGTCGGGCCTCGCCCATCTGCCGCCCGAGCTGGCCGGCGCGGCACCGGACGGCCCCGCACCCGCCGGCGGGGTCTCCCACAGTTCCCAGCACCACGACCTGACCCGGTTCGCCGGCAAGGAGCTGATCGTCGTAGGTGCCGGCCAGTCCGCGCTGGAGACCGCCGTGCTCGCGGCGGAGGCCGGCGCGCGGGTGCGGGTGGTGGCGCGCGGCCGCGGCAAGGTCGCCTTCGGCGCCCCGCCCTGGGACCAGCCCAGGCTGCGCCCCGAGTCCCCCTTCGGCCGCGCCTGGTCGCTGTGGGCGCTCAGCCACTACCCCCACCCCTACCGCCGCCTGCCCGCCCAGGTACGCCACTACCTGGCCCGACGGGTCCTCGGCCCGCTCGGCGCCTGGTGGCTGCGCGACCGCTTCGAGGGAACGGTGCCGGTCGTCGAGGTGGCCCGGATCGTTCGCGCCGAGGCGCTCGACGGCCGCGCGGCACTGACCGTGCGCACCCTGGGCAGCAGCACCCGGGAACTGACCGCCGACCACATCGTGGCGGCGACCGGCTACCGCGTCGACCTGGCCGCGCTGGGCTTCCTCGGCCACGAGCTGCGCACGGAGCTCGCGGTGAGCCGGGGTGCCCCGAAGCTCGGGGCGGGCTACGTCTCCTCGGTCCCGGGCCTGTACTTCACGGGGCTGCCGGCGGCGGCGTCGTACGGCCCGGTGATGCGCTTCGTGTGCGGCACGGAGTTCGCCTCACCACGGCTGGCACGCCACCTGGCGGCGGCACACGGCTGAGCATCTCGCGGACGCCGGAGGCGAGTTGGAGGGAGGTGGCCGGTAAGGAGGGGGCCGCGGGGGTCGTCCGGTTCCGGTGGGGCCGGGGGTGCGGCGGATCCGTATTCTCTGATCATGCCCGCTCCCCTTGCCTATGCCCTCATCGCCACCGACCTGGACGGAACGCTCCTGCGCGGCGACGACACCGTGTCCGAGCGGTCCCTGGCCGCGCTCGCGCGGGCGGCGGCGGCCGGTGCCCGGCACCTCGTCGTGACCGGCCGGCCGGCGCCGAGGGTCCGGACGCTGCTGAAGGCCCTGGGCTCCACGGGCCTCGCGGTGTGCGGCCAGGGAGCGCAGCTCTACGACGCGGCGGCGGACCGTCTGCTGTGGTCGGTCACGCTGGACACGGAGACGGCCGAGACCGCGCTCGGCAAGATCGAGGCCGAGGTGGGGGAGGTGTACGCCGCGGTCGACCAGGACGGAGCGGACGGGCTCACGCTCATCGAGCCGGGGTACCGCATGCCGCACCCGACCCTGCCGGCGTCGCGGGTCGAGCGGCGCGAGGAGCTGTGGCAGGCGCCGATCAGCAAGGTGCTGCTGCGCCATCCCGTGCTGTCCGACGACGAGTTGGCCGAGGTGGCCCGTGGCGCGGTCGGTTCGCTCGCCACGGTCACCATGTCGGGGCCGGGCACGGTCGAGCTGCAGCCGTGCGGCATCACCAAGGCGACCGGGCTGGCGCTGGCCGCCGAGCGCCTGAGGCTCGGCCGGCACAGCGCCCTGGCCTTCGGTGACATGCCGAACGACATCCCCATGTTCCAGTGGGCCGCCCGGGGTGTGGCCATGGCCGACGCCCATCACGAGCTGAAGGCCGTGGCCGACGAGGTCACCTTGTCGAACGAGGACGACGGCGTCGCCGTCGTCCTCGAGCGGTTGTTCCCCTAGAGAACAGGTGGGACGACCGATCAGTACGCGCTGAAGACGTTGTCGATCGAGCCGTACCGGTCGGCCGCGTAGTTGCAGGCGGCCGTGATGTTCGCGACCGGGTCGTAGATGTCGAACGAGGTGCCGTCCACGTGGTACGCGTTGAAGGTCGGCTGGATGACCTGCAGCAGGCCCTTGGACGGGATGCCCTTGGCGGCGTTGGAGTCCCAGAGGTTGATGGCCCGCGGGTTGCCGGACGACTCGCGCATCACGTTGCGGTAGATGCCGTTGTAGCTGCCCGGGATGCCCTTGTCGGCCATGATCGCGAGGGACTCGCGGATCCAGCCGTCGAGGTTGTTCGGATAGGCGACCGTGCTCGCGGCCCTGGTGGTGGTGCTCTTGGCCGGGGTGGCGGCGGAGGCGCTGGTGGCGCCGATGAGCGGCAGGGCGAGGACGGCGGCACCGGTGCCGCTGACGGCGAGGGTGCGGACGAGACGAGCGGCGCGGGTACGGCGCTGGACCTGTGCGGGCATGGGAATTCCTCTCCTACGCCTGCGAGGTGAGCTGTCGGGTTCGGGCGGGGAGGTGCCCGGCCGTGTCCCGGAGGACATGGCTTCACCCCAAGCCGTTCCGGCACGGCGTACGACGACGTACGACGCTCCGGCCCGGCGACTTACCTGGGTCCCCCGCTCCTGCCATGAGTGGTTCGGTCGATGGGCATCGGGCGGCGGCAGGATTCGGCGTCCGCTCGATGGACCGGGAACGTATGCGAGAGCACACGCCCGGAACAAGTGCTCGGATTACAGATCGTCCTGTTTGACCTTGATCTGAGGCGTTTGGGGTGCTTGATCCTTTGCTGTTGCCAAGGGTCAACTGGCATGCGGGGGAAGGGAAGGCAAGGAGACGGGGCGCACGGAGGGTCGAAGGCCCGGCGTGACCCAACTCACGGTTTCATGGGACGAGGAGCAATTACGGCTAAGCGGAATATAGATGGCAATAGGGTTAAATCGGGCCATGGAGTGTGCGGGCGTGACGGTCGTCACTTCGGGTGACGTCGTGGCCTGTGTGTACGTGTGCACCTGTGCGCATGTGTGCGAGTGGGGGCGGCCGCGGGTAGGGAGAGGTAAGTCGATAAATATCTGTTCATATGTGGTGAACGAAAACATATCGGGCGTGATCCGATACCGCCTGGCCTGTATAGGTGGGCGCCATCGGTGATCGAAACGTGACCGGATACGCTGACTTGAGTGATGGCAGCGACCTATCGACAAACCGTGTAAGCGCCAGCAGACACCAGCAGACAGGAGACCCCTCGTGACCGTCGTCGGGCCGTTCGGGCTGAGCGTGCGGGACCAGGCTCTCGAAGCCGATGTCCAGGCCGGATTGGCGGCTGTCGAGGAAGGGCTGCTCGAAGCCACCAAGAGCGAGGTCCCCTTCATCACCGAGGCCGCGCAGCACCTGGTCAAGGCGGGCGGGAAGCGGTTCCGGCCGCTGCTCGTGATGCTGGCGGCGCAGTTCGGCGACCCGTACGCGCCGGGGGTCGTGCCCGCGGCCGTGGTGGTGGAGCTGACCCACCTGGCGACGCTGTACCACGACGACGTGATGGACGAGGCCGCGGTGCGGCGCGGAGTGGCCAGCGCGAACACCCGCTGGGGCAACTCCGTCGCGGTCCTCACCGGCGACTTCCTGTTCGCCCGGGCCTCCCAGATCCTCGCCGACCTCGGGCCCGAGGCGGTCCGCGTGCAGGCACTGGCGTTCGAGCGGCTCGTCACCGGGCAGATCCTGGAGACGGCGGGGCCCCAGGACGGACGGGATCCGGTCGACCACTACCTGGACGTGCTGGGCGGCAAGACGGGGTCGCTGGTGGCCGTGTCGTGCCGGTTCGGCGCGATGATGTCCGGGGCCGACGAGACCGTCGTGGACGTGCTGACGCAGTACGGGGAGCGGCTGGGCGTCGCCTTCCAGCTGGCCGACGACGTGCTGGACATCGCCTCCGACTCGCACGAGTCCGGCAAGACCCCGGGGACGGACCTGCGGGAGGGCATCGCGACCCTGCCGGTGCTGCGGCTGCGCGAGCGCGCGCAGCGGCTGGGACTGTCCGAGGACATCGCGCTGTGCGAGCTGCTGGACTCCGACCTGAGCGACGACGCGCGGCATGCGGAGGCGCTCGCGGCGCTGCGGGAGCACCCCGCCCTGGAACAGGCCCGCCGGGACACCGTGCGGTACGCGGAGGAGGCGCGCGCCGCGCTGGCGCCGCTGCCCGAGTGCGACGCGAAGGCCGCGCTGCTTCAGCTGTGCGACGCGGTGGTGCACCGCGCCGGCTGAGGCCGGTCCTCCCCGAAGCGGCCGGCCGGGGCCGGTTCTCCTCACAGATCGCGGGCGGCGTCTCCACCCCACCCCTACGGGATGGTGGAGACGCCGCCGCTTCGTGTCATACCGCAGGCGTACGCGGAGTTGGCTCCGCGGTCTGACGCTTCCGCGCGGCCGATTTGGTCAGATGGAAACCACGGACCACACCACTCCTCACCGATTCGGGTGAGAATGGCGGCTCGGGGTGGGAGCAGTACAGACGGGCAGCCGCCGCCGACGACGGAGGTAAGGCACACATGGCACCGTACGAATCCGACGACACCAGGAACGCGGCGGTCGACGACCCGCACTCGGCGCGGCGCAAGGCCGCGCGCTACGTCGTCCCGGTCGCGGTGGTGGGGGTGGCGGCGGCGACCATCGGGCTCGTCCCCGCACTCGCCGACTCCGGCGACCCGGACCTGCCGAAGATCACCGCGCAGCAACTCATCGAGAAAATCGCCAAGTCGGACGTCCAGCAGCTGTCCGGCACGGCAAAGATCACCACCGACCTCGGTCTGCCGAACCTCGGCGGTCTGGAGAGCGGCCTGCTCTCCGGCGCCGCCAAGGGCGGTGACGGATCGTCGGCCGACCCGAGCACCAAACTGACCGAGCTGGCCGCCGGCACGCACACCCTGCGCGTCGCGGCCGACGGCCCGGACCGGCAGAAGGTCTCGCTGATCGAGAGCGCCGCCGAGTACAGCCTCATCCACAACGGCAAGGACGTCTGGGGCTACGACAGCAAGTCCAACGAGGTCTACCACAGCACCGCGGACCAGGACGGCACCAAGCACCGGGACGAGGTGCCGGCCACGCCCGGGGACTTCGCCGACCAGGCCCTGAAGTCGGTCGACGACACCACCTCGGTGACCGTCGACGGCACCGCGCAGGTCGCCGGCCGGGACGCCTACCGGCTGGTCATCAAGCCCAAGCACGCCTCCGGCACCACGGTCGGTGTGATCAGCATCGCGGTGGACTCCAAGACCGGGATGCCGCTGAAGTTCACGCTCACCCCGGCGAGCGGGGGTGCCGCCGTGGTGGACGCCGGCTTCACCCAGGTCAGCTTCGCCAAGCCGGCCGCGTCCACCTTCGACTTCACGCCGCCCAAGGGCGCGAAGGTCACCGAGAAGAAGGACACCGAGGCGGGCGCGCGCTCCGTCCGGCCGGGGGTCCCGCACCAGGACCTCACCCCGCAGAAGGGGCTCGCCAAGGAGGGCACGAAGGTCCTCGGCAAGGGCTGGAACTCCATCGCGGTCCTCGACTCCGGCACCAAGGGCGGCATCCCGTCGTCCTCCGGCAAGGGGGACCTGGGCGGCTTCCTCGGCTCGCTCGGCGACCACGTCAGCGGGAAGTTCGGCAAGGGCACGGTCTTCTCCACCCGCCTGGTCAACGCCCTGATCACGGACGACGGCAAGGTCTACGTCGGCACCGTCACCAAGGACGCCCTGGTGAAGGCGGCGAACGCCGGACAGTAGGCACGCGAGAGCACGACGGACCGAGGGAGCCGAGGGAGCCGATGGACGAGGTGTCCGCCACGCAGCCGGAGCGGGCCGCGCGGGGTGCGGAAGACGGCGTCATCCACACCCGTGCGCTCACCAAGCGCTACCGAGGCGGGCAGCTCGCCGTCGACGGCCTGGACCTGACCGTCCCGGCGGGCAGCGTCTTCGGCTTCCTCGGTCCGAACGGCTCGGGCAAGACCACCACCATCCGCATGCTGATGGGGCTGATCGAACCCACGTCCGGCACGGCACGGGTCCTGGGGCAGCCCATGCCCCGCTCCTCGCGCGCCGTGCTGCCGCACGTCGGCGCGCTGATCGAGGGCCCGGCGCTGTACGGCTTCCTGACCGGCCGGGACAACCTGCTGCGCTACGACGCCGCCGACCCGACCGCCGATCCGCGCACCCGCGGGGCCCGGGTCGCGGCCGCACTGGACCGGGTGGGTCTGACCGCCGCCGCGGGCAAGAAGGCCAGGGCGTACTCGCTGGGCATGAAGCAGCGCCTCGGACTCGCCGCCGCGCTGCTCCAGCCGCGCAGACTGCTCGTCCTGGACGAACCGACCAACGGCCTCGACCCGCAGGGCATGCGGGAGATCCGCTCCCTGGTGCGGGAGCTGGCCTCGGACGGCACGACCGTCTTCCTCTCCTCCCATCTGCTCGACGAGATCGAGCAGGTGTGCACGCACGCGGCGGTCATGGCCCGGGGCAGGCTGGTCACCCAGGGCTCGGTCGCCGAACTGGCCGCGGGGGCCCGCGGACGGCTGGTGGTCACCACACCGGACACGGCGGAGGCGGCCCGGGTGCTGAAGGAACAGGCAGTCGCCGACGTCGTCGTCACCGACGACCGGGTGACCGGCGAGCCGCCGGAGCGCGATCTCGCCGAGGTGAACGCCGCTCTTGTCACGGCAGGAGTGCGCGTGCGGGGCTTCGGGGTCGAACGTGCCTCGCTGGAGGACGCGTTCGTGGCACTCACGGGGGAGGGGTTCGATGTCGCGGGCTGAGACGGTGCCGGGACCGGCGCGGACCGCCGTGGGCTCTCCGAAGCCGCTGTGGACCCTCGGGCTGCTGCGCAGCGAGCTGGTGACCACGTTCCGGCGCCGGCGCACCCTCGCGCTGCTCGGTGTGCTGGCCGCCGTGCCGGTCCTCGTCGGAGTGGCCGTCCGGATCGAGACCGGGGACGGCTCGTCCGCGGCGGGCGGGGGCGGGGGCGGTCCGGCGTTCATCACACAGATCACCAACAACGGGCTGTTCCTGGTGTTCACCGCGCTGGCGGCCACACTGCCGTTCTTCCTGCCGATGGCCGTGGGCGTGGTCGCGGGCGACGCGATAGCCGGCGAGGCGAACGCGGGCACCCTGCGCTATCTGCTGGTCGCCCCGGCGGGCCGCACCCGTCTGCTGCTCACCAAGTACGCCACGACGATGGCCTTCTGCCTGGTCGCCACCCTGGTGGTCGCCGTCTTCGCGCTCGCCGTGGGCGCGCTGCTCTTCCCCCTGGGCGACCTGACGACCATCTCCGGCACACGGATCAGCTTCGCCGAGGGGCTGGGCCGGGCGCTGCTGATAGCCCTCGTCGTCGCCGCGTCACTGATCGGACTCGCCGCCCTCGGTCTGTTCGTCTCCACGCTGACCAACAGCGGCATCGCGGCCATGGCGACGACCGTGGGCCTGCTGATCACGGTGCAGATCCTCGACCAGATACCCCAGTTGCACGCGATCCAGCCGTACCTCTTCTCGCACTACTGGATGTCCTTCGCCGACCTGATGCGCGAGCCGGTCTACTGGGACGGCCTGGTGAAGAACCTGGAACTCCAGGCGCTGTACGCGGCGGTGTTCGGCTCGGCGGCCTGGGCGCGGTTCACCGCGAAGGACATCACCGCGTAGCCCGGTCCGAGGTCAGGTCCGAGACCGGCGCGACCCTCCGACCGCGCCGGTGAGACGGGCCAGCGGCTCGGTCTCCCGTGGCGGAGGTCCGCTGAGGTCGCCGAGGCGCCAGTCGGGCACCCAGGGGACGCGGTAGACGTCGATGACGGACTCGATCGGCGCGATCCGGTCGGCGAGCTGCCGCGGCAGCCGGCCCGGCGCGTCCGCGACGAGCACCACGGCGTCCAGATCGAGCCCGGCCGGGGCCTCGCCCCTGCGGAACGTCCCGATCGTCCGTGTCACGGCGTCCAGTCCGGCCGCGTGTGTCCGGGCGACGAGCAGCACCGACGGGGGAGCGTCGGGGCCGGGCCAGTTCCGTCCGCAGTCGTGGCCGCCGTAGACGGCCGCGAGTGTGGTCGTGCCCGCGCCGCCGTGGGTGGCCACCCAGGAGAACCGCCGGGGTGTGACGAGGGGCAGGTCGTGGGTGCGGGCCACCGGCCCGCGGAGCCAGATCTCCGGTCCGTGCTGCACGCCAGTTCGCATGCCCGTTCCCTCTCTGGTCATCCCGACGGTCGTGGCGTTCGGAGCGTTACCCCGCTCACACCGGCGCGGTTCCTGGTGCGAGGCTGTGACGTCGCGGTGACATGGGGAGCGCGGCCGAGCAGAGAGACTCGACAGTACGCGTACGACCGGATGGCACGCATCCGAGTGAGGGAGCCGATGTCTCGACTGAGCCGCGAGAAGAAGCGGGAACAGAAGCGCGCCACGCGCTCGGCGGCACCCATGACGACGACGCCGATCCCCGTCCATGTACCCGTGACACCGGCCGACACCCCCGAGCGCCCCCAGGCCATGGAAGGCACCGGCGCCGGACGCTGGGCCTCGGTCGGTGGTGTGCGGGTCCAGTCGGCGCCCGGCGAGGAGATCCACCAGGCCGTGCTCGACCACCTCCAGGGCATCGCACTCGCCACCGGCCGCTCCGTCCTCGCCACGGTCACCGACGAACGCATCGGCTACGTCGTCCCGCTCCAGGTCCACGGCGACGGCTCCAGCACCTTCGCGGCGGAGCCCGTACGCGCCTTCGCACCGGACGAGCCGGCACAGAACGAGCCGGCACAGAACGAGCAGACGCGGAACGAGCAGACGCGGAACGAGCCGATACGGGACGGCGCGACTCACGTGCTGCGGCAGGTGCCGGTCGCCCCGACGTTCGCGCTGCGTGCCGTACCGGAGCCGCCGGCCGGCACGACGGCTGCCGCACCTCCCGTGGCATCCCCCGCGCCCCCTCCCGGGACGGCGGTGGCCCCGATGGGAGAGTTCGGCCCGCCCCCGGTGATGGACGCGGGGCCGCCGGTGAGGGACGACCCCGACCAGAAACCCATCCCCGCGCGTGGGTTCGACGCCGTGGCCGAGGCCGTGCTCGGGGACGACCCCAGGGCCGCCAGGACCGCGGCCGGTGACGGCGGCACCGGTCTGCTCGCCGAACCCATGGCGCGGGTCAGCGAAGCCGTGAAGGCGGGACGCATCGAGGAGGCGGCGACCCTCGCGGACCGCACCGTCGCGGAGGCCTCCGGCACCCTCGGCGCTCAGCACCCCGAGGTGCTGCGCCTGCGCGAACTGGGCGCCTACATCGCCTACTTGGCCGGTGACCCGCTGCGCGCCTTCCACCTCTCGCTCGAACTGGCCCGCGTCCACCGCGGCACCGGGGACGCGGAGGGCGCCTACGACAACGTCCGGAGCGCGGCCACCGCCTGGCGTGCGGTCCGCGACCCCGAGCAGGGTCTCGGTCTCGGCCGGGACCTGATCGACCTGTGGGCCGCGCTCACCGCCGAGGACGGCCCGGCCGCCGACGACATCGAACAACTGGAGTCCGCCCGCGCCCGCATGGGCCGCCTCACCGAACGGGCCCGCAGGCAGGCACCACCGCCGTCCGCCTGACCTCGAGGGCGACGAGTCCTACGCCACGCAGAACTCGTTGCCCTCCGGGTCCGCCATCACCACCCACTCCCCGGCGGGCTCCTTCACCTGGCGCAGCTCGCTCGCCCCGAGGGCCTTGAGCCGCTCCACCTCCGCCTCGCGCCGGCCCTCACCCGGGTGGAGGTCGAGGTGGAGCCTGTTCTTGCCGGACTTCGGCTCCGGCACCCGCTGGAACAGCAGCCGCCGACCCAGCCCGGTGCCGCGCTCGTGGTCGTACGGATCGTCGGGGTGCCGCACGGCGACCAGGTCCCGGAAGGCCGGGCGGCCGTGGTACTCGACGGTGGCCTCGCCCGGCAGCGCGCCGAGCTCCAGCAGCCGTTCGATGAGGGCGCTGTTGTCCTCGACCTCGTAGTGCAGCGCGCCGGCCCAGAAGTCGGCCTGCGCGTGCGGGTCGGCACAGTCGATGACGAGCTTCCAGTGCACGGGGGCGGGCGCGCGGTCGGCAGACGTCCCGGTCTCGGTCTGAGTCATACGGTCACTTATACGGGGTCAGGCCTCCACCACGCCCGAGTTCAGCTGCGAAGCCTCGCCCGCGGCGGATCCCGGCACCGGAGCCTGCGACGGCACCTGCCCCCGTACCGCCGAGTGGACCTGAGCCTCCGTCGCCGGGCGGGGAGCGGTGAGCCCGGCGCGGATCTGGGCGGCCCGGCGGGCCGAGCGCAGCCCGTCCCAGGTCAGCATGGACAGCGCCAGCCACACCAGGGCGAACCCGGCCCAGCGTTCGGCCGGCATGGACTCGTGGAAGTAGACGACGCCGAGCAGGAACTGGAAGACCGGCGCGAGGTACTGCAGCAGCCCCAGTGTGGACAGCGGCACGCGGATCGCGGCGGCGCCGAAGCAGACCAGCGGCAGCGCGGTGACGACGCCGGTGGAGGCGAGCAGGGCCGCGTGCCCGGCGCCCTCGCTCGCGAAGGTCGAGTCGGCCTGCCCGCCGAGCCACAGCAGATAGCCGAGCGCGGGCAGGAACTGGACCGCCGTCTCGGCGGCCAGCGACTCGATGCCGCCGAGGTTGACCTTCTTCTTCACCAGTCCGTAGGTGGCGAAGGAGAAGGCCAGGCAGAGGGAGATCCACGGCGGGCGGCCGTAGCCGACGGTGAGCACCAGCACGGAGGCGGCGCCGGTGCCGACCGCCGCCCACTGCACGGGGCGCAGCCGCTCCTTGAGGATCAGCACGCCCATCGCGATGGTGACCAGCGGGTTGATGAAGTAGCCGAGGGAGGCCTCCACGACGTGCCCGCTGTTCACGGCCCATATGTAGACGCCCCAGTTGACGGTGATCACCGCGGCGGCGACCACGATCAGAGCGAGCCTGCGCGGCTGCCGGAGCAGTTCCCCGGCCCAGGCCCAGCGCCGTGTGAAGAGCAGCGCCACGAGGACGAAGGCGAGGGACCACACCATCCGGTGGGCGAGGATCTCCACCGCCCCGGCGGGCTTGAGCAGGGGCCAGAAGACGGGGACGAGCCCCCACATCCCGTAGGCCGCGAAGCCGTTCAGCAGTCCTGTGCGCCGCTCGCCGTGCGACTTCTCGGTCACGTGCCCTCCCTCTCGTTCGGCCTGGCCGGATCCCAGTGCAGCAAGCAAGAAGGTAGCGCCGAGCACCCCCGCTTGTCATGTCCGTATCGGCATACGGTCATGACAAGCGGGGGTGGGGAGGCGTACGGGGTCTCAGCCCTCGAGCGCGGCGGCGATCGCCTCGGCGAGCGGGGTGGTCGGGCGGCCGGTCAGCCGGGACAGATCCCCGGAGTCGACCACCAGCTCACCCTTCTCGATGGACGCGTCCACGCCCGCCAGAATCGCGGCGAGTGGCCCGGGCAGCCCGGCGCCCGCCAGGATGCCCTGGTACTCCTGAACCGAGACCGGCCGGTAGCCGATCTCCTTGCCGGTCTGCCGGCCCACTTCGGCGGCGAACTCGGCGAAGCCCCACGCCTGGTCCCCGCCCAGCTCGTACGTCCGGTTCTCGTGACCCTCGCCGGTGAGCACCGCGACGGCGGCCGCCGCGTAGTCGGCGCGCGAGGCGGAGGAGATCCGGCCCTCGCCGGCGGCCTGCACGACGGCGCCGTGCTCCAGGACCGGGGCGAGCTGCTCGGTGTAGTTCTCGTGGTACCAGCCGTTGCGCAGCAGCGTGTAGGGCAGTCCGGAGGCGAACAGCGCCTCCTCCGTCTCCCGGTGGTCGTCGGCGAGGGCAGCCGTCAGGCTGCCGGGGGCGCTGGTGTAGGCGAGCAGCGCGACGCCGGCTGCCTTGGCCGCGTCGATGACGACCCGGTGCTGCAGCACCCGCCCCTTGTCGAACTCGTTGCCGGAGATGAGCAGCACCTTGTCGCCGGCCGCGAACAGGCCGTCGAAGGTCTCGGGCGCGTTGTAGTCGGCGACGGCGATCCGCACGCCGCGCCCGGCGAGGTCGGCGGCCTTCTCCGGGGTGCGGACGACGGCGGTGATCCGTTCGGCGGGAACTTTCTCCAGCAGCTGCTCCACGACGAGGCGGCCGAGGTGTCCGGTGGCTCCGGTGACGACGATGCTCATGGGGGGTCTCCGTAAGGCATGGGGTGTGTCCGGCACCGACCTTATGGGAGGTGCTAACTATCAGAAAGTACCCACTTTGAAGTAAGGTACTGGCATGGCAGTAAGTGAAAGGCAGCTCGCGGACGCCGAGGCGCTGTGCCCCCACCGCCTGGTCCTGGAGCACGTCACCAGCCGCTGGGGCGTGCTGGTGCTGATCCAGCTCCTGGACCGCCCGTACCGCTTCAGCGAACTACGGCGGGCGATCAGCGGCTTCGGCGGCCGGGGCGTCAGCGAGAAGATGCTCACGCAGACCCTCCAGACCCTGGAGCGCGACGGCCTCGTCCACCGGAACGCCAAGCCCGTCATCCCGCCGCGCGTCGACTACTCCCTGACCGGGCTGGGCCGCGAGGCGGCTGAGCAGGTGCGCGCCCTCGCCCAGTGGACCCATGACCGCATGGGCGAGGTGGAGAAGGCTCGCCTGGCATACGACGAGGCCCGGGACGCGCGGTCCCGGGCCTCGTGAGCGGACGACAAGCGGACTCGGACTCAGCCCGACGACAGCGGACTCGGACTCAGCCGACGACCGTCCAGGTGTCCCCGCCGGCCAGCAGGGCGGCCAGGTCGCCCTTTCCGCGCTGCTCGATCGCCGTGTCCAGCTGGCCGGCCATCAGGGTGTCGTAGACCGGCCGGTCCACGGACCGGAACACCCCGATCGGTGCGTGGCGGAGGGTGTCGGGATCGGCCAGCCGCGACAGGGCGAACGCCGTCGTGGGGGAGGCGGAGTGCGCGTCGTGGACCAGGACGTCGCCCTCGTTCTCCGGCGTCACCGTGACCACCTTCAGATCGCCGGTGGCCGCGTCCCGCACCACACCCCGCGTGCCGTCGGGCCCGAAGCGGATCGGCTGCCCGTGCTCCAGGCGGATCAGGGCCTCCTCGGCCTGCTGCCTGTCCTTCAGGGCGTCGAAGGCGCCGTCGTTGAAGATGTTGCAGTTCTGGTAGATCTCGATCAGCGCCGTGCCCGGGTGGGCGGCGGCCTGGCGCAGCACCTCGGTCAGGTGCTTGCGGTCGGAGTCGATCGTGCGGGCCACGAAGGAGGCCTCCGCGCCGATCGCCAGCGACACCGGGTTGAAGGGCGCGTCCAGCGACCCCATCGGCGTCGACTTGGTGATCTTGCCCAGCTCGGAGGTCGGGGAGTACTGGCCCTTGGTCAGGCCGTAGATCCGGTTGTTGAACAGCAGGATCTTGAGGTTGACGTTGCGGCGCAAGGCGTGGATCAGGTGGTTGCCGCCGATGGACAGGGCGTCGCCGTCACCGGTGACGACCCATACGCTCAGGTCGCGGCGCGAGGTGGCCAGGCCCGTGGCGATGGCGGGGGCGCGGCCGTGGATCGAGTGCATCCCGTAGGTGTTCATGTAGTACGGGAAGCGGGAGGAGCAGCCGATGCCGGAGACGAAGACGATGTTCTCCTTCGCCAGGCCCAGCTCCGGCATGAAGCCCTGGACGGCGGCGAGGATGGCGTAGTCCCCGCAGCCGGGGCACCAGCGCACCTCCTGGTCGGACTTGAAGTCCTTCATCGACTGCCGGCCCTCGGCCTTCGGCACGAGGGAGAGCGCCTCGACGGTCCCCCTGCCGGTGCCGGGACCGGTGCTCGCGTCCGTCTCGGTGCCGGCGCCGGCTCCGCGTGCGGTCGTCTCAGCCATCGATGGTCTCCTTCAGAGCGGTGGCGAGCTGCTCGGCCTTGAACGGCATGCCGTTGACCTGGTTGTACGAATGGGCGTCCACCAGGTACTTCGCCCGGACGAGCGTGGCGAGCTGCCCGAGGTTCATCTCGGGGACCACCACCTTGTCGTAGCGCGCCAGCACCGCGCCGAGGTTCTTCGGGAAGGGGTTGATGTGACGCAGATGGGCCTGCGCGATCGCCGTGCCACCCGCGCGCAGCCGGCGTACGGCCGCCGTGATCGGCCCGTACGTCGATCCCCAGCCGAGGACGAGCGTGCGCGCCTGGTCCGGGTCGTCGACCTCGATGTCCGGCACCTCGATGCCGTCGACCTTGGCCTGCCGGGTGCGGACCATGAAGTCGTGGTTGGCCGGGTCGTAGGAGATGTTGCCGGTGCCGTCCTGCTTCTCGATGCCGCCGATGCGGTGCTCCAGGCCCGGCGTGCCCGGGATCGCCCACGGGCGGGCCAGCGTCCTGGCGTCCCGCTTGTACGGCCAGAACACCTCGGTGCCGTCGGCGAGGGTGTGGTTGGGGCCCTGCGCGAACTGCACCCTGAGGTCCGGCAGCTCCTCCAGCTCCGGGATCCGCCAGGGTTCGGAGCCGTTGGCCAGGTAGCCGTCGGAGAGCAGGAACACCGGCGTGCGGTACGTCAGTGCGATGCGCGCCGCCTCCAGGGCCGCGTCGAAGCAGTCCGCGGGGGTGCACGGGGCGACGACCGGGACCGGGGCCTCGCCGTTGCGGCCGTACATCGCCTGCAGCAGGTCCGCCTGCTCGGTCTTGGTCGGCAGGCCCGTGGAGGGGCCGCCGCGCTGGATGTCGACGACGACCAGCGGCAGCTCCAGGGAGACCGCGAGCCCGATGGTCTCGCTCTTGAGCGCCACCCCCGGGCCGCTCGTCGTGGTCACCGCCAGCGAACCGCCGAAGGCCGCCCCGAGCGCGGCCCCGATGCCCGCGATCTCGTCCTCGGCCTGGAAGGTCCGCACACCGAAGTTCTTGTGCTTGGACAGCTCGTGCAGGATGTCCGAGGCCGGCGTGATCGGGTAGGAGCCGAGGAACAGCGGCAGATCCGCCTGGCGGGAGGCGGCGACCAGCCCGTACGCCAGGGCCAGGTTGCCGGAGATGTTGCGGTAGGTGCCGACGGGGAACGCCTTCGCCGCCGGGGCGACCTCGTAGGAGACCGCGAAGTCCTCCGTCGTCTCGCCGAAGTTCCAGCCCGCCCGGAACGCCGCGATGTTCGCCGCCGCGATGTCCGGCTTCTTCGCGAACTTCGACCTCAGGAACTTCTCGGTGCCCTCGGTCGGCCGGTGATACATCCAGCTCAGCAGGCCCAGCGCGAACATGTTCTTGCTGCGCTCGGCCTCCTTGCGGGACAGGTCGAACTCCTTCAGCGCCTCCACCGTCAGCGTGGTCAGCGGCACCGGGTGCAGCTGGTAGCCGTCCAGCGAGCCGTCCTCCAGCGGAGAGGCGTCATAGCCGACCTTCTGCATCGCCCGCTTGGTGAACTCGTCGGTGTTGACGATGATCTCCGCGCCGCGCGGCAGGTCGCCGATGTTGGCCTTCAGCGCGGCCGGGTTCATGGCGACCAGGACGTTCGGCGCGTCACCGGGCGTGAGGATGTCGTGGTCGGCGAAGTGGAGCTGGAAGGAGGAGACGCCCGGCAGGGTACCTGCGGGGGCGCGGATCTCGGCCGGGAAGTTCGGCAGTGTCGACAGGTCGTTGCCGAAGGACGCGGTCTCCGAGGTGAACCGGTCACCGGTGAGCTGCATACCGTCACCCGAGTCACCCGCGAAACGGATGATCACCCGGTCCAGACGCCGGACGCCCTTCGTCCCGGCCGCCCTGCGCTGCTCCCCTACGACGGCTCCGTCGGCCTGCTCCGCTGGACTGCTGACCTGGCTGGTCACTGAACTGGACCTCCTTCGAGGCGGCTGTGTGGGTGCGGCCTTGCCCAAGACCTTCCCGGTTTCAACCCTACGACCGTCAGGTTCGCCTTCCCTGCACCGTTCGCATGGTGGACGCACCCGTGAGACGGTCCGATGTCCTGATCTGTCACCCCGTGCCGGCCGCGCTCCGTCACGCGGTGCCGGCCGCTCGGACCTCCTTCGGCAGGCTCGGCGCCCGTTCTCTCGTCAGCACGTTCCGCGCTCGCTCTCTCGTCGCGCTCGTGGTCGGCTCGACGCCCTGATCGACCCTGACTGACACAGTGTCAACCGGTCAGGAGTTGAGATAGGTGAGGACGGCCAGAACACGCCGGTGATCCCCATCACTCTGTGACAGACCGAGCTTCAGGAAGATGTTGCTGACGTGCTTCTCCACCGCCCCGTCGCTCACCACCAGCTGCCGGGCGATGGCCGAGTTCGTCCGGCCCTCGGCCATCAGGCCCAGTACCTCCCGCTCCCGCGGGGTGAGACCGGCCAGCACGTCCTGCTTGCGGCTGCGCCCGAGCAGCTGGGCGACCACCTCCGGGTCCAGGGCCGTACCGCCCTGCGCGACCCGCACCACCGCGTCCACGAACTCCCGCACCTCGGCCACGCGGTCCTTGAGTAGATAGCCGACGCCGCGGCTTGATCCCGCCAGCAGCTCCGTCGCGTACCGCTCCTCCACGTACTGAGACAGCACCAGCACACCGAGATCGGGATGAGCCTTGCGCAGCCGCACCGCGGCCCGCACGCCCTCGTCGGTGTGCGTCGGCGGCATCCGCACGTCCGCCACCACGACATCGGGCAGCTCGCCCTGGCCATGCAGCTCGGTGATGGTCTTCACCAGCGCCTCGGCGTCACCGACACCGGCCACGACGTCGTGCCCCCGGTCGGTCAGCAGCCGGGTCAGGCCCTCCCTGAGCAGCACTGAATCCTCGGCGATGACCACCCGCACTCTGTCCTCCACGTTCCCCGGCCCCCCACAGCCTCGCTGCCTCGGTCTCCCGGCCGTCCACGAGGGAACGGCTACGACACGGTCCAGCATTCCAGCATTCGGACCGCGACGCGCCCGGGCCTGGCGAAGCAGGGGAGCTCACCGGGGTTGCGGGGACTGCCATGGGGGCGCTGCCACATGGTCCGGCCCGTGTGCCGCGACCGTACGGCCGCGGCCCACAGGCCGCGTCGACTGATTCCGTTGTTGCCGTGTGCGCTCAGCGCCGCCAGGGCAGCTCCGCCGTCACCCGGGTGGGACCCCCGGCCGGGGAGTCGACGACCAGGATCCCGTCCACCGCGTCCAGCCGCTCCGCCAGCCCCGCGAGCCCCGACCCGGCGGAGACGTCGGCACCGCCCACCCCGTCGTCCATGACCTGGAGCATCAGCCGGTTCTCCGAGCGCCACACGTCCACCGAGGCCGACCGCGCCCGGCTGTGCTTGCTGATGTTCTGCAGCAGCTCGGACACCGTGAAGTAGGCGATCCCCTCGATCGCCGGCGCCGGCCGCTCCGCCAGGTCCACTTCCACCCGCACCGGCACCGTGCAGCGCGAGGCGACCGCGGACAACGCCGCGTCCAGGCCCCGGTCCGTCAGGACCGCCGGGTGGATCCCGCGCGCCAGGTCCCGCAGCTCCCGCAACGCGGTCTTCACCTCGCCGTGCGCCTCGTCCACCATGCGCGCCGCCGCGTTCGGGTTCTCGGCCAGCTTCTCCTTCGCCAGTCCGAGATCCATCGCCAGCGCCACCAGCCGGGCCTGCGCCCCGTCGTGCAGGTCGCGCTCGATGCGCCGCAGGTCGGCGGCGGCCGTGTCCACCACGACCCCCCGGTCCGACTCCAGCTCCACCACCCGCGCCGACAGCCGCGACGGCCCGAGCAGCCCGTGCACCATCACCCGGTCCACCGTCGTCAGCGCCCGGATGATCCACGGTGTGGCCAGTGTGAACAGCAGACCCACCAGCCCGGTCACCGTGATCTCGAACGGGTTGTCGATGTAGATCCGGTGGTGCTCGTCGCCGTAGAGCTGGATGCCGCCCTGGCCGACCCACATCGGGAAGACCCAGAACCACAGCGGGTACGTCAGCAGCGTCCAGCCCACCGACCAGACGGTCACGGCGACCACGAAGGAGAACACCGCCCACGGGAACTGCACCACGGCGTAGAGCAGGGCCCGCCAGGAGGTGCCGCTCTTCAGCACCGCCCCCGTCCAGGCCAGCAGTCCGTCGCCGGTCCTCGGGCGCAGCGGCTCCGGGTCGGCCACCTCCAGGCCGAGCAGCCCGCGCGCCCGCGCCCGCTCCAGCACGCCGAACCCGCGGCAGCCGGCGAGCGCCGCCGCCAGCACCGGGATCCCCAGGAACGTCACCAGCAGGCCGCCGCCCAGCGAGACCATGGTGACGGCGTATGTGAAGAGCATGATGCCGATCGGCAGGCCGAGCAGCACGTATCCGAACTCGCGCCAGCTGCGTGCCTCGAACGGCGCCCGCAGACCGGCGGGCAGCCGGTGCCGCCGGCCGGTGCCCTCGCCGTGGAAGCCGGTCCCGCTGTAGGGCTCGTATCCCTGTCCGTACTGCGATCCGTACTGGTGCGATCCGTACTGGGTGGCCATCGGCGTCGTCCCGTTCCCCTCGTCCTGCTCGTCGTGGTGCTCGCGTGCTTCCGCTGGTGCTCCTTCAGCCTGCTCGACCGCAGGTGACGGGGCCATGGAGCGCGTCGGCGTCCTGGGCGGGGGGTTTTCCCTACCCCTCGCGGGTGCCCGTGCCCCGGCCGCCAGGGGTGCCGGTCCGGTCCCGCCAGGGCAGTTCCGCCGTGATCGTCGTCGGACCGCCCTGCGGCGACTCGACGACGAACAGCCCGTCGACGGCGCCCAGCCGCTCCGCCAGGCCCCGCATACCGGTGCCGCGGTCCAGGCTGGCGCCGCCGCGGCCGTCGTCCCACACCTGGATCAGCAGCCGCTCGTCGGTCCGCCACACGTCCACCGAGGCCGATCTCGCCCCGCTGTGCTTGCTGATGTTCTGCAGCAGCTCCGAGACCGTGAAATAGGCGATGCCCTCGATGGCCTCGGCCGGACGCGCGTCCAGGTCGACCGTCACCTTCACCGGCACCGTGCAGCGCGTGGCGACCGATGACAGGGCCGCGTCCAGGCCGCGGTCGGTCAGCACGGCGGGATGGATGCCGCGGGCCAGGTCGCGCAGCTCCTGCAACGCGAGCTTCACCTCGCCGTGCGCCTCCTCGACCATCGCGGCGGCCGAGTCGGGATCCTCCAGCAGCTTCTCCTTGGCCAGACCCAGCCCCATGGCCAGGCTGACCAGCCGGGCCTGCGCCCCGTCGTGCAGGTCCCGCTCGATGCGCCGCAGGTCGGCGGCGGCCGTGTCCACCACGACCCCCCGGTCCGACTCCAGCTCCGCGATCCGCCGCTCCAGCTCGTCCGAGGGCGACAGCAGCGCCCGCACCATCGCCCGGTCCACGTTCGACAGGCCCCGTGCGAGGAACGGCAGCACCGGCCACAGCACGAACAGCGACGTCAGGGTGACGGTGAAGGTGAGGATGCCCCAGGGCAGCCGGATGAAGTCGTACAGCGCGGTACGCCAGCCCACCGGGTCCTTCAATGCCAGCCACAGCCGGTTGAACATCCCCTTGGTGCGGCCCAGCGGCAGCGGGCTCGGCTCGTCGATCCGCACCCCGAGCAGTGCCCGGGCCCGCGCCCGCTCCAGCCTGCCCAGCTGCCGGGCGCCCATCAGCCCGGCCGCGAGCAGCGGGAAGCCGACGACGGTGACGGTCATGCCGGTGCCGATGGTCAGCACCGTCACCACATAGACGAAGCCGAACAACGCCACCGGCAGGTTCACCAGGAGATGCGCGATCTCCTTCCAGGTGGTCGGGTCGAAGGCGAAGCGAGCCGGCGGCAGCCGGTCCCGGTCCTGGTCGTCGGCGCCGGACGCCGCCGGGCCGGTGGAAGGGATACGTGCGGTCATACGGGTCAGCGTGCCGTGCGACGGGCCTCCGGCGCCATGAGGCCGACCGCCCTGGCCGGCGGGGGAAAACCCCACCCCCGCCCCACGGTGCGAGGGGCCCGTCTCATGAGACGCGGCGGGTCCGTCTCAGGCTGCGGCGGGCCTGTCTCATGGTGCGACGGGCTGCTTACCCTCTCTTTATCAGGGCCTAGACTCCCGTGCGTACAGAATCCCGTGCGTACAGAACTACGGACACCACGAGGCCAGGGAGCGAGGGACGGACCGGTGCCTGAGACGTTGCCGCAGACGGTGCGGGGGTCGACCCTCGTCGCGGCGGACTACTTCCAGTCCTACTCGGTCGTGGGCCTGCTCGCCGTCGTGGGTGTGCTGTTCGTCGCCGTCGCCTTCGGCGCCGGCCGTCTGCTGCGCCCGGTGGTCCCCACGCCCGAGAAGCTCCTGACGTACGAGTGCGGCGTCGACCCTGTCGGCGAAGGCTGGGCCCACACCCAGGTCCGCTACTACGTCTACGCCTTCCTGTACG
This sequence comes from Streptomyces sp. MK7, assembly GCF_032658145.1. Taxonomy (NCBI): domain Bacteria; kingdom Bacillati; phylum Actinomycetota; class Actinomycetes; order Kitasatosporales; family Streptomycetaceae; genus Streptomyces; species Streptomyces sp. MK7. Next base: position 138,758 of record NZ_JAVACL010000020.1, read on the forward strand.
TGATCTTCGCCGTCGACTCGATCTTCCTGTTCCCCTGGGCGACGGTCTTCGCCGCCCCCGGCTACGGCGCGGCGACGCTGGTGGAGATGTTCGTCTTCCTCGGCTTCCTGGCCGTGGGCCTGCTGTACGCATACAAGAAGGGCGTCCTGGCATGGACGTGAACCCCTCCACCACGGGCGCGAACGGCTCGACCCAGGGCGTGGACCCCTCGGTCTCCGAGCCCGTGTACCTGCCGGAGCCGAAGCGGCTGGGCGCGCTCGCGCGGCTGGCCCCCGAGCCGATGAAGGTCATCCTGAACTGGGGCCGCCGCTACTCGCTGTGGGTCTTCAACTTCGGCCTCGCCTGCTGCGCCATCGAGTTCATCGCCGCGTCCATGGCCCGCCACGACTTCATCCGCCTCGGCGTGATCCCGTTCGCGCCCGGGCCGCGCCAGGCCGACCTGATGGTGGTGTCCGGCACGGTCACGGACAAGATGGCCCCGGCGGTCAAGCGTCTGTACGAACAGATGCCCGAGCCCAAGTACGTCATCTCCTTCGGCGCCTGCTCCAACTGCGGCGGCCCCTACTGGGACTCGTACTCCGTCACCAAGGGCGTCGACCAGATCATCCCGGTGGACGTCTACGTCCCCGGCTGCCCACCCCGCCCGGAGGCGCTGCTCCAGGGCATCCTGAAACTCCAGGAGAAGATCGCGCGCGAGTCCCTGGGGGAGCGGTACGGCAACGGGCCGGCCCGGCCCTCGGCCGCCGCCCTGCAGAGCGATCTGGTCCAGGCGCCCGCTGCGGCTCCCGCCGGGACCGCCGGTGAGGAGGACGCGCGATGAGCGGCACCGGCTGGCTGCCCGCGCCCGCCGAGGAGCTGTTCGGCGCCGAGGCCACCGCGGAGGAGTCCTACGAGGTCCTGACGGTCGACGTACCGCCGACCGCGTGGGTGTCCGCGCTGCGGACCGCCCGCGACGAGCTGGGCTGCACCTACTTCGACTGGCTGAGCGCGGTCGACGAACCGGGCACCGGCTTCCGGATCTCCGCCCATGTGGTGGCGCTCTCCCCGGTACGGCGGCTGCTGCTGCGCACCACGGTCGCACACGAGGCGCCGGTCCTGCCCACCGCGGTGGACGTCTACGCCGGTGCGGCCTGGCACGAACGCGAGACCCACGAGATGTTCGGGGTCGCCTTCGAGGGCCACCCGGCCCTGGACCACCTCCTGCTCCCGGAGACCTTCGAGGGCCACCCCCTGCGCAAGGACTTCGTCCTGGCCGCCCGGGTCGCCAAGGCCTGGCCCGGGGCGAAGGAACCGGGCGAATCGGAGCACGGCGGTCCCAAGCGCCGCCAGATGCTGCCTCCGGGCGTCCCCGACCCCAACGAGTGGGGCCCCATGAAGGGCCGGCTCCCGGCCGCTCCGGCCCGTCCGGCGAGGGGCGCCGCCCGGGCGGCGGGCGACCGTCCGGCCCGTGCCGCCGGCGACCGTCCGGCCCGTGCCGCCGGCGACCGTCCGGCCCGTGCCGCCGGCGACCGCCCGGCCCGTGTCGCCGGCGACCGCCCGGCACGGCGTACCCGCACGGCGGCCGAGGGCTCGGCGAGCCAGACGGCCGCGGCGCCGGGTGCGGCGGCGACGGGTGCCGGGGCGGCCGGTGCCGGAGAGGCGACTGCGGCCGGTGCGGCCACTGGTGCGGCGCAGGGCGCGGCACCGGAGGGTGCCGCCGCCAGGCCACGCCGGATGCGGAGCGCGAGCCAGGGCTCGGCGAGCCAGCAGCGGGCCGCCGCGTCGGAGGAGGCACCGGAGAGCGCGGTGGCACCGGAGAGCGCGGCGGCGCAGAAGCAGGCCGCGGCGGAAGGCACCAGGGAGCAGGCCCCGGCGGCAGCCGAAGGACCGGCCGCGGAGGCCTCGGTGGCCCACGAGCCCGTCGCTCCGGCCGAGGGCGCGGCTCCCCCGGCACCGTCCGGGCCGCGCCGCGCGCGCAGCGCGAGCGAGGGTTCGGCCTCGCAGCGGGCGCGGGCGGCGACTCCGGAGGAACCCGGGCCGGCCACGCCGGCCAAGGCCCCCCGCAGCTCCGACGCCCCCTGGCACCACGCCCGCCCGGCCTTCGACGAACCCGAAAAGAAGCCCGAACAGAAGTCCGAACGAAATCCGGAACCGAAGCCCGAGCGCGAGCCCGAGCCCACACGCGAAGGCCCCGACCGCCGCGCCGGGCCTGACCAGTCCGACAGCCCCGACCAGCCCGACCGCCCCGAAGGAGGCCCGCAGTGAACGACGCTGTCGACGTCGCCCTGCGACTCCTGATCGTCTTCGCGGTCTTCCTCACCTTCCCGCTGATCGTCGGTCAGACCGAGCACAAGGTGATGGCCCACATGCAGGGCCGCCTCGGCCCGATGTACGCGGGCGGCTTCCACGGGTGGGCGCAGCTCGTCGCGGACGGTGTGAAGTTCGCGCAGAAGGAGGACGTGGTCCCCGCGGGCGCGGACCGCCGCATCTTCCAGCTCGCTCCCGCCGTCGCCCTCCTGCCGTACCTGCTGGTCCTGCTCGCCGTCCCCATCGGGCCGGGCGAGGGCGCGGTCGGTCAGGTCCTGGACGCGGGCATCTTCTTCGTGCTCGCCGTGATGGGCGTGGGCGTCCTCGGTTCCCTCATGGCCGGTTGGGCCTCCGCCAACAAGTTCTCCCTCCTCGGCGGCCTGCGCACCGCCGCCCAGCTCCTCGCCTACGAGCTCCCGATGCTGCTCGCCGCCGCCTCCGTGGCGATGGCGGCCGGCACGGTCTCCCTCACCGGCATCCTCGACGCCTTCCACTGGTGGTGGCTGCCCTGGCAGATCGTCGGCGCGATCGTCTTCTTCGTCGCCGGCCTCGCCGAGCTCCAGCGCCCGCCGTTCGACATGCCGGTCGCCGACTCGGAGATCATCTTCGGCGCCTACACCGAGTACACCGGCCTGCGCTTCGCCCTGTTCCTCCTCGCCGAGTACGCCGGGATCATCGTCCTGTGCGGTCTGACCACCGTCCTCTTCCTGGGCGGCTGGCACGGGCCGTGGGGCGCCGAGGGCCTCGGCTGGGTGTGGACCCTGCTGAAGACGGCCGTCCTCGCCTTCGTCGTCATCTGGCTCCGCGTCACCTATCCGCGGCTGCGCGAGGACCAGCTCCAGAAGCTGTCCTGGACCCTCCTCGTCCCCCTGTCCCTCGCCCAGATCGCCCTCACCGGCATCGTCAAGGTGGTGATCTCCTAGTGTCCCCCGTACCTGGCTCCGGCCTCGCCAAGGGCCTGGCCGTCACCCTGCGCACGATGACGAAGAAGACCGTCACCGAGCAGTACCCGGACGCCCTGCCCGACCTGCCTCCCCGCACCCGCGGCGTGATCGGCCTGTTCGAGGAGAACTGCACGGTCTGCATGCTGTGCGCCCGCGAGTGCCCGGACTGGTGCATCTACATCGACTCCCACAAGGAGACGGTCCCGGCGGCGGCCCCCGGCGGCCGCGAACGCAGCCGCAACGTCCTCGACCGCTTCGCCATCGACTTCTCCCTGTGCATGTACTGCGGTATCTGCATCGAGGTCTGTCCTTTCGACGCCCTGTTCTGGTCCCCGGAGTTCGAGTACGCCGAGACCGACATCCGCGACCTCACCCACGAGCGCGACAAGCTGCGCGAGTGGATGTGGACCGTTCCGGCCCCGCCCGCCCTCGACCCCGGCGCGGAGGAGCCGAAGGAGATCGCCGCCGCCCGCAAGACCGCCGAGAAGCTGGCCGCAGCCCAGGCCGAACCCACCGGACCGAAGGCCCAGGCCGAACCCACCGATCCGAAGGAAGGAGAAGGACGGTCGTGACCCTCGCCGCCGCACAGCACGGCTTCCTCTCCCCGACGGGCGTCGAGATCGCCTTCCTCCTCGTCGGCCTGGCCACCTTCGGCGCCGCGCTCGTCACCGTCACCACCCGGCAGCTGGTGCACGCCGCCCTGTGGCTGGTGGTGACCCTGGGCGGGCTCGCCGTCGAGTACCTCCTGCTCACCGCCGAGTTCATCGCCTGGGTGCAGGTCCTCATCTACGTCGGCTCCGTCGTCGTCCTCCTCCTGTTCGGTCTGATGCTCACCAAGGCCCCCATCGGCCGCTCCCCGGACGCCGACTCCGGCAACCGCTGGGCCGCCCTCGCCGTGGCCGCGGCCTCCGCGGCCGCCCTGGTCTGGGTCGTCGTCGACGCCTTCCGCACCACCTGGATCGACCTGGACGGCGCCGCCGCCGGCACGACGAAGGTCACCGGCGAAAGCCTCTTCCAGAACTGGGTCCTGCCCTTCGAGGCCCTCTCCGTCCTGCTGCTCGCCGCCCTGGTCGGCGCGATCGTCCTGTCCCGCAAGGCGAAGGCGGACGCCGCCACCGACGCCCGGGTCCGTGCGGCCCGGGGCGAGCAGGCCGCCGAGGAAGGCACCCGCTGATGCACCTGGTCTATCCCGCCGTACTCTCCGCCCTCCTGTTCTGCACCGGTCTGTACGGCGTCCTCGCCCGCCGCAACGCGATCCTGGTCCTGATGTCGGTCGAGCTCATGCTCAACGCCGTCAACCTCAACCTGGTCGCCTTCGACGTCTGGCTCAGCAAGGCAGCCCGCGAGACCCTGCACTCCGGCCAGGCGCTGACCCTGTTCACCATCGCCATCGCCGCCGCCGAGATCGGCATCGGCCTGGCGATCGTCCTCGCCGTCTACCGCAACCGCGGCAGCTCGGACATCGACCGGCTCCGCGACGCCGCCGAGGGCCCCGACGACGACTCCGACCCCGGCCACGACAGCGACGCCGCCGCGACCGCGCGGGCCGCCGAGAAGGCTGAGGCCACCGCGTGACCACGACCACCCTCGCCGTCCTCGTACCCCTCCTTCCGTTCCTGGGCGCCGCGGCCGGCCTGCTGCTCGGCCGCACGACCCCCGGCTTCGTCCGCCCGCTCGCGGTCCTGCCGACCCTCGCCTCCCTCGTCCTGACCGTGCTGGTCGCCGCCGCCCAGGGCGGCGGGCCCGCCGTGGACGCCGCCACCGAGCTCACGCCCACCGGCTCGGTCCCCATCGAGCTCGCCCTGCACATCGACGGCTTCGCCGCGCTCGTGGCCGTCCTGGTCGGCGTCGTCGCCGGCTGCGTGCAGATCTACTCGACGGGCTATCTCCGCGACGACCCGCGCTACCCCTCCTACGCCGCTCTCGTCTCCCTGTTCACCTCCGCGATGCTGCTCGTCGTCTACTCCGGCGACCTGATCGTGCTGCTGGTCGGCTGGGAGATCATGGGCATCTGCTCCTACTTCCTGGTCGGCCACTACTGGGAGACCCCGGAGGCCCGCGCCGCCTCCATCAAGGCCTTCCTGGTCACCAAGCTCGGCGACGTGCCCTTCCTGATCGGTCTGTTCGCGCTCGCCACCGACGCCGGGTCCTTCCGGATCACCAAGGTCCTCGGCGCCGTGGCGAACGGCGGCCTGCCCCACCCGACGCTGATCGCCCTGCTGCTCCTCGCGGGCGTGGCCGGCAAGTCGGCGCAGTTCCCGCTGCACACCTGGCTGCCCGACGCGATGGCGGGCCCGACCCCCGTCTCCGCGCTGATCCACGCCGCGACGATGGTCGCCGCCGGTGTCTACTTCGTCGCCCGCCTCCTCCCCGTCTTCCAGGCCTCGTCGGCCGCGATGGTGGTTCTCGCCGTCATGGCCGCCGTGACGATGGCCGGTTCGGCGCTCGCCGCGCTCGCCCAGGACGACATCAAGCGCGTCCTCGCCTACTCGACGATCGGGCAGCTCGGCTACATGACCGGCGCGCTCGCCGTCGGTGACCGCGATGCCGCCGTCTTCCACCTCCTGTCCCACGGCGCCTTCAAAGCGCTGCTCTTCCTCGCCGCCGGCGTGATCATCCATGCCGCCGGCACCAACTCACTGGCCGCCATGTCGCGCATGGCCGGCCTGCGCGACCGCGTCCCGGACGCCTACTGGACGATGACCGTGGCGCTTCTCGCGCTCGCCGCGATCCCGCCCTTCAGCGGCTTCTTCTCCAAGGAGTCCGTGCTCGGCGCCGCCGAGCACGTCGCCACCGGCCGCACCGGCCACGCCCCCGGCCCGGCCGGCTGGATCGTCCTCGCCGCCGGACTCCTCACCGCGCTGCTCACCGCCGCGTATGCCACGCGGCTGTGGCTGCTGGCCTTCCGCGGCCGGGGCGCCGGGGCCCCCGACCACGGCGGGCAGCCCCTGACCATGAACGCCGTGCTGTGGGTGCTCGCCGTGCCCTCCCTCGCGTTCGGCGGCCTCGCCTTCCGGGTGCTGCCCGACTGGTTCGACGGCCGCGACCTCGCCCCGACCCTGACCACCTCCGTGCTCGGCACGGGCCTGGCCCTGGTCGGCGCCGTCGTGACCTACGGCGCCTGGCGGCACACCAGCGCACTCGCGGCCCGTGTCCCGCTCGGCGCGGTCGCCGCTCACCCGGAGGCCGACGCCGGACTCGTCGAGGCCGAGGCCATCGCCGCCCACCGGCCCGCCTACGGGGACATCGCCTACGCACCCGACCCCGCCGACCCCGGACGACTGCTGCTCGGCCCGCTCCACCGCCACGCGGCCGTCGGCTTCCACCTCGATGCCGTGTACGCGACCCTCTTCGTCCGCCCGGTCCTGGCCGGGGCGAGCCTCGTCAGGTTCCTCGACCGCGAGGTCGTCGAGACCTACGTACGCGGCGCCGGAGCCGTGCCCCGGCTGCTCGGAGCCGCCGTACGGCGGGCCCAGACCGGCAATGTGCAGACCTATGTGAGCGCGCTGCTCGCCGGCACCGTCGTCCTGGCGGTCGCCGCCGTCCTTCTCGCCACGGGAGCGTGAGCAGGCGTGATCGATATCAACGAGTCCGTGATGCGGTTTCTTCTGGCATTCGTCGTCGTCGGCCCGCTCCTCGGGGCGCTCGCCGCCCTCCTGCCCTCCCGCCCGTCACCCGACCGCCACCCCTCAAGGAGCCGCTTCGCGGCGCCCCTTCTGGTCACCGGGCTGAAGGGGAAGTCGCCCGAGCAGGCTGTGCTCCGGCACGGCGTGACCGTCAGCGGCGCGATCCTCATCGCCGCGATCGTCCTCGCGGCCGGCTTCGACCACGACCACCCGTCGAAGATGCAGGCCACCACCGACATCAGCTGGATCCCCGCACTCCATGTGCGCATCCACCTCGGCATCGACGGCATTTCCCTCCCCCTCGTCGTCCTGACCGCGCTGCTGACCTTCCTCTGCGCGCTCCACAGCTACTTCAAGCCGCCCGCGGGCCCGTCCCCGAAGGCCTTCGTCGCGCTGCTGCTCCTGCTCGAGTGCGGCACCCTCGCGACCTTCGCCGTCCTCGACCTGCTGCTGTTCTTCCTCGCCTTCGAGACCGTGCTCGTCCCGATGTACTTCCTCATCGCCCGCTGGGGCGGCGAGGGCCGCCGGGCCGCCGCCTGGCGGTTCATCCTCTACACCCTCCTCGGCTCGGTCGTCATGCTGCTCGGCCTGCTCCTGATCGGGATCAAGGCCGGCACCTTCGACATGGTGGCACTCGCCACTGACAACGGCCGGTCACTCACCGCATCCGTGCAGGTCATCGCCGTTCTGGCGATCGGGATCGGGCTCGCCGTCAAGACCCCGATGTGGCCGCTGCACAGCTGGCTCCCGGACGCCCACACCGCCGCCCCGACCGTCGGCTCGGTCCTGCTGGCCGGCGTCCTGCTGAAGATGGGTACGTACGGGTTCGTCCGGATCCTGCTGCCGATCGCGCCGCACGGCTTCCACACCTTCGCGCCCTACCTGGCCGCCTTCGCCGTCGTCGGGATCATCTACGGGTCCCTGGCCTGCCTCGCCCTCGCCAAGCGCGGTGCCAAGGGCGACCTGAAACGGCTCATCGCCTACTCCTCCGTCGGCCACATGGGCTTCGTGCTCCTCGGCATCGCCACCACCACCCCGACCGGCGTGAACGGCGCCCTGTTCGCCAACATCGCCCACGGCCTGATCACCGGCCTGCTCTTCTTCCTGGTCGGCGGGCTCAAGGACCGTACCGGCACCACCGACCTCGACGCCCTGGCCCTCCCGTCACCCGACCACCGCCCCTCAACGAGCGGCTCCGCCGCGCCGAATCAATTCGAGACCGGCGCCGCCCTCTACGGCAAGGCCCCTCGCCTCGGCGGCCTGCTCGCCTTCGGCGCGGTCGCCTCGCTCGGCCTGCCCGGCCTCGCCGGATTCTGGGGCGAGATGCTCGCCCTGTTCGGCGCGTTCAAGCCCGCCGCCGACCTCAGCCGGCCCGCCTTTCTCACCTTCATGGCGATCGGCGCGTTCGGCACCCTGCTGACGGCCGCGTACATGCTCGTCGTGGTCCGCCGCGTCTGTATGGGCGCCGTACCGCAGCAGGCTCCGAAGCTCGCCGACGTCCACAGTTTCGAGTTCGCGGCCTGGACCCCGCTCGTCGCCCTCACCGTCCTCGCCGGGCTCTGGCCGAAGGCCCTGCTCGGGCTCACCGACCCGGCCGTGCAGCAGCTCCTCGCAGGAGGCACCCGATGAGCGTCCTGGCCCAGTCGCCGGCCGCGTCGGCGGTCCAGTCCGTCGACTGGCTCGCCATCGCGCCGCCCACCCTCACCGCGGTGATCGCCCTGGTGGCGCTGGTCGCCGACCTGTTCGTGCCGAAGACGCGCAAGCCCGTCCTCGGCTGGCTCTCCGTCGCCGGCCTCGCCGCCTCCGCGCTGTTGCTGCTGCCCCTCCTGGACGGTGACCGCAGCACCTTCTGCCTGACGAAGCAGGCCGGCGTCTGCAGCTACACCGCCGACCACTTCACCCTCGTCATCCAGTTCCTGGTCCTCGGCGGCGCCCTCCTCGCGGCCCTGCTGTCCGTCACCGCGCTGAAGGACGCGCGCGGAGGACTCCCCGAAGGGGAGTACTGGTTCCTGCTGCTGTCCTCCGCCGCCGGAGCCGCCCTCCTGCCCGCCTCCCGCGACCTCGCGACCCTCATCGTCGCCCTGGAAGTCGCCTCCCTGCCCGCCTTCGCCCTGGTCGGCCTGCGGCACGGCGACCGGAGGTCCTCCGATGCGGCCCTGAAGTTCTTCCTGTCGTCGGTCACCGCCACCGCCGTCAGCCTGCTGGGCATCAGCTTCGTCTACGCCTCCACCGGCACCCTCTACCTCACCCGGATCGCCGACCGCATCCAGCACGTCGACGGGCAGCTCCACACCCTCGCCCAGACCGGCGTCGTCCTCACCCTGGTCGGCTTCGCCTTCAAGACGGCCGCCGTCCCCTTCCACTTCTGGGTGCCCGACACCTACGTAGGCGCGCCCCTGCCCATCGCCGCCTACCTGTCCGTGGTCGGCAAGGCCGTCGGCTTCACCGGCCTGATCCTCGTCACCGTCGTCGCCTTCCCGTCGTACGCCGACGCCTGGGGCCCCGCGCTCGCCGTGCTCGCCGCCCTGACCATGACCGTCGGCAACGCCGGCGCCCTGCGCCAGCAGGCCACGCGCGCCTACAGCGCGATCCGGCTGCTCGCCTGGTCCTCCGTCGGCCAGGCCGGCTACCTCCTGGTGCCGATCGCCGCCGCGGGCTACTCCAAGGACGCCCAGAAGTCGATCGGGTCCACGGTCGCCTACGCCCTGATGTACGCCGCCGTGAACCTCGGCGCCTTCGCCGTGGCCGCACTCGTCGGCCGTACGAGGCGACACAACCGCCTCACCGACTACCGCGGCCTGTACGCCACCAACCCGGTGACCGCCCTCCTCCTGGCCTTCTTCCTGCTGTGCCTGGCCGGGCTGCCGCCGGGTGTCATCGGCCTGTTCGCGAAGGTCACGGTCTTCTCCGCGGCCGTCGACGCCGGACTCGGCTGGCTCGCCGTCGTCATGGCCGTCAACGTCGTCGTCGCGCTGTTCTACTACCTCCAGTGGACGGCCCTGCTGTTCCGCGCCCCGGAGGGCGAACCCCTCCGGCACCGCGTCCCCGCCCCCCTCACCGCGGCGATCACCCTGACGGCCGTCATCGGCATCGCCCTGTCCGGCGCACCCCAGCTGGTCCTGCGCTTCGCGAGCACCGGCCTGTTCTGAGCCGGCGCCCCCGCACCCGCCGGGGAACCCGCGGCGCCCGCCTGGCGTTGACCGGACAGGAAGGGTCAACTGGACGTGACATCACGACACCAGTGGCACCGCACAGCAACAAGCGAAGGGTTCCCCTGCCGCACCACTTGGAGGGCGTACCGTGCACCGCCGGCACAACGGGCTCAGGACCGCAGTACTCCTCGGGGGACTGTCCGCACTCATCATCGTCATCGGCAGTCTCTTCGGCCGCACCGGCCTGATCGTCGCCGTGCTCGTCGCCATCGGCACCAACGCCTACGCCTACTGGAACAGCGACAAGCTGGCCCTGCGCGCGATGCGCGCCCGCCCGGTCAGCGAGTTCGAGGCCCCGGCGCTGTACCGCATGGTCCGCGACCTCTCCACCCAGGCCCGCCAGCCGATGCCCCGCCTGTACATCTCACCGACGGAGGCGCCCAACGCCTTCGCGACCGGCCGCAACCCGCGCAACGCGGCCGTGTGCTGCACCGAGGGCATCCTGCGCATCCTGGACGAGCGCGAGCTGCGCGGGGTCATCGGCCACGAGCTGAGCCATGTCTACAACCGCGACATCCTGATCTCCTCCGTCGCCGGCGCCCTCGCTTCCGTGATCATGTTCCTGGTCAACTTCGCCTGGCTGATCCCGGTCGGCCGCTCGGACGACGACGAGGGCCCGGGCCTGCTCGGCATGCTTCTGATCGTGATTCTCGGCCCGCTCGCCGCCACGCTCATCCAGCTGGCCATCAGCCGCTCCCGGGAGTACGAGGCCGACGCGTCCGGTGCCCGCCTCACCGGCGACCCCCTCGCCCTCGCCGGCGCCCTGCGCAAGCTGGAGACGGGCACCCAGCAGCTCCCGCTGCCTCCCGAGCCGCGCATCGAGACCGCCAGCCACATGATGATCGCGAACCCGTTCCGCCCGGGCCAGGGACTGTCGAAAATGTTCTCCACGCACCCTCCCATGGCAGAACGCATCGCCCGACTGGAGCAGATGGCCGGCCACCACCGATGAAGACAATCCTCGACGTCATCCGGTGGTGATCACCGCGGGCAGCGGCTCGGGCCGGATTTACCGGCTGGCGCTTGGCCCCACGGCCCGGCAGACTGCCGGGCCGCTCCCAAGCTGCGTGGATAAAGTGCCCCGGCTAGTATCGTCTGTATGGCCGGTGCCAAGGGCCATTGCGGTCAGGGAAGGCAAAGGCACCGGGGTGAGCCGCCGATGCGGCCTGTTGCTCCCATATCCCCTCATCTCGCGTGGTCATATGCGGTGACGGTTTAGGCGGGAAGACCTGGTGCAGGGGTTCCTCACTCAAGGTCAGCGTTCACAAACATGTACTGCATATGGCAGGGGCCCTCTGTGTTGTTGCGCTACTTGCCGCAACACCAGTGTCGCTGGGCACAGGAAATATGGCGATTTCTCGAAGTAGGTTGTGTCTCCGGTCGGGAAGCTACAATTTCCTGTCCCGATTCAACAGCCGGCACCCGCGCCAACTCTCTCAGGAAAGAGACTTCTCAACCTGAACCTCCCAGGCTCGAATGTGTGCACCTTCGCTGACTCTTCGAGCAGCTAGTTTTTAGGCTAGATGTTAGCCGCAGGGGGAATGGTTCACCGCTGGGGGAAAGCGGTTTACCTGGAAAAGAGAGCTGGAGAGGTTCCATGTTCACTGCTCGAAAGCGTATTGGGCGCATAGCAGGCATCTCCTGCGTTGCCGCTCTGGCCGCCGGCACCCTCGGCGTGGCGAACGCCGAAGCCGCACCGACCACCCAAGACGCTGTGGTGCATTCGGTCAGCAAGCCGAAGCCGCCACGTCCGAGGCCGAACACACCGAACACGCCGAACACGCCGAACACGCCGGGTGGCGG